>JAOAAA010000100.1:0-508 GCA_026419115.1 Gemmataceae bacterium
AGATTTCCGATTTCTGATTCGCTGCACAGATTTCCGAATTTCGATCAGGAGCATCATGGGGCGGGTTCTCGAAGATGTGGGAAATAGCCCCATAGGTGAGCAGGAACATTCATTGAAACAAACAAGCGACACCACGCATGGCACCTTCATCGATGGAAACGATCGGGGCATGCTGATATTCTGGCAAGAGTTGTTGCATAATCTCGGCGCCGCCACCGGTGAGAATTATTCGGGCTGGTTTTTCCGTCGGCCAATCCAATGCGGCGAACGCAGTGCGATGACCATCGCGCATGGCGCGCAAGAGTGCTTTGAGTAACCCCTCGCGGTGTGTGGATAAGGTCAATTCTCGGAAAGCGGCCCTTCGTTGTTCGATCTCTAAACGATCTCCCCCTAGAAACGGAGGATCGAGAATCACTTCGGTCTCATCTAAAAAGGGAATAGCTTCGGGCACGGTTCGCGAAAAAAATTCTTCTTTGGTCTGATCTCGAAAACATAAATCATGAAGCCA
>JAOAAA010000100.1:518-16403 GCA_026419115.1 Gemmataceae bacterium
ATGTAAACGAGTCAAGCGGCGTGCATCGGGAATGGGGCGATCGACCAAGCGAGCCAAAACCTGTGTTGTTCCTACAGAATGCAACAAGTCGGTGTCGGCCATCTTGGCAAAGAGCATACCACTGGAGGTATCAGCCGTACCTATTTTCACGGGTAATCCGTAAGGTAGCTTCCATAAATCGGCCAACTCGTTTCTTAATGTGCCAATGGTTTGATCGCCGCTGACCACAGGAGGAAGAGTTTTTCGATTCACTTGAAAAACCTCGCACCAACGTTCGGACCATTGTTGATGAGTAATCGTTCCAAAAAGCCCTGTGAAACTTGCATTAGCCCGATCGAAGTACCGTTCACCGGTCAGCATAAAAGCCAAGTAGCCATTGGCATGAAGGTAGTGAGCCACACGCGACTTCAAAGAAGGATCGGCTTCGATTTGTGCGAGATAACACAAGGCCGAGACCCCCCCCGGTAAGGGACGATTTCCACACTCTGCCAAAAATTCATCCCCATAATTTTGAAGGATGCGTCGAGCCTGTGGACGCGATCGCCGATCCAGATGCAACCAACACGGGCTGAGCGGACGATCCTGAGCATCGAGCAAAACGAGCGCGGGCATCAGGCAGGAAAGGCCCACCCCCGCGACCGTCACAGAGGGGGGGCATCGAGAGGTAGCTTGTTGGGCTGCCGTCCAAGCGGCCCGTTGCAACACATCGATTTCGATTTCGTAGGCATCGGGCACGGGGCTTTGTATCTCGTAGGGGACTTTACTAATCGGTGTGACATTCTCACCCGTTTGAACATCGAGAATGGCCGCCTTTACCGTCGAAGTGCCAATATCGATCGCCAAAATATGCATGTGACCTTTTGGGGTTGAATCAATCTTATGGGTGTTACATTCTTGGATTTAACTTATCGTCTCGACACGATTTCGACGAGAAATAGGCACTCACAATCGTTGTAATAAACCTTCAAGCACTTCGGCATCGGTCGGATAGGGGCTTTGCACCACCGGTCGTAAGGGGATGGGAACCTCATCCATGCGATAGGCCGTCCCCATACTATGCCATCCTGCCACTGCGGTTGTGAAATGCACCGTACTGGATAGGGTCGAAGACTGATGCGGAGCATCGAGAACAAGGACCGGTATTTTCGCGAGAGTTT
Source organism: Gemmataceae bacterium (assembly GCA_026419115.1). Taxonomy (GTDB): domain Bacteria; phylum Planctomycetota; class Planctomycetia; order Gemmatales; family Gemmataceae; genus SKW135. Next base: position 1,676 of record JAOAAA010000100.1, read on the forward strand.
CCCGTGCCTGTGCTGAAAAGTCTTCGGCAGTCGCTGTTCCAACAAAAAGGCAACAATCCACCTCGCGACGTTCGAGCATTTCGGGAACATTAAATTCCACAGGATGATAGCGCGGGTACCCCAAAGCAAAATTCACAGAAAAAGGAAATCCTGTCTGCCAAGTTAAAACACTATCCGCCCCCGCCACATCGCCAAAGCGTCGCAATCGTCTGGCATAAAGACGTTTGTTGTTATTATTTTCGTTGACCAAACACAACAACGCTTCCACATCACGATGGGCATGAACCCCTTGAACAAGCCCCCCGCCAAAGAAAATCACTATAAATCGATGTTCTTTGATGAGTGTGGCCAATCGCTGTGCTGCAGGAATGGAACAAGAGTAACCCTTGAGAATGAGTCGTATTCCTTGAAGGATATTCCAATCCTCACCCGAGGGAATGATTTCGACATGATCAGCAATTTGGGTAGAAAGTGTGGCTTGCACATCAACGATACCAATTTTGGTTCGCGAGCGATCGATGTAACGGGAGACATGACGAGGATGCGTCCGCACGGGATCACAGCCCCAATAAATGACCAAATCGGCCCGTTGTCGCACTTCCCCCAAAGTGCAGGTCGATTCACCGACCTCTTGAACGGCCCGTAGAGAAGGCGCATGCCCCGTGGCTGCCGTGGTATCGATTGTGGCCCCCAATTTTTCTGCAAGTTGAATGGCGCTTCGTTGCCCAGCGGTGGTCGAACGAGAAAGGCCATAGATAACCGGTGCTCGACTTTTTTGAATATAATGAGCACCAGCATCCTATGCTTGAGGCAGCGGCCCTTCTTGCTCACCGATTCGAGCAACGGGGGGCTGGTGATGTTGTAATCGCTCGAACCACTCGCGAGCCAATTCGCAGCCTTGGGTTTCGACAGAGAAACCCATCCCGAGCGGAATCAAAGTGAGATCATCGCACACCGCGCCACAAGCAGTGCAGGGAAAATCACGAAGAGGAGAATTAGGAATCGGATGCATCCTTATTAAAGATAGCCAAAAAGTGTACGGTACGGAAGGGCATCCCTCCTGAGAGAAAAGATGCAAGCCATTTACCCAATTGTTATGATCCTCTAGAAAGTCAAACCCTTCCAAAGCATGGACGAATTTTAGGGAGCATCTTATGAAGTATGGCGAGGAGTCAGTGACGAATAACTATTGGTAGCATGAATAAGCAAGGGTCAGGTTGCCGCGAAACAGCTTTACTCTGCGTAACAACCAATTGATTACAGATCAATCAATGTTTTCTTTTTCTAAATTCTTTTTCCACTACCAAGATTGTCATTCGTAAACTATTGACTGAGAATGATATAACAGATAGGAAATATCTAAACTAATACAATTGGATTTTCAATCAATGAGATGCCCATACGCTGATTGTCTTCAGATTCTCCCACCTACTAAGCCGATTCGTTTACAGGGTTGTCCCTCTTGTAAACGAACTATTAAAGTCTGTCGTCAAACAACAAATGGTAAAGCTTGTTTGAGTATTAATCAGCCTTTAGCCCAATTCTGTCGAACGTGTGGTTCCAAGTTCCCCCCTCTAAGTGAAAATATCTTGATCGCCCCATCTCAGGATAAATCGGCATCGAATTCCACTACTCCAACCATCGCACTTCCCACTAATAAGTTCTCCTCACCGAATCCACCACGCCTTTCGGAAGTCGATATCGATGTCCAAAAATGGAATCCGGTTACCTGTCTTGACGATGAGACTTTAGAGCCAAACTCAACTGATTTCCCTATCGAAATGGGGCATTTTGGTGGAATGATATTATTGGCCTACCCCGAGGGGCGTTTTTGCTTGGTCGAACCATTCCGAACCCCTCCGCAAATCCATAGGTATTTCAGTAAAAGTGCTAAAAATGGTCCTAAGGTACCGCGAATTACCACGAGTGGTCCTTGGGGAGTTTTATTCACAAAATATAGTCTCTCTGTTTTGAATTTATTGTCGATCCAACCTGATTCACCAAAAACTTTGGATGACCCCGCGTACCTTAATTGGGAGTGTCCCCTAGGACAAAAGCTAGTTGGTACGCCGTTACTGTTTGAATGTCCGCGCCCCGATCTGAAAAAATTCGAGCGTAATGGTACAGGACAGAATCTTGGGAAACCCTATGATTCGGCTTTGGTATGGCTGACCATTAACGAACAGTCACAACCCGTGCTATGGTGGGTCTATTTATCGCAATTCGATAATCTCCCGCCACATATAAAACATGAGGTTCTCCCATATTCCATGCCAGATGAACGTTTGGCGTTGCTCAATCTGACAGTTAATAAACCCGAAAGTCACCCCCTATTGATGGTATTAGGCACTCAACGAGGAGTATTGGTTAGGATCGACCCTTGGGGGGGGGGACAACCTATACAATTCCTTTGGAAACCCGAAATCCCTCTGGGGATACGTCCTGCGGAACTAGGGGGATTGAGTGGAGTTTGTTTCCTTCCCAATAACAATCGGCAAAACGATCCGAACGAACGTCAATCTGGCTCAGCAGATTCGATAACCCTTGGTACTCTTGCCGTCGCTTCTAAAGAATCGAGAGCAAGGCAACTCAATCTGATTAGGATTTTTAAGAAAAAAGATCGTCTCGAGTCGAATCTGGTTCCAATAGAAAAAGGAGGAACACCGATCTCGGTGGTAAAACAAAGTGGGGGCACACGCATCCTCGCGATCGATGGAAACGATTTGATCACGGTCAACGAACTTCAGGATCGGGATAGAATCACTCAAGAGTCTGAACTCAATTCTACCAATCGTGTTAACGTCTCAGGTTCGTTGGTATTACTTTCGGGATCGTCCGTTACGGGTCGATGGCACTCACTAGTAGATTTGGAAAAAAAACGGGTCCTTTCTCGGCGAGAAGAACAAAATCTATTGCCACAACCTGTACGGATTGGTGCTCATCTATTCGGCTTAGAATGGATTCCCGTTGGAATGGGTCCGAGTCAACTTCATTTAATTCGCTGGGATTTAGCAACAGAAAATCAAAGTACAAGCGATCTGAATGTTACGGAGGTAGGATAATGCCGTTAATCCGCTGGGTGTTAATTGCTACATGCCTGATGGTGATATTTCCCCAATTATGTCTTGCTTGTAGTCACGAGAACACCAATAGTATCTTTAATTGGGCACGGTGTTGGTGCCTACCCCGATTCATCATTTGGATCATTGCCTCGGTCGTGATTTTCTTTGTATCCCATACATGGCTGTTCCCGTATCTTTTGGAACAAGATCGTCCCAATCGTATCTGGCCTAAAACCGCAATGGGTTGGACCTTGGCCATTGGATGGTTTGGTGTTTGTCTTACCTTTGTCGCAATCTTCGGCTGGATTTCTGATGAACTGCGTCCCACTCCCAAGGGGTCCAGCGGCTTGATCCCCGGATTCCCCGGTCTTGATTCCCACATTGTTTGGATCGGTATCTTGATGATTGTTGGTCTGGGAGGCGGGTTTATGATAACACGTTTGTTCCGAAGTCGTCGCGGGTCGAGTAACGCATAACAAGAAAAGGAGATCATCAATGGCTCAACAAAATTTGGCTCCGACACTGCTCATCGGCCTCGGAGGAACAGGCAAAGACGTTCTCCTACGCATCCGACGACTGTTTTACGAACGAGTCGGACGTGATGGAATGGGCACACTGGGTTACCCGATTATTGGATACTTGCTTCTGGATACCGATGAACAAAAGCTAGACGATCTAGCTGGAGAATCGCTGCCTCCGTTTGTGGGTCGGAGTATTCGCTTTACTCGAGGCGAGAACGTACCCGAAGCCATTATTTGTGGAATTACTCCCAACGAATTTAACGAATACTTTTCTGGGGGGTATCAAACCTTTCCCCACATTTTTCGTTGGATGCCGAGTGAAATGAGTCGCTTGACCTCGATTGCACTTTCTAACGGAGCCGGTCAAAATCGACTTTTTGGAAGATTGGCTTTTTTCCGGCATTATCGAACGATCCGTAATACGATCGAGGCCAAATTGGATCAATTGCTGAAAAATGCAGCCGACCCAACACACCGCCAACGTTGGTTACCCCCAGGTATGGAAGTCGATTTGAACCGCATCGAAGTGATGATTGTATACTCACTGGCTGGCGGAACGGGTGCAGGAATGTTCCTTGACGTTGGGATGTTAGCTCGTGAAATTATCTCGAAACGCTTCCAAGGTACTCCTTACATCACCCATTATGCGGTACTTCCCGAGGCCATGACCAGTGCAGGCGGACCACTTATCTCAGAAGAACAAAAGGCCAAAGTTCGAGAAAATGCCTATGCCTGTTTACTTGAGATGGAGTATTTCGCCCAACGCAAAGAGGGGCTATTCGATTTGTCTATCCCCCCGAAACCTAAAGTTACGGATTTTGAGGGGGGATTAGAACCAATCTATGAGGTGGAGTGGGAACGTGACAATCCGATTCCTATCTATGAACCACCTTGGAATGCATGCTACCTGATTGGTTCGAGTAACGATCCGCTCGTTGGCTCACCTCAACCCTATCATGTGATCTATCAAATGATCGCGGAACATATCTTCCTCGATTTTGATTTGAGTGATTTTGGTCGTGAGAAACGATCCGCTCGATCGAACCTAGAAGATCAATTACAACTACTGTACAAACAAGAGGTTTTTGACGAGGAAGCTCGTCCCTTGTTCCCACGATTCAGTAGTAGAAGATTTAGTGCCTTTGGGATGGCTCAACTTCGCTTCGACCGCGACCGGATGCGTCGGGCAGCAGGTCACCGTCTTGCCAGTTTACTCCTGAAGTATTGGAGCAGGGAATCTGATCTTCGTCCCTCGATCATCGATCAATATGCCCGCGAGGACCTAGGGATTCCCAAGGATCGGAAACTCGCCACCCAATTCACACCGACCCTCCTTCGTACAGAACAAGGGAGCGACCGTCAGGTTGTGCGACTTGCTTTTGAAGCCATTTATCAGAGATTGGCACAGAAAGGGATGAGCCCAGATGATACCTGGGGAAACCTAATTCGATCGGAGCATCAAAAATTTCTCGGACAGATCGAAAGTGGAGAATTCTCTTTTAGAGAAGATGCTCTTTTAGAGTGGAAAAACCGACACATTAATCAACTCAAACCGACCAATCCCGGAGACATGGAACGGGCAGGCATTGGAGAAGCCCTGCGCACCAGTAGTCAAAATCGAGATCGGCTCCAAACGGAAATCGAAGGTCGTTTAGAACGTTTGTTTTACCACCGCATTAGTGCTCTCGGTTTGCGTGATGCCTATAAACTCTTCGAGCAATACTCGTCCCTTCTCCAAGAAGAAAATCAAATGGCCGAGAGTGAACAAAATCGTTCCTCAGGTCTGACAGGAGATTGGCTCGAACGATTGCGAGAAGCCCACAGGCTCCCCATGGGGTTCTCTCGCAGTGCTGTCCGAATCGAGTCTCGGAATGCGGTGAATGCCGTGCTTCGAGAAATCTCGAATTATTACCGAAAAATGTTTTCAGGCGATATCCGCCGATGTTTGGGGTTGGCTCAACAACGCTTCACCAAAGACCCACGAATGGACGGGTCTTACACGGGTGTAATCATGCGATTCTTTGACGGTCTCAAGATGGCTCAAGACTATCTTGAAGCTCGATTCAGGGAATTATCCGATCGGGACGAAGGGCTAAGAACGGCAAAACTCGCCCCAGAAATGATCAGCAAAAAAATTGGTCGAGTCACTGCGTTAATCGATCAGCAATCAGAAGAAACCTACGATGTGATGATCGCTGCTGCACTCGGTTCACAAAATATCAACCAAGTCGATTGGGCAGATATTGAATCAAAAGTACTCACGGAATTAAGTAGCTCTGGGGATCGACGTTTAGGAGGGGTTAACTCTCTTCCCGATTTAGTTTTGCGATATTCGCCCTTAAACACGGCCAAAAATGCTCCCCCCAGTGCCTTTGACGAATTCGCCCGAGAGCTAGCCACGGCCTGTGAAGCGATTCTCCGGAATAAGTTTGCTGGGAATCGCACCGCTCTCGAAGAATATCACAGACAACCCGACCAAGATAAACTTCTCGATAACCTGCGAACTTATTCTGCCCCTTATCTTCGTCGCAACCAAGCGGTCAATGTGGATGATGCGAATGTCAATACCAAGCAACTTCTCGGCTTAGCTCGTTATGATAGTACCGATGCCCAAAGATTCATTGCAGATTTACGTCGCTCTGGCGACCGGGACCCCTTAACACTTGCGGGGATGCAACCGTTGAATATGAACGATGATGCCATCATCCTCTATCGTGAAAAAGCAGGTATCCCCCTCTGTTACTATGCCGAACTCGACGATTTAGGCCGGCTTTATGACCGGTCAACTCGGATTCGTGAAGCCCATTTCGATTATGCTTATCTTCAAGGTCGATTACCGGAAATTCGGGTCATTGACCGGTCCAAACAGCCCAAACTCATCAATAGCCTTGAGCTGACCTTGTTTGGCATAATGACTCAAAGAATCACTTGTGATTTTGATTATGATGATCAGACTAAACGAAAATTCAAATTCTGTCCCATTGGTGGTTTGGAACACCCCCTTGGTGGACACTTAGAAGAAGTCGTTCGCCGTTTGGCCGAACAAGAACGATATCGAAATAATCTCAGTGAAGAAGTTGTCGATTGGCTTGGCGGCAAAGGGACTGATCAGAACGGACTTCTACTGGCAGTCCTGTGGGCAGCCCTGAGGGTTTTCCAAGATGAACTGCTAGAACGGGTTCAAGCTATTGTGGATCGAAACCCCTCGAAGGCCGAACGACAAGGGGAACATCCCCTGTTAAAAATCCTCCGAGATCGCATGATACGAAAAGTTCGTCAACGACTTGAAAATCTCAATGGGGGCATCGATCATATCAAACCTCTACTCGAATGGGAGGAGATTCTAAAAGACCGAGACCAAACCCGTGCCAACAAACAAAAAGCACGGGAAAATTGGAATAACTATGTGAAAGGGACCTTCCGATTACTCAATCATGATGATCTTCCTATTCCCGTGATTTTACAACCCAATCCGGGATTTAATACCTCGATCATTAAGAATAAGGGAACCGTATCATGAGTTCTCCCGTACGAGAACCGCTTGAGTTATGCCGCCCTTGTGGTCAAAAAACACATGCCTCTTGGGGGTTCTGTTACGACGATATTCACTGCCCCATGTGTGGGAAGCAAATCCTCCACATTCAAATTGCAGAGGAATTATCAACCGAAGGGGAATGGGTACCGATCTGCATTTCCTCAACGGCCCCAACTTCAAGAATCCACTTGCGGGCTTTTCGGAGCGTGGGGAATCACCCCATGGGAGCCGCGGATATTGTTTCGGTTCGTGAGATCGTTGATTGGGAAAATTCTTCGCTAATCTTTGAAGATCGCAACGTCGGACAAATCCGAATGAAGCTCAGTGTTCCCGAGGGAGCAAAACGGGATTCAGAAGGCTGGTTTCCCGTTAATGTTGTTCTCGTTAAAGTCACTAATCGAAAATTTTCCATTCCGCAAAGCGGCATTTCGGGGCAATTAGTAATTCGCGGGATTGTGACTCGTGTCCGGAACGCTCGATTGCTCCGCAGACCCGCTCAGGCCCCTTGGTTTCAGGTCAATAACTCGATTGTGAACTCAGAACCAATCGAGATACGAGGATATCAAAACGAAGAAGGAGTTGCTCGACTGACAATTCCTCTCACGGACTCAGACCGAAGGATCGTCATTCAACAAATTAAAGGTTTTGAAACTCTCAACCCTGAAGAATATCAAAAATTCACAATTAAAACCCCACTACCTCTGTTAGTCGAATTCAACCGCACCACAGAAGTAAATGTCGAGATTCGAGCCAAAATCAATCCTCAACCCGAGGTCATTACCCTCAAATGGTTTGCTGTCGGTTCCGAAACCGTTATGGAAACGCCGATCAAACTTAATCTCCGCCGCTTACCACCCTTAGAATTTGAACCCCGTCCGCCGGTCTTTCGAGAGACCTTTCTCGGGCAACGACCTGTGAGCATCGACATACTCTTAAAAACAGGTTACAGTCCGTCTCAAGAGAATCTAAAACTCGGTGAGTGCACCATTTCAACAGAACCGAGCGAGGGACGTTGGCTCGAGTTCGAGAGTGACATAAATGGATTAGAAATTCCATCGAGCATGGGGTTCGATTCTCGGCCCGAAGTGGTTCGCCTTAATTTGAATACATCACGTTTAGAGAGAATTGGAGACCATACACGAGAATTATTTGCTTCAGTAATCTTCCGTGATGAAGCAAAACGAGAATACCCATATGAGATTCGGGTCAAGGCACGCCGAATGCCAGTTCTGTTGGAACCGGTAGCGATCGACTGGGGAACAACAAACACATGTCTTGCTCGCGGCGATGGGAAAACACGTCCGCCGGTCGGGATTAAAATGTCGGATCGAACAGATGATCTGGAACGCTTCACTTCGGACCTCTATTTTGAAGATCTATCGGATCCCGAACACCCTATTTTTCACATAGGCGACGAAGCCATTCGACTCGCCCGCACACATCAACGCGAAGAGTGCTGGCTTCGCAGTCTAAAACGAAAATTCCTAGAGGGTGGCGAAGTTTTTGTACGGGATATTCACGATCGAGAATGGTCCTATCCAGTTGAAGTTCTCACAAAAATGACCATTCTCAAACTAATCGGGCTAGCAGAACGTCAACTTGGGTACGAAATTCAAACTTTTGGTGTCACCTTCCCAACAAAATGGACAGCGCAAGCACGACGTCGATTTACTGAAGTGATAAATGAGGTCCGTGTTGAATTATCGAAGTCACGTAGTCCTGTTCAAGTTTTTGTGTATGAGCCAAAAGTAGATGAAGCGAATGCAGTCGCATTACAAATTCTCTCCATGGGTTACACCAAACAATTCAACAGACCCTTTACTGTCTTAGCGTATGATTTCGGCGGTGGGACAATCGATACATCGATCGTTCTTATTGAGAAAGATAATGATACGTTTGAGTTAAAATCAACTTATCTAGGCATTGGTGGTCTTGGCAATTTCGGAGGTGATGAGGTCACCCGAGCAATTGTACTGTTACTTAAAAAGAAATTAGATAAAGCTCTCGAAAATTTTGGTGAATACGAGATTCTCATTCATCAGGATGGTGTTCCACCAAGCGATAGGCTGAAATCAAATGGTCAGCTTTTCTTAGATGCACGACGAAATTGGAGTATCCTCTGGGGGTTTGCAGAAAGAATTAAATACCGATTCAGCGATACTAATTTAAGTGCAGATAATCCCGTAAGAAAAGTCATTGAAAATAATTTAATTGACGTAATTTGTTACAATAGTAATCAAGCCGATAAAACAAACTTATTTGATATATTACAGACAGCGGATAGTGACCAAACTTGGGATACCTTTTTTAATACTGTTAATTTTGATCTTAAAGAGGTATGTGAATTCCCATTCGACGAGGGTAAAACAGTTCTTTCACAGGTGGAAGATACTTTTCTAGAACTGAAACAACAACTGAGAGATGCCAACCTAGAAGAACCAGATTTATTGGTCCTCGCAGGGGGCGGATGTCGATTACCACTCATCAGAGAAATTGCACAAAAATACTTCCCCAATGTAAGCCAAGGCGACAGAACTATTTACGATCCCAAATTTGCCAAACAACGGGTAGCTCATGGAAAGGTCTTTTATTTGAATTTATGTGAATTATCGAACGCTGCCGAGACATTAGGGTTATCCGTTTCTGTACTTCATAGACCGCTAGCGATAATCAATCCCGCTGCTCTATTCGGCGAGGGTGAGAAAGCAAAAACCATAGTTCCTTTAGGCGCTTCCGTTGAGAATCCCGAGATTTTACATAAATTTGAGTTTACAGGAAATCAGCTTCGCAAAAACGAATTAATAATTTATGTTCGATATTGGAAACAAGGGGAGTACCATGAGACAAATCTTGGGCGCTTCATTCTTACCGATATCGAAATCCGTCCAAAGACTCGATATCATGGATTTATTAGTATATCTAGGAAGAATAATGATATCGAGATGCAACTTTCAGTAAAGCCAGAAGATCAGTCTGAGAAATTAGGTCCCTATACTTTTACGAAAATGGTACAAGGATCATTGGAAGAATGGTTACAAGGTGTCTGGTCAAATACATTAGATGAGGGCAAATAAAATGACAAATTCGCAACTTCAAGAAATACTCAAAGATGCTCTCAAAACTACTCAAGAATCCTGTAAAGAAAGTCGAACTATGTATGAATCAGCTCGACAAAAAATTCGTGAACTTTCAGATGAATTAAATCGTTTCAATATTCGTCTTCTAGAGATTGAAAGAGAGTTCTACGATAGCTACTCACTTCTTCTCCAAAAAAATGAGAAACTAGAAGGGAAGATTGAAGTAATTATCAAAATGATTGATCCCTATTCCATCCCAGAAGCAAGTCCTACAGACCAAGTTCCTGAAGGTGAAGCTCTTCCTGAAGAAGATAACAATAATGGTAATTCTCACGATCTCACTCCTGAAAATCAGACCGATTCTGCAGAAAGCACAACATCGATCGCGAACCAGCAAGATCAAATCATTGAAAACGAAGAAAAAATTGAAAACGAAGAAAAAATTTCAGAAAAGATTATACGAATTTATCCACCTATGAAGCATTTTTATGAGGCGATTGAAAATGTTAAAGTAATTCAATCAATTATTCTTCCAAAATTGAACGCTAAATTAAGCCAAGAATCGATAGCTGCACTGAACAATCATCTTGATAAAATTTATGTCAACGCACAGAATATCGAATCAAATCCTTTATGGAATAATCCTTCTAATCAAGATGAGATTGATGACCTATTGAATATACTGATAACTAAACTCAAGAATCAATTAAACACACACGAATCAAAATACTTGGAGGTGCTTTGTAAGAATCTTTTGGGTAGTCAATCAAAAGATGAACTCTGGTGGAGATTGCTGGCTTCTCTTCAAGAATTAAGAGATAAGATTTATGATTTTCTCGAAGCTATTCCTCACTCTAATTTCCGCTCTATCATTTCTGCTCACTTGCTCAATAATGAAGAAATTGACTTCCTTGGTGATAAAATTAAATGTGAGTTAGTTCAATCGAAAGAAAAACCACACACACACTTACATATTGTGTCAAGAGGATTTAAACTAAAAATCGGCGAAACTTGGGAACCTCAACGTCCGGCTATAATTATTACTTCTGGTGGTATGGATTCAAAATTACCAACTTTCCCCACCCTGCCTGATTATGTTCGTTATAAACCAAAAAGGACCTAGATTTGAGATAGAAACGATAGATTCCATAACTTGAATTCAAATGATGGTGTATTACTATGTTGACCTCACCCAAACTGAAATACCTTCCATATAGCCTATTGCTCTTTTGCGGATTGATCCCGAGTCAATCAACAAAAGCTCAAGAATCACCTCTGGATTTAATCCTTGCGGTGGACATTTCTTACAGCATGACATGGAATAGTACTTGGAACGATAGTACAGATAAAACTCTGACTCCAGCAGATCCCGAAGGTAAAAGGTGGGATGGTCTTCAATTTTTAGTAGATACCGCAGGTGATAATGACCGTATTGCCATTATTTTATTCCAACATAAAGCAGAAATTGCAACCATTCACTTAGCAGGCGAAGGAGGATTTGTACCCGTTAAAGGTGAAGGGAGAATGAAGTTAAAGGCTCTCATTGCACGTTTTAAAGAAATCGAAACTCAAAGCCAATTGAACTATAAAAAGGATAATAACACTCTACTAAAAAAATATGATAACTTACCGGGAGAGAAAGGAAATTTTGAGATTGAACTAGATTGGAAAAAGGGTGGGACAAGTAATTTTAATGCTTTGAAACTAGCCTCGACCAATTTAGTACCTCTAATGCGTCGAGAAGCCGATCAGCGATTAATTTTATTTACTGATGGTGCCGATAGCGACATTAAGACCCCAAATGAGATTAAACAAGAATCGAATGCCGAAAAGAAAAAAAATTATATAGAAGAGAGAAACAATTATCTCAACTTAGGCAGGCAACTTGCTCAGGACATTGGGAAACAAAAGATTCCCATGTTTGTATTTGGGCTGGGAGATGATTGCGATGATGAATTACTCACCATTTTTGCCTTGGAATCACGTCCCAAAGATTCCAAGGTAGCCCAAAAAATTGGTTATAGCGAATATTTTAAAGCGAAAACTAACGTTCAACTTTTTGAAAAACTCCGTCAGGTTGGATGGGAACTTCGACAACGTTGGCCTGTCCCCTTAGAGCAAAATTCCATTAGTGGGGGTATCGAACTTAAAACGCCGAATCTTTTACCCTTTTCTGATTTTGGAATTCTTCTGTTTTCACAAAAGGATAAATCGGCTATTGCACCAGATCAGGTCGTTTTGAAGGACGCGATTGGCGCAGAGGAACTCACCAGTTCTTCTCATACATATCTAAGATTTCCAAAAAGTGAAGATAAGATCGCATGGGTTGAAGTTTACGCCAAAAATCGCATTGAACACTATGCGGCAGCAGGGACAAGTCAGCCCCTATTCACATTCCGAAGTCCAAAATTAGATCAAACCTACTCACCGCTGGATATGGTGCCTCTTGAAGTCGAGTTCAATCCCGACGCCGGAAAAGGTTTCAGTGCTTCCCAATTTGAAGTTGCTGTTGAACTCATCAAATCGGATGGAACCAATCCATTTTCCATCGGTTCCAACATGAATTCTTCGGTACCGCTCCGATTTGAACTCAAACTTTTATCAAACGAAAGCGGATTATTTCAATATTTATGGGTACCCCATCAATCATGGAGAACTGAGAACCCCAACTATTCCTTAATCAAAGGTCGTTGGGATATTCGTGTTTTCCTTTCTGCAACATCAGGTCCTTTGAAAGGTGCCAAAAGAGAATTATTCTTAAAGCAATTTGAGCTTACCGATTATCCAAAATTCGAGATCGTTAATAACAAGCTCGAAGTCAATAATTTAGGTATCAATCCTAAGCCAGGGCATACTCCTGTCCCTGTACGATTTAATCCTCCTTTAAAAAACCCGCCCAAAGGCATCTTATCAACTCTTACGCAGTCGCTCAAATGTGATCGTAACGATTTGAGACTTCCACTTGATAAAAAAGTAAATCTCATTGCTCGTGATGATGGAGAAATTTCAGTTCCTCATCTTGATTTATCAACGATTGATTGGCCTAAACTCAAGCCATCGGACAATGTATCCGTTCAATTTAGTTATTCGTTACCGTGGCAAAAAGAACCTGTGAGTGGTACGGTAACTATTGTGAAAAAAAGGTATCCTGTTATTTTGGAATCTTCCGTGATTCGATTTGATGCAGGAGATAAAACCCTGAAAGGCACGGCCCTGGCCCGATTAGAAACAGATTTACCGACTGAAGAAGAATACTACCTTTCGGGAGACAGTGATTCTGCAAAACCAGAAGGGGAAATCAAACTTCGCCAAGTCAAAGGTACGAACAAAGATAAACTTTTGTCGGTTAAAATTAAGAATGGAAAAGGGACGCTTTTTGGAGGTGCAGATCGCCAACAAGCAAGGGTGATTATTGAAGTTGTGCTCGATACAACAATCAACCAGATTGCTGAAGCAGAAGTCTATCAAGGTCATTTGTATCTCCATGGAACCAGTCTTGAATCTCAACGTATTCCTATTGAGATCGTGCGAGAAGCCGTTCAGATTGAAATGCGAGTACGCGGGGAAGAATGGGTTCCCATCAACTTACTCAGATTCCCTGCTTTGGCAGGCACAAAAGTCGATAAGGAATTCCGATTTACTCTTCGAGTGAATACGAAATCTCCTCTTGAAGTGGTTGGTAATTTTAGCCCCGATGCATTGACATTAATCAGCAACGAAAATGGAGAAAAGGGGGGTACCATTCCCTCCTCTGCACCTGCTAGTAAAACAGCCAACACTCGTTCTTGGAGTATTCAAATACCTCCTTCAGTCGTCGAAGGAATCTATGGTACGGAACTGAAATTTGATCTTCAATCTCAAGGTAAAGTCTTTCAATGTAAGCTACCGACTGAAATTCAGGTGAGTCATTATGCAATTAAAGCTGTCGATCTTGATAATAAGCCATTATTAAATCCAGAAATAGATAAACAAACCCATATTCGTATTCCAAAAGAATTGGGTGCATCCGAGCATTTATTGAAATTTGGTATTCAAAGTGAAAGCCGATCTCCTAATTATCGGATAGCTTGGGATTGTGAAATTCTTCCAACTCAAGGTGCTAAGGAAGAAGATTGGCTCAAGCGAATCAAATTGAGTGATGCTATTACAAATCAATCTGTTCTGAAATCGAACCAAGCAAGAACAATTCCACTCTATCACGATGCTGAAAACAAAATCCAACCTCGGCGAGAAATTCGTGTTGAAATCCCGACCGAAGGAATGGCTCCAGGTCGGTATACTTTCCGAGTTCGAGTGAACTCGAAATTAGAAATAGTTGGGAAAGATAAAGATAATCCTCCTCTGGGTGGAGATGCCTCTGCTGTAGTCTCGGCACCTTATGAGATTCCATTTGAATTTATTGTTTCTGGAAGACAAATTATTGGTCTTAAAACAGATTTAAAAGAGTTAGCACTCGGATCGAAATTGACAACTGAAATCAAGATTAAATGTTTCGGGGTCTCCTCAGGAATGGGGAGTTTGACCGCGCCTGAT
>JAOAAA010000101.1 GCA_026419115.1 Gemmataceae bacterium
CAACGACTTCTTCTAAGGGAACCGTATGCACTTCTCCATCACGGATCACTTTGCTTTTCAGAGATTCTTTCTGCGCATTCAGGGCTTCAAATTCCCGATCGGAACGATACTCGCTGATAAAGGCCACCCCTGTTGCCAACGCCACGGCGACCATTACCGCTAACCCCTCGTAGGAGGGATTATTCGCTGCGACGCTCAGCCCCACCAAGGCGAACGACAGTGCAAACGCCGAAGAAGGAATCCACTTTCCCTGTTTCAGGAGGGTTAATAACAAGAATGTCCCGAAAACCAAACCGAGACCAATCCCCCCGTAGAGTTTCCCATTTTCGGCTTCAAACAAATCGACCACCGTTTTGAGCAAGGTGGCCGCCAGCAAAATTTTGATGATGGCTTCATCAAACTTGGCTAAAAACTTTTTCCAGATGGGTTCTTTTGGAATGGGAGTCAGACGATTGACCCCGTAACGATTAGCGCTATCTTGGGCCTGTTGGGTGGTTAACCCTTCCTCGCGGGCTTGGGGATAAACCTTGAGAATGTCTTGAATCGAGAGCATAGCTTTTCGCAAATAAAAGTTTCGATAACAAGTAATTCGAGTTCGTTCCTCAATCCTTTCAACGAATCAGGATGGTTTTTCCACGCCGCCAATACGGGGGCGTAAAGTTCCTGATCCCTAGTCGCACTGAATCCTTTCAACGAATCAGGATGGTTTTTCGACCGACGAACTCGGCTTGTCCTTAAAGTGATAGGAATCCCGTGCGAGATGCCTAGTAAGATCGGGGAAACAAAAGGGGGCTCTCAACCGGAGATCAGGGTTAATTCTTGTCGGGTATCGCTCTTTTTTCGGTAGATGCGCTCAATGCGCTCGCGATTCAACCCAAGGGCTTTGTCGAATCGGCTCAATTTCATCCCTTCGATACTGGGGTTATGGCTGGCCAAACCTTTGAGAATGTGCAAATCAAGGCCGATCTCTCGGCGGAGATGCTTGCGCATCAACCAGCGGAATGGGCGTAAGCCTCCCGCAGGACCAAAAGGCCAACGCGATTTAGCAAAGGTGAAGCTGGTCACGCGGGTGAGATTGGCTTCCACGGGTGTGAAGAAAATGTAAACCCGCCAACGTACCTTCGATTCTTTGCCCGTCTGGGGATCGATCCACCAATGATCGTAAATGCTATGGACCGGTGAAAAATGGGTCGTCCAATCGTCCCAAAACTCGTAACCTCGACGGATTCCAATAAGCCTTGCTAAAATCGGGTTAATTCGCTTGGCGGGGCCATGATTGATGACCCGCACGGTTTTTTCGGTCGTCTCAAATTTCACTTGAACTTCGTGCATTTTGTTCAGCTCGTAGCCGAACACCGCATGGACCGTTGGGGTATGTTCAATCTCGCAGAAGTTATCGAGGGTCAATTCTAACGGGGCAGGGGCTTGGTGTTCGGTCGAACCGATGTATAAAAATCCGTCGATATCAAATTGTGGAAATTCCGTTTCGCTGCCTGCTTCACGAACCCAGACATAGCCATGAGCCTGTTTGACCTCGTAGGCTTTGGTGCAGGCGTGCATCTTAGGGGTTCCAGGGCTTTCCCCTTGCCCCTCACAATCGAAGGTCCACCCGTGATAGTGGCACATTAGTTTTTCACCTTGCACGCGACCCAAACTCAATCTCATGCGTCGATGCGGGCAGGCATCGGCCAAGGCTCCCAAGGCGCCCGACTTGGTCCGGAAGACAGCGATCTCCTGACCGTCGATCTTCACACCGATTGGCCCTTTTTTCAGGGACCGAATCGATGTCACCGGATGCCAATGTTCAAGAATGGACATGGTCCTTGTCTCCTTGTTGAGTCGCTAACATTCGCCGGACTTTCCCCAACGCTGCTACTAAAAATATCACAGGATACAATTTCTCGAAATACCAGAGTTTCGCAAAGTAGAAACCGATGGGGGTGGCCGACTTGTAACCTTCCTGAAGGACATTTTGTACGAGATACTCAACCCCACGTTGAACCTGCGGATGTTCGATCCCAAGGGTATCCGCCAACATTTCAACCACTAGGGCGGTTTCTTCTAAACTCGAAGGGGTCTGTTTCGCCCCCCCCCAACCTCCATCTTCATTCTGACAACTCAACAGGAAGGCGATCCCCCTTTGAGCTTCGGCCGTGTCGATCTTTTTCCAATCACGATAGGCAGCTAAAACTCGAGCCGTCCCATAGACGGGGTTTTCATCATCGGGAGCATGTTGATTGCCGAACCATAAAGGTAACCATGATCCATCGGGTCGTTGCTGGCCTGAAAGATAGGCAAACCCCCGCAGCACAGAGGCCTTTTGTTGTGGCGTGGGTTTTTCCTCATATAAAGCACGCAGGGCATGAGCCGTCAAATCGTTGCCACTCCGATCGAACGGGAGTTGGCCCCAACCTTTACAGAAGGTGGGAAATC
Source organism: Gemmataceae bacterium (assembly GCA_026419115.1). Taxonomy (GTDB): domain Bacteria; phylum Planctomycetota; class Planctomycetia; order Gemmatales; family Gemmataceae; genus SKW135. The sequence continues at coordinate 2,434 of JAOAAA010000101.1, forward strand.
CCCCATCACGATTCTGGAGATTCAGAATCCATTCTTGACCGCGAATGGTTGGAATAATCACCTCGGGTAGTCGATCCGTCACCCAAGCGAGATGCCGCAACGCCAAGAGGGCGCCAGGGGTATCATCGCAATCCGGCACACTACCGGAATGATAGGTCCACCCCCAAGCCCCCGCAGCGGCCCCCGTGTAGGGATGAATTGTTTTCGATTGCTGAGCGAGCAACCAATCGAGCAAGGTCGATGCTTGGGGAAGTTGATTCAATTCACTGGCACTGGCGAGAGCATTGACCGAAAGGGTGGTGACCCAAATCGCCAAATCGGTATCGATCGGCCAAGAACCATCGGCTCGCACGGAAGATTTTAGGAACTCGATCCCTTTTTCCACCACACGATGTTTCCCCAACCCCGCAGCGCTGAGCGACATGCACACAAAGCTCGTCAGGGGTGTGGCTTCCAAATAGCCCCCACTGGCAGGCTGAATCTTTCGCAATACCTTCAGAGTTCGCGAACGGGTCAACCAGCGCAAAAATCCGGTGACAGGAAAGCCGATACCGCGATGGTGATGGATCACTTGACCGATCGCAATCAATGCAGGTAGGGCATAACTCACCACCGGCATTTTGGCAAACCGATACCAACTCTGGGGTAACGCTGCCAACTCATAAGGCAGACGGGGCACCTCCCGCCAATCGATCAATTTGCCAAGGGCACACATCATCAGAATCGGCACAGAAAAGGTCCGATCCTTGCCGTAGCGATTGCGAACCGCCTCGGCCAATTCTTGAGGGGTGCGGCCATATCGTTGCGAAAGCCATTGCTCACAACCTTGCAGGACCGCCGCATAAGTTTCGGTTTGACCAGTGATATGAAAGGCGGCTCGACAAAGCATCGTCGTCGAGATATTGCTATGACTTCGGACCGTATCGCCCCATCCCCCATCCGCGTTTTGATGTTCTGCCAACCATTTCAATCCCCCCGAAACAAGCGAAACATCAGGAAAGGGGCTTAGGTGAAGGGCCGCCACCGCCGTGGCTGTCGATAGGGCGGAAGACGATAATTCGCCCAGCCAATACCCTCGGTCCGTCTGTTCGTTCAATAGTTCACGACGGACGGTCAAATAGGCCCGTTCTAGTTGTTCTAAATCCATTCGATTATTCTAGAAAATTCGTCGAGCAGCCCAACACGAACCCAAAATAGTCTGGGTGAAAATGATTCCCCAACCCCATGCCATAACTTGTCTAGGTGAAATTTTGCTTCAGTCGTAATCGAATCATCCCAAGGGGTTCTTCATGAACCTCACCTCAAGGGATCATCCCCTCCGTTCCTTCGTCCATAACCTGCGATCGAGACTGCGATAACCGAACCTGCGATCGTCACTTCGTCCACAACCTGCGATCGAGACTGCGATAGCCGATCGCTTCACTCAGATGATGGGCTTGAATGTTGGGCACGCCCTCCAGATCGGCAATCGTTCGGGCCACTCGGAGTATGCGGTCATGAGCGCGGGCCGAAAGCCCTAATTCTTCCATCGCCAACTGGAGTAATTGCGAACATTCCGAATCCAGTTGGCAAAAGGTGCGTAACTCCTTAGGGGTCATTCTGCTATTGGTTCTTCCGTTGGGTCCAAATCGTTGGGCTTGTTGAGCGCGAGCCTGATCGACCTGCGCCCGCATCTGAGCGCTACTAGTGCCATCGGCTTTGGCAGACAATTCTTGGTAAGGGACCACAGGCACTTCAATATGCAGATCGATCCGATCCAACAAAGGGCCAGAAATGCGGGCCATGTAGCGTTCAATTTGCATGGGGGTGCATTTGCAAACGTGTTTGGGATCACCCAGATAACCACACGGGCAAGGGTTCATTGAAGCGACCAAAATAAAACTGGCAGGGAACGTGGTCGAATTCAAAGCTCGCGAAATGGTGACACGACCTTCCTCTAAAGGTTGCCGAAGCACTTCCAAAGCGCGACGGTTAAATTCGGGTAACTCATCCAAAAAGAGAACACCAAAATGGGCTAAGCTAATTTCTCCCGGAGCTGGGATACTCCCCCCCCCTACCATACCGGCATCGGAGATGGTGTGATGCGGTGCCCGAAAAGGCCGGCAGGTCAAAAGGGCTTCCCCTGCGGGCAACCGTCCCGAGGCGCTATAAATCCTTGTTGTTTCCAAAGATTCTGGGATCGTCAACGGTGGGAGAATCGTAGCCAAGCGTCGGGCCAACATGGTTTTTCCCGTTCCCGGCGAGCCAATCATCAAAAGGTTATGCCCCCCACTAGCGGCCACCATGAGCGCCCTTTTGGCGGTCTCTTGTCCACGAACATCGGAAAAATCGACTTCGTAGCGATTCAATCGGGTGGAAAGATCATTCAAACCAAAAGGCGCAGGTTCTAGGTCGAGTCGCCCCGTAATCAACCCCACGGCATCGTTCAACGTGCCCACGCCATACACTTCAATTTCTTCGACCACAGCCGCTTCCCGAGCATTTTCTGCCGGTACGATCATTTTCTTTAAGCCCCGATCGCGGGTGGCCATCGCCATCGATAAAACCCCTTTCACAGGCCTTAAAGAACCATCCAAGGCCAATTCCCCCACCGTAGCCCAATTCTCAATCTGTTCGGGCCTTATCTGTCGGGTGGCCAAGAGCATCCCCAAAGCGATCGGCAAATCAAAAGCCCCCGCATCTTTTCGCAGATCGGCCGGCGCTAAGTTAATGACCGTTCTCCCTTCTGGGATGGCATAATCCAAATTGAATAACGCCCTTTCGATCCGGTGAATACTCTCCCGAACCGAGGCTTCGGGTAAGCCGACGATCACCGTTTTCGGCATCAGGGCCTGCGAGTTATCGACCTCCACCTCAACGGGTATCGCATCGATACCGAGTAGGGCAAATGTATTGAGTTTGGCGAGCATACGAGCATCGGAAAGGAATCAGTGGATCATAAAGATAGTGTTAAGAGATTTAGAGGAACGAAAAAGCCCCAATCAACGAAAAAGAGCAAAGTTCGCACCGGAGGGTTATTCGGTCTCGCCAATTGGTGTGCGCTGCTGCGAACTCTCGAACAAAAAAGAATCACTTTCACATCTAACCATCAAGCAGGGACACGAAAAAATTATGGGTTTTCTCTTGCATCCGAACGAAAAAATTACCATCATTGCCCTAACCCCATAGGAACCGCTTATGCGCACGAAATACTTCTTTGAAGAGCTAGACAAGGAAACGCAAGACTATCTGCTCGCTGCCCGTGACCGCAAAGGGATCGGCATGCCCGGTATTATGGTTCCCACAATTGATGTGAAGCCTTGGTTTTCCTTGATTGCCGGTTTGATCGTTATCGGCCTGACGATCTATCTGACATTCCCACCGAAGAAGGGGCCTATCCCTATGGCCTTGGGTCAAACCGCGGGATTTTTATTGGGGGGGTGGCTGGTAGTGGCGGCCTTTCGGACGTGGATTGCTTATCGAGGGAGCAAAGCTGCGGGCCACTTTGTTTATGCCGACCCCGAATTTCTTTATCAATGTCGCGGCTCGATTGTCGAGGTGATCGATTTAATCAACCTCCGTGCTGTTTCCTTGGATCATAAATATACTGGGGAAAAATACAATACCTCGACCCTGAACCTCAGAATTGATCAGAATTCGATTGATGTCAACATCCCGAGTGAAGAATTGGCCAATAAAGTCAAACACTTTTTAGATGCGGTGATAATCATTCGAGACAGCTCTGATAATCCCCAGACAGAAGGAATGAAAAACCTTTCCCCCCCCCTGATAGCTGCCATGGCCTTGCACTATTCCCAATTCCGTGAATTTCCCGAAAGAGTCACTCAGGAGAATTTGGAAATCACTTTTATTCCGAAACCCCAAGCAGTGAATCGTCGCTCTTTCGGATGTCTGGGACTGATTGGAACCACCGTGGCAGGTATCCTGTTATTTGTTTTCTTCTACAACACCAATCCCGTGATCAAACAAGAAACGGAATGGGATGAACTCAAAGATCAACCCCTTGAATTTCAAGTCCCCATGTTAAGGGCTTACCTTGCCGATGAACGAAACCAGTCTCATCGGCAAGAAGCCAAAGAACGTTTGACTCAGTTCTATACCCAAGTGGCCAACGATCGGGTTCGGGGGATCGATCCGCAATTTGCCGATGCGATGAAACGATTGGTTACCGACTTGGCCCAACGCCAAGCGGTCATTTCGATTGCCGTGCGGGATCAAAGTATCACTCCCGATGAACAAAAAAGAAAGCACCTCGCCGATTTTCTGGCCGATCGACTCGGGGCTACCATCGGTGATACTTTGGTCAACTTCGTCTTGCTCGATAAAGATGCCGACTTCAAGGCCCAAATTGAATTAGAGTATGTCGTTGTGAATCCCAACCTCATCGAATACAACCTAGAAATTCGCCCCGATCGGACCGCAGACCCCATACTCAAAGTCACCAAGGTTCCCTTCAGTTTTAAGGAGAATAACGTACCTAATTTCGGTATCAATTTACCGATCGGGAACAATATGCCCTACCCTCAAGATGGTGTGGGGTTATTTATCATTCCGACGAGCGTCCAAACGAAACTGGCCGAAGACCTTGTGAGCAAATTAGTCGGCCCTGTTCGTCCGCGACCGATCCCCCGAGATGATTTTTAAGCGGCTCACTTTCTTTTCTGGATCGCTTCGCCTTGTTTGGATTCGTTTCACTTCGTTTTGCTTTTTTTTCTTCTGCCCATCTGAGATGGAATTGAAATGACGCCCTCCTCTCGGACGATCCCTGCCGAAATTCCTAATCTATATCCCTGTCGAATTTTCGAGGAAACAAGGATGATTGCCATCACGGGGGCAGCAGGATTTATCGGCTCGCATTTGGCCCATCGCTTGGCTCAACAAGGGCATCGCCTTTTACTGGTCGATCATCCCTTGGTTGTTGCTAAAACGGGTAATTTCGTCGGGTTGGATCGCTTCGAGTTTTTGGATCACAACCAATTATTGAAAGAGCTACAGGCTTCGTCGCTTTCTCTCGAAGGGATATTTCACTTGGGGGCCTGTAGCAGAACCACCGAAACCGATTGGAACTACCTGCTAGAAAACAACGTCCACTATACCCAAAAACTATGGAGTTGGTGCGCAACGCATCAACAACCGTTTATCTATGCATCGAGTGCTGCTACCTATGGGGATGGATCGCAAGGATTTAGTGATCGCATCCCCCCAAGGGAACTGCGTCCCCTGAATCTGTACGGAAAAAGCAAAAACGATTTCGATATATGGGCGTTGGAACAAGTGGATTCGGGTAAGCCGGCGCCCCCGACGTGGGCCGGTCTAAAATTTTTCAATGTTTACGGGCCCCGCGAACGACACAAAGGGCCGATGGCCAGCGTCATTTGGCATGCGTTCCGCCAAATTCGAGAGACGTCCATCGTCAAACTTTTTCGCTCGACCGATCCCCGTTACCCCGATGGGGGCCAACTCCGCGATTTTGTCTTTGTGGAAGATTGCGTGGACCATATGTTATGGTTTTTTCATGAACGTCGGACCAGCGGCCTGTTCAACAGCGGCACAGGAGTAGCGCGAACCTTTTGGGACCTCGCTCAAGCCACCTTTGCTGCCCTCAATCGCGAACCGAAAATCGAGTTCATAGACATGCCAGAGAGTCTGAAAAGGCAGTATCAAAATTTCACCCAAGCGGATTTAACTAAGCTACGAGAAGCCGGCTATACCAAATCAGCCACAACCTTAGAAGAAGGAGCCAAACTGACCGTTCAGGGATATCTCCGTTTGCTAGGCGAAAGCCCTAATAATAAGTAGTGGTTAACGCCTGTAGGATGGGAGGGTTTGGCCTGCCGTGCGAAAGTTGACCTGACATCTCGGCGATGAACTCATTCGGAATCAGGTTCGGTGCCGAATCAGTTGACCTCGGCCTTCCCCCCCCCTCGATCGTGGTTGACCCAATCACGATTGGGTTCGTTTGGGTCCCTTAAGTTTGACTTGATCTCATAGGTGATTGATTATGTCGGTGCGTAGTCCGCGAATGGCTCAGATCGAAGCATTATTGGCCGATGATCCGGATGATCCGTTTCTGAATTATGGCTTGGCGATGGAATACGCCAGTTTGGGGGACGAAGCCGCTGCGGCGAACCAGTTAATCGCTCTCACACAGAAATCCGAATACGTGCCTGCATTTCTTCAAGCAGGGCAATTGCTCAATCGTTTGGGACGGATTGAGGAAGCCTGTACCATCTTACGACGAGGAATGGAAGTAGCCCGAAAAGTAGGCGACGACCACGCTTACTCCGAAATGAATGGGCTACTGGTTTCGATCGAGTGAGCGATTTTGGGGAGATACACTAGGGTGAAACCTCGACGTCAACGCTCGACCCAACCGGGAGAACATCGCCCCGTTCTTCTGCGTGAGGTTTTAGAGGTTCTTGCGATCCAATCCGGAAATGTGGTGGTCGATTGCACCTTAGGTTTCGCGGGACACTCCCTTGAATTACTCAAAGCCGTTGGGCCAGACGGTTGCTTGATTGCCCTTGATCTCGATGCGAATAATCTGAAATCGGCCGAGGAGCGTCTGAATCCAATTGGAAATCTCTTTTCGCTCCATCATGCGAATTTCGCTGGTGTGGCTCAGGTGTTAGGGGAACTAGGCTATATGGGCTGCGATGCCCTATTGGCCGACCTTGGGGTTTCTTCCATGCAAATTGATAACCCCGAACGGGGGTTTTCCTTTGCTCGAAATGGCCCGCTTGATATGCGTATGGACCCCAGCCGCGGACGAACCGCCTTTGAAATCCTTCAATCGCTTTCAACTGAAGAACTGGCGGAAGCCTTTCGAGTTTACGGCGACGAACCCGAAGCCGAGAAAATTGCCCATGCCATTACGGAGCGTTTTCGCACCGGCAAACCGCCCACAAGCACACGCGAGTTAGCCTCGCTGATTAGTGAAGCGGCACCGGTGACCATTCAATACAATCCGTTGCCCGGTCAACCTCGGCCGCGGCAGCAAAAAATCCGGCCCATTGCACGGGTTTTTCAAGCTCTGCGGATTTTGGTGAATCGGGAACTGGCCAATCTGCAAGAGCTGTTGCGGGTGCTTCCTTGGATTCTCAATCCTCGGGGGCGTGTCGCGATCATCTCGTTTCATAGTGGGGAAGATCGCCTTGTGAAACGGGCCTTTCGCGAAGGTCTTCGGAATGGCTTCTACTCACAAGTCAGCGAAACCCCTCTACGAGCAGGGCCGGAAGAACGATATAACAATCCCCGGTCTCGTTCGGCCAAACTCCGCTGGGCGATCCGCGCGACCTCCTAACACAGGCTTGATTTTTCGTGCAAACCGAATTCGTTCCCCTCGTCAAACGACCGAAATTTCCCTTTCGTAACTTACCAATTGAAGGAAGACTTTGGCTGTTCGCAACGCTGGGGTTAGGAATCGGCGGGGCCATCAAATCGATCAACCTCGTCATTATCCTTGCCATCCTGTTGCTCGCCTTGTTCTTCGTGAATCTCTGGCTAGCAGGACGTTCTCTACGCTCTGTCGAAGCGAAACGTCTGTGGCCGATGGCTCCTGTGGCGGGCTTACCGATCTCGTGGATTGTGCAAGTTTCCACCCGAAAATATCATTCGTTGGGTTGGTCGCTGGTTGAACCACTCGGAGGGGAAGAATGTCCGGGTTGGTTGATCCTCAGTTTGGAACCGAATAAACCCCTGAAGTTGGCCGGACGAGGCATTTTCCCCAAACGCGGAAAAATTTTGGTTCCGCCGTTAGAAGCCTATTCGGGCTACCCTTTTGGGCTGATTCAAACGAGCCGACTTGTTTCACCTTCCGATTCTGTGATTGTGCTGGCTCATCCCCGTCCGGTCAATCGGGAACGATTGTTACGCTGGTTACGCGGGGGCAGCGGAGATGGGGAACTGCGTCGGGTCATTCGGATCACCCCACACGAAGGGGAATTCCACGGCTTAAGAGATTATCGACCGGGTGATTCTCCCCGTCATGTGGATTGGAAAGCGACCGCCCGTCAAGGGCGTCTTGCCGTGCGTGAATACGAACCACCCGTTCCACCCCGTTTGCTTCTGGTCGTGGAAGCCTACCTACCGGCCAAACCCACGCCACAAGATCGCGATCATTTGGAAAAAACAATCTCCTTGGCTGCTGGAATTATGGAGGCTTGGGGCCAAGAACTTGGGTCGCGGTTGGTACTGGTCTTGGCCGAAAAAACATGCACCATCCACGAAACCGATCCGCCTCGACCTGCTCTCGAAGCCTTGGCCGTGCTGGAAGGAACCCCCCAATGTTCCTTCCAACAAATGAGCAAACAAATTCCTCGTGCTATGTTAGGGGCACCCGTTCTGGTATTGAGTTCTGCAGCAGGATGCCCCGGAGGAGCTATCGTCTCGGCTCAACTGAACCGGCCGGTGCGAAAGGTTAGCCCCAGTGATGATTCTCTTCCTTGGTTGGAATGAAACTTTTGCTCGATCTGACGAATTTCATTTCCCTTGCTATCGAACCATTCTCTGAACACCTGATTGACACAACCTCGAATCCCTTTGCCTAAGAAGAAAAAATTCAGATGATGCCCAAACCTTTTGCTAGGAACCGAAAAGAAAAAGACGACAAGATTTCATTTCGATCCTCGATCCTAATAACGGAGATTAGATTTAATTAACGATCGCACCTTAACTTTGAGAGTAGGATATGCTGTTTCGGGCATTTGCACGATGGCTTGGACGTCCCACGGAGATACTGCCTCCCGCAGCAGATAAAATCTCTCGCGTGGCCGAGAAGATTACTCAACTTCCCACCATGTCAGAAACGGCAATCCGAGCGATGATGATGGCCAACGACGAGAGCTACTCGCTAAAGGATTTTATCGAGCTGGTTCGCCGCGATGGTTCGATCACTGCGGTTTTGCTTAAGGTGGCCAATAGTGCCTTGTACCGAGGGCGAAATGTGGTCGAAACGATCGATGGGGCGATTGTTCGTTTGGGGACTCGCAAATGTGCCGACTTAATTATCTCAACGGGTGTTTACGGCATCACCAAACATGCGGATAAAAGCGTTCGGGAGCGCTGCGATATTTTATGGCGGCACTCCTTTTTTACGGCATGTATGGCAAGCAAGTTAAATCTCACTTTACGATTGGGCTTCAAGGGAGAAGAATTCACGGCAGCGTTATTGCACGATTTAGGGAGATTGGTCTTGGCCGTGGCAGACCCCGCCACTGCTCGGCGGCATGACCCAATGACCTTTGATGAACCCCCGGATATTTTTGAGAAAGAACAAGAGGCTTTCGGGACCGATCATGGAAATTTGGGGGAACTGTTCGGGAAACGGCAAAACCTTCCGGAACCGGTATTGGAGTCGATTCGTTTTCACCATTGTCCCAAATGGGCACCCAATCATACGCGGTTAGTGCATCTGATTGCCTTGGCCGATCATCTGGCGAATCATGTACTGCGAGAACGAAAAATCTCGAATTACCAACCGTGTCAATGCTATAGCTTCGAGGAACTTTTAGGAGGTCGGCCCCCAAAAGCCATTCAGGCAGCCATTGATGCTTTACCCTTTATCGTCAAAGCCGCCACTCGAGAAACCCGTGCCACACTGAAAGCACAGGTGAGTTAACCCTGAGTGAAGGCATGAATTTCGGTAATGCCTGAGGTCGGTCCTAGCGGAGTAAAATGTTCCCCACCAGCGAGGGAATAAGTGCGATCATGTTCCAGTGTGGCGTAGGGCACAGACTTGGCCCGCACGCAGACATGAGTGTATCCGAGAGTACGGCAAAACCACTCAATCGCAGGGTGATAATCGGCCCATGCTCCGAGGAGTAGTCCCAAATTCACTGAATCGGCATTGCCATCCCTAGGGGGGGAATTTTCCTCCTCACCGATACTCCACCAAGTCTCGTTCCTTTCACGAAAGATGAGCAATCCTTGACCATAGCGTATCCATAATGCCACAGTTGGTGCAATCCGATCACGGAATTCTTCGAGCCACCGCAAACGAGTCGCCGCTTCGGAGAAACCCGATGATTCCAGTGCATCGGCCCAGTTCTGTAGTGCCGCCGGATCTGCGTCGAGACATGCGGCAAGATGTTCGGGGCGAATCGTAAGGTTCCTACTTGGGGTCGGCATGGGGACTGCTGTTGTGGATCGACCCGCTTCCTGCTCGAGCGTAAGTCGCCGAATCGTCTCTCGCAATGACTTCAATATCTCCGGCACCACGTTAGAGGAATCAACCAGTGTTCGCCAGACGACCAGTGACCGGCCCGACTGAAATCCCTCCGCATCGGTCCACGCATCGATGACCAAATCCGTTAGCACAACGCTGTTCAATTCACTAAAATTCTCGAACGAGAGGTTCATTGTCGCGAACGCAATGGGGTCGTTCGGTATCGTCCCCGTTGTCACTTTGAAGCGAAAACTCGGAGACCGACGACCTTGATCCCAGTTGAGAATCAATTCGTCGTATCCCAGTGAGACAACTAACCCAGTGGCCCTCTTAGGCACCTTGCCTGCGAGTATTCGACGAAGTAGTTCCGCAAGCGCCATGCGATCGCTGCTGTAGCGCTGACGCATCTCTGTTCGGTAGTTTTCCAGCGACTCCAATGCACCAGCCAACAGGTCCGACATGGCTATTCTCCTCAGTCAATTTCATCCCTGAACCGGATCAATCAACAAAGGGATCGGCCCCGAGTTCATGCAGAAAAAATAAGGGTTTGTGTTAGTCTGGTAGGTCAGGGGATCAATCAACAAAGGGATCAGCCCCGAGTTCACCGAGTAATTCACTGCGTTGTTTATCATAATGCATGACATCGAGCCGTTGCCGACTGTGCCGTTTTTCGGTCATCCGTTGGGCTTTTCGGAATAGGGCCAAAGAAGGAAGCGAAGTGATTTTACCCGCTCTCGCCAAGGCGGCCGTCCGACGGGCTTGAGCCACCCCCAAGGCTTCCAAAATGCGATCTTCCCAACAGAGATAGAATTGTCCACTTCCCGAATCACCTTGCCGACCGGCACGCCCCAAAAGTTGGCGATCAATCCGAACCGATTCATGAAGTTCTGTGCCGATGACATGTAAGCCTCCCCGTTCGCGGACCCCTTCTCCGAGTCGAATATCGGTACCGCGACCGGCCATATTTGTGGCGACGGTAACACGGCCGGCCTGACCCGATTGAGCCACGATTTTGGCTTCCTCTGCATTTTGACGGGCATTGAGTACTTGCGGTTCGATCCCCTGTTGTTGGAGCAATTGGGCCAGTCGTTCCGATTTCTCGACGCTGCAAGTCCCAATGAGAACGGGTCTACCTTGGGCTATGAGTTTCTTGACCTCTTGCACGATGGCAGCAAATTTCTGTTCCTCATTCAGAAAAATTCGGTCGGGTAAACGCTCCCGAACAACGGGGCGATTCGTGGGGACCGCGACCACAGGGGTTTTGTAAACCTTGCGTATCTCCCGAGCATTTTGAATCAAAGTTCCACTCATTCCTGCCAGTGTTTGATACCTTTGAAAGTACGACTGGAAGGTGATACTCGCAGCATGATCGACGGCCTTATGAATTTCCAGCCCTTCCTTGCATTCAACCGCTTGATGGAGACCATCACGCCATTGCCGATCGGGCATGGGGCGCCCTGTCGATTCATCGATAATAATCACCTTTCCTTCGTCGCTGACCATGTAATGATGGTCCCGTTGCAGTCGATGGTGAGCATGCAGCGCTTTCTCTAACGCTTCGAGTAACTTATCAAACGCCTCAGTGGTGGGGGGATTGGAATAGCGAGCTAAATAGTTGCCTTCTTCTTTGAGTTCGACTTTATCCTTGCGAATGTTGTAGATGAAATGTTCATTGAGAACCATCCGTTGGGCGAGTTGATTGGCCCAACGATATTTGATTTGTTCTTCGGGGCTGGCTTTGCGTGTTGGTAAGCTGATAATCAAAGGGGTTTTCGCTTCGTCGATGAAGATCGAATCGGCCTCGTCGACCAGAGCAAAATAATGCCCCCGCTGGACTCGGGGATCGAAACTTCGCTGGTGCTTCGGGTGAGAGACCCAAGGAGACCAGAAGGGAAGCTGATCGACCTGCCCGCTACGCATCTTCAGTCGATCGCGGAGAAAATCAAAACCAAATTCGCTGGCCGTGCCATAGGTAATATCTTTGGCGTAGGCCTCTTGGCGGTCAGGGTCGGGCATGGCTTGTTGCAGAAAGCCGACGGTCAACCCCAATCGCTCAAAAACCGGCCCCACATGATCAGCATCCCGTTTGGCCAAGTAATCGTTGACGGTTGCCACATGAATTCCCTTACCAACCAAACCATGCAGAAACGAGGGAAAAATCGCCGTTAGGGTTTTTCCTTCCCCTGTTGCCAATTCACAGCATCCCCCTTTAACCATAATGGCACCGGCCGCCAATTGCACATCGTAGGGACGCATCCCTAAAGTTCGCCACACCGAAACCGAACATAATCCAAACGCTCGAACAATCAGTGAATCGGGTAATTTCCCTAAACGAGCTTCGCCACGTAATTCATTCGCTTGGGACATTAGTTCGGCATCACTCATTCGCCCGTAGTGTTGCTCCCAATATCGAATCGCCGGAATCAGGCTTCCTGCCCAACCCAAGCGACGTAGCCCTCCCCAAGTGAAATAGCGTTGAAATAGCAATTGTCCCCGAGAACCTAACCGACCGGACCACTCAACGGGCGGGGGAACGAGGTTCCCCTTTAATTCATGTTCGGTCTGCTCTGTTGCAATCATACCCTTCATCCTTCATTAATCGCTTTGGCTCTTCTCAGGCTTGCTCTTGTCCACCTTGCTTTGATCGATTGTGCATTCTATCGGCTCTGCGTTTTATCGCCTCTGCTTGTCTCTTTCGTGCTTTTTATCTTTCGTGCCATTATCGGCTCTGCTTACACTATTTTATTGGCTTTGCCTTTCTTGTATTTGGTAACGAACTTCACCTTCTTAACGAATTCTTGAAGACCCCCTATCGTTTTTTGTCTACCATTCTGGTATGGGCATTGTGTTTCGGGTACAAAATCTGAAGTACCTTTGTTGGAGCCATTATGAGTAAAACGAACAAAACACCCGTCACCGTACTCACGGGATTTCTGGGTTCGGGGAAAACGACTTTGCTGAATCATATCCTCACGGCCAATCATGGCAAACGCATTGCCGTCATTGAGAATGAATTTGGTGAAGTGGGGGTCGATCAGGATCTGGTCATCCAAGCGGAAGAAGAAATTTTCGAGATGAATAACGGTTGCATTTGTTGCACCGTGCGAGGCGATCTAATTCGCATCATCAACAAGCTGATGAAGCGACGTGATAAATTCGATTATATCCTGATCGAAACGACCGGTATGGCCGATCCCGGCCCTGTTGCCCAAACCTTTTTCATGGATGAAGAAGTTAAGGAGAAGACCAAACTGGATGGAATCATCACCTTGGTGGATGCCAAGCACGTTCACATGCACTGGGATTCCCACGAAGTGCAAGAGCAACTGGCCTTTGCCGACGTAATCTTGCTGAACAAAATCGATCTGGTAACCCCTGCGGAATTGGAAGAATTGGAAGCTCGCATTCGCAGCCTCAACGGAACCACCAAAATCTACCGAACAACCAATAGCCAAATCGATTTAGACAAGGTACTGAATGTTGGGGCCTTTGATCTCGATCGAATCATGAAAGGGGACCCGCAATTTCTGGAAGAAGAGCGCCCCTTCGCTTGGGGGGGTGTCTATAAATTCGATGCGGGCACCTATGAGATGGTTCTCGAAGGTCGGGCCGATAG
>JAOAAA010000102.1 GCA_026419115.1 Gemmataceae bacterium
AAATAAAGTTTTCGTTTCGAGAGATTTAATAAGTCTCCCGCCACAAGCGATGACGGTACCCAAGCATGAAAAGCACTGTCAGTATGTTCAATCGCAATAGGCCCCGGCCAAAGCCTTCTTAGTATGGCCTCTTCTGCAAGGGTCATGTGGGGATAGGTAGCAATAAAGTCTGCCAGATCAAAAAATCCCTCGAGGTTGGCGGTATTGTTCGGAGCAGAGATGGGAGTTCCCTGAACCAAGGTCTCACCAATTTCCGTGGGAATCACGAGAGAATCACCATTCTCTAGACTGTGAAACAATTTCTCGTAGATGGGTTCAATTGGGTCAGTTGGATTCCAATTCAGGACTTCCGGCACAAAATCTCCCTATGAAATTCTCAATACTCGGTAGAGATGATTTATTCAGAATGGTGTTTCTGAAAATGCCCCGTCCCAAGAATTTCTCGAGGAACCTTCAACCTGAATGCTGATTTAATGGCTTATAATCCGACTAGTAAAATGCTCGCTCATGGCCATTTTCATATCTTTCACCGCTTGGACCATCCCAACCAAAACAGCTCGAGAAATAATCGCATGGCCAATGTTCAACTCCTCAACGTGCGGCAGACGAACAATCGGTTTCACATTGAGATAATTCAAACCGTGCCCCATATGCACATGTAATCCGAGTTGATGCGCCTGTTCTGCCCCGAATTTCAAGATTTCGAGTTGTTGCTGGAGATTAATCTCGGTTCTGGCTTCTGCATAGTGCCCCGTGTGAAACTCGATAGCGCGGGCGCGGAGTTTGCTCGACATCTCTATCTGCTTGGGGACGGGGTCAATAAACAACGCTACCGAAATACCGACCCCTTGGAGACGCTTGATGGTATCGGCAATCATCCCTTGATGAGCGATCACATCTAGCCCCCCTTCGGTGGTGAGTTCTTCCCTTTTTTCTGGCACTAACGTGACCTGATCGGGTTTGATCTGACAGGCCAAGGCAACAATTTCTTCGGCACAGGACATTTCTAGATTCAAACCAAAGGGGACTGTCTCGCGAAGAATCCGAAGATCACGATCTTGGATGTGCCGGCGATCCTCACGAAGATGGATGGTGATCCCATCTGCCCCGCCCAGCATAGCAAGGCCTGCCGCTTGGACGGGGTCAGGCTCGTAAGTACGACGAGCTTGCCGAATTGTTGCCACGTGATCAATGTTCACGCCTAACCGGATCATCTCTGTTTACCTCGGGGAGAGTGTTGTGGGTACGATCTCTAGCTGCGGAGACGCATTTTACTACGTTGTGGGAGGGCCTTTGTATCCAGCGGTCATGGTTTCATATGCTTTAAGGGCTTCGCGGTAACGAATCATTTCCTGATTGAGAACCTTGTACAGTAAGACGGCCAATATCATCTCGATTAACCGTTCTAAAATGGGTGATATTAACAGAATGGAGAAAGCATAATTAAAGAACAAATAGACCAATATCAGACTAATTAGAATGCTGGGGACCAGTAGTTGGGTGGAGCGACGAAGCCGGTACCGTTGATCGAAATACATCAGAAAAATGGTTCGGAAATCTCGGAAAATTTCGCCCAAAATCCATTTTCGTTTCCCGCTCGTCGGATTTGTTTCCGAAACCAGATTCAAAATCGGCGAACTAACCAAAGCGGCTCCGGCTGCTGCTTGCGACAGAATCGAGGTGACAGAGGGAGAGTTTTCTTTAATCTCGCGAATTTCTTGATGAACATTCACCGCCAGTGATTTCATCTCTTCCTGAACGGTTTCCGAGAGAACGTTGACTTTGGTTTCTAACTGCAAAAGGTCCGTAACACGAGTTTGTAGTTGGCTCACTTCCGTTTCTAGTTTCTGAAGACGAGCTTCAATTTCGTTTTGCCGACTCATGGAACCTTCTACCAAACAAGACAAGGTATCTCTTCATCTTATTCGTGGAAGTTAGGGTTTCACTTCAACAAATTCTCTTTTCAGAATCCCCTCTTTCATTGTAACGTGGAAATAACCCTTTTCTTTGGTACCATCGTGGTTTGATCTCGAAATGGCGCAGCATCGATTCGTTGTGAGAATGGTCTCCCCTTTTTTTACCTCCGTTTGGCTGTGGTAATGACCGCTAAATACGGCTTTGAGATTTACTTCCGAAAATAGTTTCAGCAGCTCCTCGGCATTTTTGGGCCGCATATTGACCTTTTCTCCTAAGGGGAAATGAGTACAAACAACCGTCGGATTTTTCTTATCCAGTTTTTTGAGCGATGCTTCGACGAACTCAAAGGTTTCTTTAGAAATTTCGGTGTTGGTGTGCCTTTGTTGTTGGGTCGTGTCCAAGAAAAGGAACTGCCAACCGTGGATCGTCAGGAGATGGTTTAACTGATTGGGAAATAAGTCATCGTAGGGTTTGCGAGAATCGTCCTTGGTAAAATCGTGATTTCCCGGAACAACATACAAAGGGATTTTGGGAGCCGTGAAAATTTCTTTAATCACGCCCAGTTGTTCCGACGTACCATTCTCTGCCAAATCCCCAGCTAGAACAATAAATTCTGGTTTTTGTTCCCGCATCGATTGAATGACCTTCTCAAAGAACGGGGGACATTTTTTATCAAGGCTATGCAGATCGTTTGCCACGATGAAGTTAAAGGATTTTCCACCTTTATCATCGGCACAAGCGCCCGGCCAGCAATGCGAACTCAGCCATATACCTACGGGGAGTTGAAGCAATCGACGGCGTGAGAGAGAAGAGAGTTTCATAGTCGAATCGCCCAAGATTTCTATGTTAACAACATCTCTATTTGATGAAGGAGTTCACATGCGTTCAACCCCCTTGTTTGGAATTCTTTTAATTCTCACATCCCTGAGTTCCGCCGCGGATAAGAATCTGGATGGAACTTGGATCATCGAGTCCGCCATCCGTGATGGGAAAGCCCTAGAGAACCTCAAAGGGGCTACCCGTGAAAATAAAGGCGAAAGCTACACCATTACCCCCATTAAGGGAGAAGCATTCTCAGGTAAAGTGAAGGTCGATCCTGAGAAAAAAACGATCGACATCATGCCCGATGGGGGAACTTATAAAGGCAAAACTTTATTAGGAATTTATCAAGTCTCAGGTGACACCTTGAAAATTTGTTACGCAGAACCCGGCAAGGATCGCCCGACCGAATTTGCCGCTCCTGCAGGCAGCGGGCATACTCTTGCAACCCACAAGAAAAAATAAGCGAGCATGCTGCTTTCTCCTTTCACCCGTTGCGGGTTGGTGAAACGAAAAACGCGGAGCTGTGGTCAGGGGTTGTTCACTTTGTTTCCCATTCCAAAAGGGGAATTGATCCTCACTTTGCAAGGAGAAATCTTGACCACAGATCAACTTCAGGAGCATCATCGCGCTCTCCAAGTTGGGGAATCCACTTGGTTGGCCTCCTCAGGCGAAAATCTCGATGATTATATCAACCACTCTTGCGAGCCGAACGCGGGGTTTGTTACGGGGGAATTATCGCTTTTCGCACTTCGAGAGATTGCAGAAGGCGAAGAAATCACTTGGGATTATTCCACCTCGATGAACGAAACGGGATGGCAAATGGCGTGCCTTTGTGGCTCAAAACAATGTCGCAAGATCATTCGACCATGGAAGGAACTCAGTCCTCAGGATCGGAATCGTCTGTTCGGTATCTCGTTAAGTTACTTAAGAAATAGTTGTATGATTCCGGACCAGCGTTTTCCTTCCTGATCGAGGTTCAGTGGAAATCGTCTGTTCAGATGTCACCGAGCAGGCGAGGAAGTTCAGGGTCCAAACATCATCCATCAGGTAAGGAAAATCATCTACGCAGTCCCATCCAGCCGCTTCCCAAAAACAAGCGCGTCACGCCCCTTGAATGAACCTAGATTGGGTCAGGAAAATAATCTGTGCCGAGGTGTAACTTGCCGTTGTCCAATTCGCTACAATCGCTATTCTATACCAAATTGATGTGATAGCATGGAGGTTGCCCTTCCAGAGAGGGAGACCGGGAGCGATTTTGAAATGGCCGAGCAGCCAAACAACACGAATCAACCAGTTGAAAACACGGGAACACAAACAACGGAAACCATCACCCCTCCCCACAAACCCGAGGGACCAAATCCTTTGGCGGTGGTCTTCCAGCAAATTTGGAGCGTCATCAATACCCGTACCTCTTATTACGTTATCGGTACTGTCGCCTTATTGGTGGCCATTTTCTTATTCTGGAATTGGTTTAGTAGTTCTCGGGATTTGGCTTCTTCTGTCGCATCGAGAGCCTTGGATCGGGCCGATACAATCGAATCGTTGACCAGTCTCGAACAGCAATACGCGAAAGAACCAACGGGAATGATCGCTCGGTTCCATCATCTTCGATATTTGCTTTACACCGAGGGGCTTTCCAAAGTGGGAACCTTTAGCTCCCAAGAGCAAGAAGCGGCCATCAAAAGCATTGCCGAAGCTCGGAAGTTGGCTCTCGAGTTAGTGAAAGATTTATCCAACAATAAAAAAGAAAAAGGGCAACTGCAAGCCGCTTATGTCGAGGCAGCCCGTGCCGAAAAAGCCCTGATCGGTTCCCCCATTGAAACGGGTACCCCAGAACAAGCCGCCAAATACTTCGAGGAAGCCGCCAAAATCTTCCCCGACAGCGAACTTGCCAAAACTTACACAAAAGAAGCAGCGGAACTTCGGGCCAATGCCGCTCAAATCGAGGCCGTTCAACGAGTGCTTTACGCCAGCATCCGGCAGCCCAATCAACCGGAACCCAAAACAGGGGGAGGGGGAGGCACCACCATTCCAGGTATCACAAACCCCAATAAAAAAGACGAGGGCCTTTTGATTCCGGGGTTAAAATAATCAACCAGAAGGTACCCTTTTTTGATTTCAAGGATAAAATAAGGGCCAGCCCTTCCGATTCGCTCAATTCATAGGCAATGACCAATTATCCAAATACTTTCTCAGTACAGGTATAGCTTTCACTTGACCCTCGATCAATCGTCGTGCGTTGACAATCAATTCTTCCTCGCGTTCTAATGTGATTTCACCGACGAGAACCCGCGTTCGTAAAAAGACAAAGTAAGTGTCGAGGGTATCGAACATGCAGTATTCGTTCACCTCTCGAATCTGTCCGGCCCGAACCATGTCGAGAACTTGGTCGCCAGAAATATCCATCTTTCCGGGTTTCCCAAGGAGTTTGGCGAGCAGGTTCAACCCTCCATTCAGCCGACAGGCTCCAAAATTGGTCATAAAGTCCAAAAGATCGATGTCGCCGTTAAAACGATTTCGTCCTTTTTGATAGTAGTCTCGTGCCGAAAATCCCCAACGGAACGCCGCCATTTCGAGCAACGGGAGATCAAAGGTTCGACCATTAAAGGTCACCAATTTTGCTTTGGGGTAAAAGGAAAGCCCCAACCAAAATTTCTTGGCGATTTCTTTGGGACGGAAATGAGGCGAATCGAGACAGGCCACCGACTGCAACGAAAAATCAGAACCCACCCGCGCCACGCATACCGAAACCGGAATTTGGAAGCTGACCGGCAGAAAATCCGATTGATTCCAATGGCTTTCTCGAGCTTCTTGCCGAGCTTTTTCTATGGCCTGTTCGGCAGTGAGATTCTCGGTAGCATACTTCACCATTCGGAGCAGATCGCCATCGGGAATACTTTCGGTATCGATGACCAAGAAGGAAGTACTCGTCGAGGAAGGCGGTTGCGAACGGGCTGAAACTTCAATTGGTCTCATGGGGCTAGTGACTCCAGATAATTCCCCAATCGTAATGATTCGACAAGGGGATTCACGAGTCAACAAAACCTCTTTCTGAAGTGGCCCAATTTCCGATCCGATTCTAGCAATTCTATCGATTGAGATGAATCTGCTGGGAAGTAGAAAAAGGATCGTTCAGACGGACGGAATCAGTTGATACTCTCAGGAGAGATCATCACTTGGATGGCACCAAGCTGAGAAACATGAAGAAACATGATAGGGGGAACGGCGTTGGATAATTTTTTCTATTGAACAAATGTTTGATTATGAGCCTGCCCCATGTCAGGGAAAAGAAGCGACTCAAAGAAAATTTCAAGTGTGAGGGAATTCGGTAGTCTTGATATTATCGAGAGGATGTCCTATCAAGAGTCTCTCAGAAAGAGAAGAGTTTCAAAAGAAATTCCAAAGGAGATGGAAAAGGTTAGGCAATGGGCAATGAGGTTTGACTATATCGGTCGGCTTTCAAAAAAAATTGCTTCTAGGGCTTGACAATAAGGGCCGAAATATGCTTAATATAGCGTAGAGAGATTACTCTCAATAAGTCGATTCTCGTGTCCTGTTGGATACCAACCATCCCCAAATAATTCGAATGACTCCCCAACACTATGGAGTACTTTTGAGGAGTAAGGTTCATTAAATTAAGAATGATAAAAGGTAATACAATTTGGAAATGAGAACATTTGTCCGTTCATTAGAACGCATTATTTAACCATTCGTTTTTTCCACTAACCCTGATAGGAAAACCATCATGCCAGTTGGCAACAGCGATGAAAGCTCGCCCCGTCCCGTTCGTAGAACTCGTAGCACCCCCGCTACCACGGCCGCTAGTGCCGCCCCCGCAGCAACAAGCACTCCCGTAGCAGCAAGCACTCCCGTAGCCGCATCCAGTTCGCGGCCAGCGGCTGCGCCCACAGCGAGTCCCGCTCCCACTGCAGAAGTCAGCACCGCAGAACAATCCGGAACTTACCGCAAAATGCCTCGGAAACCCGGCGAAAATCCTCAACCCAACCGACTTGATGATTTGTATCGGCTCCCTGTGAGCAAACTCTTCCAGCTTGCTGAGAAAGAAGGGATTACCGAACACACGGGGATGAATCGGGCCCAACTCATTGTGGCGATTGTTCGCGAACAAATCAAACGAGGTGAGGTCGTTCGTGGCGCCGGAACCTTGGAAGTGTTACCCGATGGTTACGGTTTTCTTCGCAGCCAAGCCCACAATTATTTGGCCTCTCCTGAAGATATTTATGTTTCCCCCTCGCAGATTCGTCGGACCGGTTTGAAGACGGGTCTAGTGGTCGAAGGGCCGATTCGACTTCCCGTCGAAGGGCAAGATAACTTTGCACTCATGCAAGTCGAGCAGGTCAATGGTCATCATCCTGACGAATCCGCGAATATCCCGAATTTCGAAGATTTAACGGCACTTCATCCGACCTCACGATTTATTTTGGAAACGACCCCCGAAGAACTCTCGGGGCGTGTGGTCGATTTAGTCACCCCGATCGGTAAAGGTCAGCGGGCCCTGATCGTGTCTCCCCCGCGTGCAGGGAAGACCGTTCTGCTCCAAAGAATTGCTCTTTCGATTCTCAAGAATCACCCCGAGGTTTACATTATCGTTCTTTTGATTGATGAACGACCGGAAGAAGTGACTGACATGCAACGGGTCGTCGTCGGCTCGAACGTCGAAGTGGTCGCCAGTACTTTCGATGAACCTTCGGAGCAACACATTCACGTTTCCGATATTGCGTTAGAAAAAGCCAAACGGATGGTGGAACGGGGCCATGATGTGGTGATTCTGTTAGATTCGATCACTCGTTTGGCTCGGGCACATAACACCGAAGCGCCAGGCGGTGGGAAACTCCTCTCAGGGGGGCTTGATAGCAACGCCATGCAGAAACCAAAACGTTTCTTCGGTGCGGCTCGAAACATCGAAGAAGGGGGATCGCTGACCATTATTGCCACGGCCCTTGTGGATACAGGCAGTAAAATGGATGACGTGATCTTTGAGGAATTCAAAGGGACCGGTAACAGCGAAATCCACTTAGATCGTCGCTTGGTCGATAAACGAGTTTGGCCGGCCATTGATATTAACAGTTCGGGAACTCGAAAAGAAGACCTTTTGGTTCATCCCGAAGAAATGGAACGAATCCGAATGCTCAGACGGGTCTTAGCCGACATGAACCCTGTCGAGGCTATGGAAATGCTGACCAGCCGGCTGAAACGTCACAAGAGCAACACCGAGTTTTTGATCGGTATGAACCTGTAAGCTCATAGGTCAATCCGATCGAATTCCTCTTAAATACAATCGAACTACGAGCCTTTGTGGCATTTTGAGAGTTGACCATTCTCTATCTGTGAAAGTTCATGATCTTCTGACAATCGAACCATGTCGGCTCATGGTCTTTTGTAAGGACAAATCGAAGTCTTCGGGTACAAATCGCATAAGGCTTGAATAAGAATACCTGATTGAGCTTGTGGTATCCACGTTGGCATACCCCAGCGGAATTTCGTATGGTTCGATTCGGGCGCTGACATTCAACCATAATTCATGCGCATCCGATCCCGAGAAACCCCCAGCAGTTTATCCGAGGGATTATGATTTCTCAGAGGCGGCATAGGGTTTCAGTAACGCCGAAAGCTGAGCCTCAAAAGATTCACAAGTGTAATCTCGGACCACACTCTCTTCGCTCAGCCGATAACCCCTCGGTTGATCGGGCCATGTAAATGGGATCACGTTTCTGGAACCGAAGTGAATTTCTGAATCGATTTTAATCTGATGAGATTGAGCAAACCAAGTCTCGGAAGTGCATTTCGTGAACAAAGGAATGACCACTGCGACGGAAGCCAGTTGAGACCCCGCACCTTGTAAGCGATGGGTATTGGCATCGATTTGACGGCGTTCCAGATTCGCAGTTTTACACTCCAAATGAACTAAAATACCGTTTTTAAGAACGATCAAAGTATCAAACTCTACCTCAACTCGGTCCGGCAAGTTGGCTTGGGCGAGTTTTACCCCCGTCCAGATCGACTGGATGCCCGGATGTCGATTTTCTTCTTGCCATCGGCGAACCCGTCTTGCCACGGCTCTTTCTAACGCGGGACCAATCGGATCGACGGTTTGAGGAATCTCATTGGCTTGGCGTTCGGCAGCCTTACGAGCGATCTCAGCCAATTTTAAGGTGGAGTGGTACAGGTTGCAACGCGATTGATGGTTAAGGGCGATTTGAATTTGTCTCACGTTCGTTTCCCATTTCTCATATTGATTCACTGGGACCAATGAACGAATTCGTTCAAATGGAACTTGATCCGCTTTATTTTTACTGAACGAGGCCCGTTTATGGTGTTGGGTATGCAGGCTGTAGGTATACTGTTCATCTTGTCCGTAAGGTTCATTGACAACTTCTTGGGAGAGCGCTCTTGGCCAAATCTGTACATGAGTACTGCCGGTCGCAAATGTGTAGGACCTCAGGGAGATAATCGATTCCAAATCCAGTGTGTGTCGGGTGTAGTTTTCTCGTTGTGGGGGCGATTGAAAATTTGCGGAATGAATGTTGTAAACACAAGGGCGATCCTCACCGTAAAGTAACACAGGAGAAAGAGACTCGAACGCTCGGAGTAAAGCAATCGGAGTGTGTTTTGTCCCCCCGTTCGTGACCAAGTAGATATTCTGATATTGGTCTGGTTGGATCGAGTTGACTTTGGAAGCGAGTGCCTGTGTTAAGGTGTAGGGATCGCTCACCCCGCCGACACGAACCATCGGGAGCGATTTTAGGCCAAAACGTTGAAAAACTTGATTAGGGCCTGTGAGCCAATTTCTTTGATGGGCCTCGTCACTGACGATCCAAAGAACTTCATCATTTTTCTGGGCCACTTCCAGAACAGGAGGAAGGTTCGCGATGGCTTGGCCGGTGGCAACCACCACAAATAAATTTGGTTTAGGCGAGTTCGGGTGAGGCATGTGTAGAATTTCCTCGTTGGGTGACTGGACAGAGGGATACTATTTCGCTATTTTATCCTTTTTGTTAGGGAAATCCTCTTGGGATGAATAAAAATGGGACGTCGTCGAGATCGAAAAGACCTGATTCTTTCTTTGCAACAACAATCTCGTGAAACCAACGGGCATTTGAAACGGGCCGAAAGAGCACGTCGGCAAAATCGCTTGAAGACCCTTTTACAGAAAGGGAAACTTCCTTACACACCCACGATCCTAAGTTGGTTAAGCGTGGAAATGAACAAACCCTCGGGGCAAATCACACAAGCGGATGTGGATAGCTATCTGAAAAAAGCCTAATTGGTGCTGGTAGCTATTTTGTTGGATCCATTCTGTACCTCATCGGTCGTTAATGACCTGAAAAAATCCCTAGCGATTAGAAAATCCGAAGAGCTACTTCTGGTTCCAATAGATTCGAGCATTTTTGGTGAATCGCCCCACAGCAATAATTTCGGGGCGACCATCGGCATTGAGATCGGCACAGATTAAATCCTCAACGGCGACACCCCCTTCCTCCAAAATAAATCGATCCCACTCAGTCCAATTAGAATCTTTGGGCCGATAAATTCTCACGCCACATTTGAGCTTAAATTTATCGGTCGCATTGGGATTATCTCGAACCCCAATGACCAATTCTTCATTCCCATCCCCATCAAGGTCGGCACACCATACGGCATGACCCCAGCGAAGTTCTTCATCGATCACAATTCGTTTCCAGAGTTTTTTCCCGTCTGTTGGAGGGGTATAGACAACCACTTGGTTTCCGTGCCAAGGTTCGATGGTAGCGATGTAGCGATTCTTGCCTTGATTTAGAAAGCCCATTTTGATTTCGCTGGCACCGCGATTACTTTTGGGATTCTCTTGATTTCCTTCCCCGATACGGGTCCAATTCCATCGCTCGGAATTTCGTTCCAATAATCCCACTCCTTCATAACTTGCGGTCAAAAGACTCCAAGCCCCTTTTGGAGCAGGCACAGGCCAAACATTATGAACCACATGCAAATCTGTTTCGTTCAAGGTCAGGGCTTCCCATTTATCTTTGCTCGGGTCTTTGGGTACCTTAAAACCTTGTAGGCGAACGGGGCGACCGTCCAGCCAATTGGCCTCTTTCGTCGAGTCTTTCCCCATCAAAGGAGCATTGATTAGCAAAGGACCTTGTGTGATGGGATCGTTTTCGATTACGCGGACGCGGTGGACGGTTGGTTCGTTGGCAATGGGAAAAACGTCCCATTCATCATCAAGGGTTTTTCCACGACGAAGCCAATGGAGTGTACCACCGGACTTGGTATTGAAAGGTTTCCAATCGGCTCCGAGGACGAAATCGACTAGCCCATCTCGATCAGCATCGAGGGCAGCGATACACACATTATCGGGCGGGGTTTTGCCGTTGATAATGGTTCGAGGTTTCCAAGTGGGGTTTTCGTACCAGACGACCCGTTTGGAATCAACAACGACAATATCGGGTTTTTTGTCGTTATTCACATCGGCCACAATCACGGCGTAACCTACGGTCAAGTCGGTGGCGATTTCTTGCATTTTGAAGGAAAAAGGGTTATCGGCAGCGGTCACCACCGTGACAGCCCATAATAGGCAGAGAATGCGTATCATTGTTCAATCACCATGTAGAAGGAGAGAGGGGCATTCTACAGAATCGCTTCCCGATTGTCAGAGTGAATTCATGCCGTATCATTTCCCGATCTTCAGAGTGAATTCATACCGTTCTCTAGGGTTATAGGGTGGTTGTGGGATACCGTGAAATCAGAAAGCACTTTTCTGGCTGAACCGATTTTCCCTAGCATAAACCCTATGACGCGAACGATATTCTTGTTAGTAATCTTGTTTCCGGCTGCCAGTTTTGCGGGGGTTTATTATTCTGCAGAACAGCAAGGGGTTCTTCCTTCGGCTTGGCGGGGCTTTTTGGTTGAAGTTCGACAATTGAAATTGCTTGGGCAATCGGGACCTGATGTCCCTGCGATGCCCCTTCGTGATGATTATCGTGAGGCGGTCGAGAAACTTCTCACGAAACAGAAACAACAGCCGTTGAATCCGACGGAATGGGCCGATCTCGGTGCGTTGTACATTCGTTTGGGGCAACCGCGAAAAGCAATTGAGGCGCTCAATGCAGCCCGTAAAGTATATCCCGATGATTTTAAGATCATCTCGAATCTCGGGACGGCATGGCAAATGGAGGGGGATTACCCCCAAGCGGAGCGTGTGTTGCAGGAAGCGATTAAAAAGGCACCGGCAACATTCAAACGGGCCGAAGAGTATCAAATCAAATTGGTTCAACTTCGACAAAAAGACCCAAAAATTATCGAGACATTCGATGAACTATTCGGGATTCCGTTTACGAACGCTAAAGGGGAGGTCAGGGCAGGGGAGATCGATCCGCTTCAACTTAAGAAACTCCCCAAGGATGCTCCCGAAATCGTGCAACAATTGTTGCTCTGGTTACCTCAAGATACGCGATTGCTTTGGTTGATGGGAGAGGTGGTTCATGCTCGTGGGGATGTTCGCACGGCAGCGAACATACTCGATGGGGTGATAGAAGGGGGCCTGACTTGTAAAGAGGTGCGGGAACGTCGGCGGATTTATCGGGCCGAGTCGGATCGGATTGCTAAACTTCCAGATGAGGAACATGCCAAATATCGGGGAGATATTGAATTCCGAAGTACCAAGCCCTATCAACGATCCTTGGATACAACCAAACTCCCTGAGATTCGTGTTGATGGAATTAACTACCTGCCTTGGTTCGTTGTGAATGAAACGGTGATTGGAAAGCCTTTTCGTCCCAAAATGCACAAACATCTCACGCAACTGGATGGAAAAAAGGTGAGTATGGTGGGCTACATGCAACCTTTGACCCTCGATAGTGATGCCAACGCTTTTTTATTGGTGGAGCATCCCGTAGGTTGTTGGTTTTGCGAAACCCCTGATCCGGCTTCGATTCTTCTCGTCAACCTCAAGGCAGGGAAACTGACCACAATTCAAAAGGGGCAAGTCAAAGTGATCGGGGTTTTAAGACTCAACACAACGGACCCCGAAGAGTTTTTGTATACCCTGACCGAAGCACAAGTGATCGATCCCGATTAACAAACCTATCTGGAAAAGCGGGAGAAGGGAACCTTTCAACCATTGATCGAGGGAAGCCATCGACCCATTTGGGAAATTAGCCCGAAGCGGACTTCTGCAAAGTGAGTGACTAGGAAAATGGCAAAGGCAATCACGAAAAGAAAAACAATTTTCGATAGGGTGCCTTGATGGGGCACATATGCCATTGCAAGGAAGGGGCGTTCACAATGAGGGTTCATACAACCTAATTCACGACCAATTGATTTGCGATCCATTCCCTGAACTTTTCCACAATGCGGACAGACGGTCAGCGGCATAATTTTTTCCTCCAAGAGAAACCATGCTGTATTCCACCACGCTTTTTTGATTTGCACGAAATAGACTGCCCAATTTGAACAAAATACCCAGAACTAATAACCGTTAAAATCGTACTTTTCACTATAACTGTCACTACTTCGGTGATTGCGAAGATCGTTGGTTTGGGAAGATTTGTTTCAACTTCTAATGAACTACCAACGTTCTCCCTACCGAGATGGTTAAGAAAGTGGTAAGCTATTTTTATTCATACTATTTCCGAGTCTTGAAATGCCGAAACGATATTCAACCCAATTGATTGTTGGCGGTCTTTTCGTGGTCTTATTAGGATGTTTGAGCGAAGCTCAAGCCGATATTCCCCCTCCTCCCAATCGACCGGCCCCTGCAGCTTTGTTAAATATCGAAAAGGCCAAGAAAGGTTTGGACAATGTCCGGATTAAAGACGAATCGAAAGAGATCACCGATCGCAATCTCAAAACGATCGATCAGATGGTAAAACACATTGTTTATCATGCGAATCAGCCCCCATTCAATGGCGAAGAATTCCCTAGCACCATGACGGCTCCTTTCGGCACGTTAGACCGAACGCCTAAAGGTCTTTATGCCGAACTGAAGAACTGGACCGATATTCCCAAGCCCAAGGGCAAATACACAGAAGGTCAACTGGAATACGCCGAGGCATTCGGTTCGATCGCTGCCAAAGAGTGCCTGAAAATCATCAATGAAGGCGCCAAACCAATTGAGAGAATCAACGGTGTCCGCATGTTGGCCGAGGTAGCCAATCTTCCCTATGCGGGGACGATCGATAGTCTTTTGCCTTTAATTACCGATCCCAAATATATCGATCAACCGGCGATCACTTATGTCGCCCTTGAGGGAATTCGCAACGTTCTTTCGCATACTCATCCGGATGATCCTTCCAAGAATCTCATCAGGGACCCAAAGAAACAAACCGAGATATTTAATGCGTTACTTAAGTTTCAACCACCTGTGAAACTCTCTGCGAAACCCACGTCGGAAGAAGAATTGAAATATCGGGTTTATCGTCGTTTGATGTTCTCGGCAATGTCTCAATTTCGGGACCCTGTGATTCGAGATGCGAAGACGAAAGAAATTTTGGCTCGCCCTGGAGTGGTTCTGGCTGCCATCGCAATTCCTGATCCCACGATTCCCGGTTTCAAACCCAACATTGCCGATCGTGTGGAAGCGATTGTCGGGCTTTTGAATATGAACATCGATCCGGAGGAGAATTTTGATCTGCGTATCTACATCATCAATCGATTCTTGATCGAATTCGGTACGGAGTATTCTCAAGATTCCGACCAAGCTAAAGTAGAAGGTCGTGGTACGATCATTCCTTGGAAGATCGCATCGGCTCGCATTTCTGCAGGGTTAACGCAACTTTCCAATACAGCCGATGCCAATAGTAAGCTCGGGGCGCCGCTGAAAGCTCGCATCAAAGCGTTGGCGGCCGATGCTCAATCAAGCATGCTCGGGATAATCGAAGACCCAACGAAAAAAGCTGTGATTAACGACAACACTCTTCGAGATAAACTCAAAGCAGGGGCCAGTTCTTATGAGCTAATTAAGGGGGACAAGTCCTCGACTTTGAGCTTTCCTGAATAAAATCCTTGACTCTCTCTATGTCTTTTCTTGTACTCCTACCGATTGAGATAGAATAATCACTTTCAAGATCGAATTGAGATCGAAATTTGTCGCCTGCAGGAAAATAATTCTCACATGATCGACCAGAAATTTGCACTCGAAACCCTAATGAGTTTCCTTTCCGTTGAGGGAATTACCGGTCAAGAAAAAAAGATCGGCCAAGAAATTGTTCGTACCTTGAAAGGGCTAGGTCTTTCGGGAAAACACATTAGATTCGATGATGCCAACGAACGAATCCCACTTCCTACTCAGACGGGTAACCTGATAGCGCATCTAGCAGGTACCATTGAAGGGCCACGCTTGCTGTTCATGACCCATATGGATACGGTGCCTTTGTGTGCCAAGGCGGTTCCCGTGCTGAAAGGAAAGAAAATTGTCCCCGAAGCCGAAACCGCCTTGGGGGGGGATAATCGGACCGGTTGTGCGGTTTTGGTGCATCTCGCGAAAATCCTTCTGGAGCAAAAACCGAAACATCCACCTATCACACTCTTGTTCACGGTTCGAGAAGAATCGGGATTGTTTGGCGCCCGTCACATTAACCCCGAAGTTCTTTCGGGTCCAGTGATGGGCTTCAATGTGGACGGTCGTTTGGCATCGGATGTGATTATCGGGGCGGTCGGGGCCGATCGTTGGGAAGTCGATATTCGCGGCAAGGCCTCTCATGCGGGGGTCCATCCCGAGCGAGGAATCTCTGCGACTTTAGTGGCGTCCTTGGCTTTGGCCGAAGTGCATGCCAATGGTTGGTTCGGGAAAGTGGTGAAAGAAGGCCGCGAAGGAACCAGTAACGTCGGTTCGTTTGGTGATGCTCAAGGACGCTCTGCCGGCGAAGCAACCAATGTGGTTACCGATTTCGTCCACATCAAAGGGGAATCCCGTAGTCACGATGCCAAGTTTGTTCGGGAAATTTCCGAGGCCTACAAACAGGCCTTTTTGAAAGCTGCTGAGAAAGTGACCGATCACGAAGGAAAAACGGCCAAGGTCAA
Source organism: Gemmataceae bacterium (assembly GCA_026419115.1). Classification (GTDB taxonomy): domain Bacteria; phylum Planctomycetota; class Planctomycetia; order Gemmatales; family Gemmataceae; genus SKW135. The sequence continues at coordinate 15,760 of JAOAAA010000102.1, forward strand.
ATTCACCTCTCGGATCGATTATCATCCCTTCCGATTGAAGGAAAATGCTCCGGTGGTTCAACGAGCCGTTGCTGCTGTGAAGGAACTTGGATTAGAACCAAATTGTCGGGTCACTAATGGTGGGCTGGATGCCAATTGGATTTGCAAGCATGGGATACCGACCGTGACGTTTGGGGCAGGGCAGAACGAGATTCATACCGTTAAAGAATGGGTTGATGTTCCCGAATTCTATAAGGGGTGTGAGTTGGCCGTCAAATTGGCTACAATAGGAGTATAAGAGTTTTAGCCCGAACAATTGAATCCCGAACAATTGAGTTGGGACAAACAAGCCCGAACGATTGAGTCCGAACGATTTAGGTTTTGAGAATGGCTGTACCTGCATCCTGTCTCTTATACACATCT
>JAOAAA010000103.1 GCA_026419115.1 Gemmataceae bacterium
TCTCTGATCAGTCGGGTGATCCTTCACCTCAGGGGGGCCAATACCAAAGTTTCTAAAAGAAAAAAGCCCAATTTGCCAAAACACCAAAATACCCATTTCAGGAGGTTTAGAGGGAGCCAAGAGAATTTCACGCTACAAACGGAGAATCGACAAGGAGAAGTATGGGCAAGGAGAATCGGCCGAGAGAATTTCACGCTACAAACGGAGAATCGACCAACGGAGAATCGACAAGGAGACTGGACAAAGGGAAAATGGAGCGGCTTAGTTCTTGCGTAACACTGCGGGGGGAGCTTCTCCTTCAAGGGCTCGCAGGAACATTTCTAGGTCTTTTTTCTCCGCAGGGGTGAGGTTGAGCTTACGGGGAATAATCGGGGTGTTCGCCGAGGTGAACAAAGCCGGCATAGGCCCTTCGTATTTGGTGCCATTCTTCTGGGCAAGCATGTAGGCCTCTTCGGCTTCGATGTCCCGCATTTTCGGATCCAAGAATTCATTGGCGTTGCCACCACGATCATAAAACTCAATGACTTCCGCGAGGGTCTTTTCGCTTCCATCGTGCATATAGGGTTTCGATGCTAACAAGCCACGCAGCGGAGGAGTTTTGAAGCCGCCGATCATGGCATGATCCTTGTGACCCGTTGCTTGGGAACCGTAACGACCGAGTTGATCGGCGGGCAATTTCCCATCTTTACCGACGCCGACTCCCAAATTGTGGAAGGTGTGATCGGTATAGGTTTCGCCAACGTGGCAGGAATTGCAGCGGGCTTTATTCAAGAACAAAATCCGGCCTCGGTCGATGGATTTGGCGACCTCGGGGATTTGTTTTTCGTCTGTTATTTGCAAGGCATCGAGTGCGTAGTTATCTTTCTTAGCGAAGGCTTCTTTGAGAACTTTTTCGTAGTCTTCGGGTTTGGGGGTGAAGTTGGTCGAATCTTCATCAATGGCGCGAATACGGGCTGCCAATTCGGCCCGATCTTGAATGCTATTGCCCGAAAGAACCAAGCGTTCATAAGTGGCGATGGCCTTGGCGATGGCATCGCGTGTGGCAGGGGTGCCGAACTCTTTTTCAAACAATCCTTTGTATTCGGGATTGCTCCGAATTCGTTTGACGGCTTCATGCCAAGCGTTGCCTTTGCCATCAAACATTTCGGAAGGATTTTGCACAGGCCCTTGGGCTTGCTCTTCCAAAGAACCGGCCCGACCATCCCAGAATTGGAAGCGATTGTAGACCGAATTCAGAACGGTGGGAGCATTCATCCCGCCCACTTTGCTGGCAATCCCCGTTGAGGTCTTACTAGCATCGGAATAGCCCTTGCTAGGATCGTGGCAAGTGGCACAAGAAACGGTATTGTCGCTGGAAAGCGAGGTATCGAAGTACAGTTTTTTGCCCAACTCGAAGCGTTCCCAAGTCAGCGGATTTTCAGGCGGCACGCTGGGGATAGTATTCAGCCCCAATGGCATTTTGATTTTCACCACCTTACGAGTGGTCATCTTCTTGGTGACTGGATCAATCACTTGTTCCGTCACGGGGTTAGCAAAATCTTTCAGGGTTTCCCATTCTTTGGCGTTCGTGCCCCGACTCACAAAGATAATCGGCGTCGATTCCGTTTCGGGTCTTTGTAAGGCACGATTGGGGATGGCAAAATCGAAATCATTTTTTGCCACATCTTGGGCCAAGCTCATAGAATTGAGGCCCAATAAGGTAAGCCCGAGAAGGGTCATCGGCATGGCTAGCTTCATAGTGTTCCAACTGAAGGTTATAATACGGGTGAGTACAAAATATCGGTAGGAGGTTATTCCGGTTTGGTCAACTGATCGAGCAAAGAAAGTATTGTGAAAAGCTCAGGTTGGCGGGTCGGATCAGAGCTAGTCCACGAGGCAATTAACGTCTTTGCTTGTGTGACCAGAAAATCTCCGCCCAGTTGGAGAGGGTCTTCTCCGGGAAGGATTCGGCGAATTTTCCCTCCCTCAAAAATTTGTTTCACATAACGCCCAATCACCAATGGATTAAGAAGTTTTAATAGCGAGGTTTTCTGCAAACCAAATGCCCGATAGGCTTTCAGCTCCGGATCGCTGAAGATTGGAAACGGTAACGGGTTTTCTTTCAACCAAACGGTCATCAGCGGTGGAGCCGTCATGGCGATGGCAATCACCTGCGCGCGACGCTTGGTGAATTCTTCGTAAGATTGTTTGACCTTCACGAGGTAGACTTGGCAGGCAATTCACATCAAATGCCTGAGGAACACAATCAAGGTCGGTTGATGGATCTGCTCGAAGAGTTTTATTTCTCGACCGGAAGGATCGAGCAGTGTCACATCGGGAATGGTATCACCTACACGCAACGACATTGGATGAATCCCCCTAGAGATATGTTTAGCAAAAGAAGGTGAAAGAATCGATCTGTTAATTAAATCGCTGCGATATTTTTGCCATTTGGATTGACCAAGAAAGGAGTCGTTGTAAAGAAGAGATGCCAAAGGTTCGCAGGGGCACTTCGATATTTTTGCCCTTTCGATGTTACCAAGAACGGAAGCCGATCGAGAAACCCGGTCGAGGCGGTGGAGGCGGTAAGACGGGAATCGGTTCCACCACATACACGGGCCGAACCACCGTGGGGGGGGGCGGAGCCACAATCACTTCACGGGGACGGCGATAGACGGGGTCCTCTGCTTGACCGGTTCGACGATTTTGCATCTCGCGGATCACCGCGTTCGAGACATTGTAACTTTTCAGGTAGCTGATTTGTTCTGTGGTCAGTTCGTATCGCGATTGGGTCGTCCGAATTTGATTGATGATAATATCGTCGGAAACGCCATCTTGCGTTAGTTTCACAATCTCTTCGAGCGTCAATTTCGGTCGCACGGCTTTCAAGGTTTCATCGCGGGAATGCTCTGCGGCCCGAACACGATCTTCCAGAACTTCTTTATCCTTTCGATCTTCTTCGTTGCCAATGAGTCCACCGAGTACGGTACCGGCTGCCGCACCAATGAGGGCACCTTTACCGGCTTTACCTCCCGAGGCCTGCCCTAAAATCGCACCGGCACCCGCACCGATACCAGCACCAATACCGGCTCCTTGTGCGGTCTTCGACATACCCGAACACCCCGCACCGAACAGACACACCGACAAGCTCAATCCGATCAGCGATAGACGCCGCATACACAACCTCTGGGTAGTCCTTTCCCCATTCGTCTCATCGCAATTTTTCCTGCCCCTGTCAAGAGAGAAATCACCCAAAATTTTTGGTAGTGCCCCTGCCAAACTTTTACCGTTAACCCTTGACCATTTGGCCCCTTAGTACCATTTGACCAATTTGATCCTTCCGGAAGATGGCAACGTGGCAATGTGGCAACGTCGGAGAGTGTTGGGGGTTCGCCATGAGGGGGAGGGGGTTCTCGAAAAACTTCAAAACCTCAACAGTTATCATCGCGGAACAAGCAAGCGAGTTTCCTTTTGGGAATGAGAGAATCAGGAATCAGGAATCAGGCGAACTCGAAAAACTTCAAAACCTCACAACTCGTTATCGCAGGGGTTCCTATAATAGCAGATTGATTAAAAAACCTCTAAAATTTTTGGTTTTCCTATTTTTGAGTAACGATGCTTCGAGAAGATATTCGTAATGTGGCCGTGATTGCCCACGTCGACCATGGTAAAACCACGATGGTGGATCAAATGCTCCGCCAATCGGGTTTATTTCGTTCAGAAGAGTTAGATAAACTGATGGGGGGTAAGTTTAACCTCATCATGGACTCGAACGATCAAGAACGAGAGCGGGGAATTACCATCCTTGCCAAAAACATCGCCATTCGGCTGGGACCAGTGAAAGTGAATTTGATGGATACACCCGGTCACGCCGATTTTGGTGGTGAGGTCGAACGGATTTTGCAAATGGCCGACGGAGTCTTCTTGTTGGTAGATGCAGCCGAGGGGCCTTTACCTCAAACTCGTTTCGTTTTGCGTAAGGCTTTCTCCAAGGGGCTTCGCCCTGTTGTGGTGATCAACAAAATCGATCGGCCCGATGCCCGCATTTCGGAAGTTCATAATCTCATTTTCGAGCTGTTTCTCGAATTGGGCGCCGACGATAAGACGATGGAGTTCCCCCTGATTTATGCCTCGGGGAAAAACGGCATTGCCACCTTAGATTTGAATGAACCCGCCAAAGACCTGAAACCTTTGTTCGATGCCATTCTGAAACATATTCCTGCTCCCGATGCCGATGTCGATGGCCCCTTGCAAATGCAGGTTGTTTCCTTGGAATACAGCGATTTCGTCGGGCGCATTGCCGTCGGTAAAGTCCATCGCGGCAAGATCAAAAAGAATCAGAAGGTCAAACTCGTTAAACAAAAAGATGGTTCGATTGAAGATGACACTATCGTTCAAGTTCTCGAATTCGATCGACTGACCAAACGCGAAGTCGATTCGATCTCTGCCGGTGATATTTGTGCGGTCGTCGGGTTGGATCATGCCGAGATTGGTGATACCATCTGCGATTTCGATAAACCCGAAGCTCTTCCCCCTTTGACAATCGATCAACCCACGCTCGATATGGTTTTTCGGATCAACGATTCTCCCTTCTCGGGGCAGGAAGGCAAACCATTGACCAGCCGCGAACTCCGCGAACGCCTGCTACGGGAAACCGAAACCAATGTGGCCTTACGAGTTCGGCAAAACCCAGAAAAGGCCGATGAATACATTGTCTCGGGTCGGGGATTATTGCATTTGTCGGTTTTGCTCGAAACCATGCGACGCGAAGGCTCGGAACTGGCGGTGGGCAAACCCAAGGTGATCCTCAAAGAGGTCGATGGAGAAAAACTCGAACCCTATGAACTGCTTGTCGTGGATACCCCGAATGGCACCATCGGCAGCGTCATGCAATTGGTTTTGGAACGCCAAGGGGAATGCCAAAAAATGGAATCGGGCGAGAATATGACTCACATTGAGTTTATTATTCCGGCACGAGGATTGATTGGCATGAAAACCCGAATGCTCACCGCCACGCAGGGCTTGGCCCTGATGAGTCATAACTTCCATGCTTATTTGCCCATGAAACCGAACTTTCCAGGGCGAGCGAACGGGGTCTTTGTCTCGACCGAAACAGGCAAGGCCACGGCCTTTGCCATTGAAGGGTTACAAGAACGGGCCACCATGTTTGTCAGCCCGATGGAAGCAGTCTATGAGGGACAGATCGTCGGCGAAAACGTATTTGATAATGATCTGCCTGTGAACGTCTGTAAAGAAAAGAAGCTCACCAACATGCGTTCTGCCACTTCGGAAATTAAGACCGTGCTGAAACAACCTCGAATCTTTTCGCTCGAAGCAGCATTGGAATATATCGAAGACGATGAACTCGTTGAAATTACCCCGACCTCGATTCGACTTCGTAAGATTCTTTTGAAAGAATCGGATCGTAAAAAAGCCGGTCGGGCCAAATCCTGATACTAATCAGATAACCAATCCCGTCACACCAAATCCTCATGCGATGGATGAGCTTTCGATGGAATTCAATCGAATCTCACAGAGCGGGAAAAAATACATCGAAGCGATGCCGAAGGAAATTTGGGTGATTACTTGGGACCCGTCGCATTCATCTTGCGGACAAAAACCGCTTGGCCGACCCGAGCAAACAACTGCGAACCTTCAAAAGTGAGTTCTTCGATTTTACCAGTCGGTGCGGTAAAGACCCCACACAGTCGCCCCGTCGGATCAAAGGCTTGAATGCCTTCGTTGGTGGCGGCGTATAATCGACCTTGACCATCTACGGTCATGGCTGTGACGTTCACGGGAACATCTTCAAAAAAGCGATCCTTGACCAATTTCCGGCGCGTATAGCAACGAGCATAACGATCGCCGGTGCCTAAAGAGCCATCGCTGTTGATTGAATAGGCCCAAATGTGTCGATCGGTGGCGCTGGCAACCATGAGATAGCCGCGATGCATGGTTGTGCAAGTGGGTTGAGGTGTCGCAACGGGAAACTCTTTTTGGCCGTTGGTGAGGGTCCCTTTAGGTGTGATCGTGAAGGGAACTTTAATGATCGATTTTGGCATTTCGCCTTTGTAAGGTTGCCAAGTTTCGCCCAGAATAATGATTTCCCCCAAAGGCATATCCTGAGCGAAAAGGGTGGGGGCACAAAAAACGGGTAGGAGAAATAGGGTATAAAAATTTTTCATGGGAAGATTCTCCTATTTCTCATCGCGCCATAACCAGCGGAGGGCATCGGGCATGGTGGCGGCCCCGTGTTTGTTGTTGTGTCCCCCATCGCCATAATCGAAGCGAAAATCGTAGCGCATAAATTTGAGAGCGGCCGCCATCTGGAGGTTCGCCAAAGGCCAAGAACCGTGCAAGTTATCTAAGTCGTTCGAGCCATCTTGTAACCAAACACGGATGGGTTTGCGTTCGGTTTTACGAATCATTCCAGGGTAAGCATCGCCACCACGGATATTCGTGAAACTCCCGACGTGCGAAAGAACCTTGCTAAACAGATCGGGGCGTTCCCATGCGACGGTAAAAGCACAAATCCCCCCCGAGGAAATGCCACAAATGCCTCGTCCTGCGGCATCCATCCGAATTTTGTAGTTTTTGGTGACCTCGGGAATCATTTCTTTTTCCAGAAATTCGGCATACTGATTCGACAACGTATCGTACTCGAAGGAGCGATTAGAACGCGGGAACTGCCCCTTATCGTTGGCAGGCACCGTTCCGGGATCGATGAACAAGGCAATCATCACAGGAATTTCTTTTTTGTGAATGAGATTGTCGAGAACGATCGGCGCTCGATACCCCCCTTTTTCGTTGACTTGTCCCCCACCATCTTGGAAGACCATAAAGGCAGCCGGCGTTTTCCCATCGTACTGTTGGGGGACATAAAGCCAACAATCCCGCTCCGTACCGGGAAAGACCTTGCTTGTCCAGCGGAATTTGGTTATCTTGCCTTGGGGAACCCCCTCATGCCGTTGATGATCTTCAGTCAGTTTGTAATCATCGACGGCCCAGAGGGGAAAACTCACCAACACGAATCCGAATAGGGAGAGACGTAACAACATAGTGAATACTCGCTGAGTGAAACAAAGACCTCCTAGAGTGAGGTTCATTCTGAGAGTTCACTGGGGATTGTCAATCCGGTCTGGAGTTGAGAAGAAGGATTCTAACACGATTCACCGCATGAGGCGGTTGACTATGAAATCATCCATCCCATTACGAGATTTGATTTGGCTGGCAGCGATTCTGTGGGGTAGCTCCCTACTCGTATACGAAACCTCGAAGCAACTCTCGGCCACGTTTGACGAAACCTTTTACATGAAATGTGGTCTCACCTTTTGGCGTGAGCGAACCAACGCAGAATTGATGCGGGCCGGCACCATGCCCCTTCCGGTTCATGTTCAATCGTTACCCGTTTACTTGGTGGAACAGTTTCGCGAAAAACCTTTTGACCTGACGGAAGATTATGGAACGGTCCTTTCCTACATGCGAGCAACCAATCTGATTTTTTGGGGGCTATTGCTGATTTACGTTTATCGTTTGGGATTCTGGTACGGGGGGAAATGGGTGGCGCGCATTGCGACCACACTTTGTGCCTTCGAGCCGAATTTCTCGGCCCATGCCAGCTTGGCCACGACCGATATTCCCGTAACCGCTATGCTCCTTGTGTTTGCTTATCATTTTGTGACCTCTCGCGAGCGGAAGTGGGGATACCGCGTTGGGCTATCGGGGCTGTGGTACGGGTTGGCATTGTGTGCCAAACTTTCGGCGTTGACCTTTGGTCCTTTGATTATGTTGGCCTTGGAGATGCCCCGTTTGCAACAAAGCTACCGAAATACCTTGGCCCCGCATTTTCTCAAACGCTTGCAACTGAGCACCTCGCGATTCCGGTGGGATTTGTTGCAGATTATGGTCCTTGGCTTTGTTTTCAGCTTGCTCTATTGTGGTTCCGATTTCCAACCGCAGAAGAACTTTGTGAAATGGTCCTCTCAGTTGGCTGATTCGTCGTTCAAAAACGTGATGGTCACTTCGGCCCAGTCGTTGAAAATTTTTCCCAATGCCCTCGAAGCCTATGCCTATCAGATCAAACATAATATGAAGGGGCATGGCTCGTACATTATGGGGCATTGGAACGATCGGGCCGTGTGGTATTATTTTCCCTTAGCTTTGACGATGAAGATGACACCGGTCGTTCTCATCGGGCTAATCGGTGTGGCTCTGCTTCGGCCTCGCACTTTTCTTCACCCGTTGGGGTTGGCCTTTCTCTTCTTGCTCGCCTTTAGCCTTCATTCCCGTGTCCAAATTGGCATTCGCTTTATGTTCCCGCTCATGAGTTTCGCTTACCTTACATTTTCTCTAGGGGTCGTCACTTTGCTTGAACGATATTCGCCCGCTTTGCCGCGAGGGCATCGAGTGCTGGTTTGGTTGAGTTTGTCTCTGTGTCAATTCCTCCCGTTTACGACTACCTTTCCAAGAGGGATTAGTTATGTGAATGCTTTCTGGGGAGGGCCACAAAGGGGACCTTTCCTTTTAAGTGATTCCAATATCGACTGGGGGCAAGACTATTTTTATTTGCAACAGTGGAAGCAAGAAAAGCAAATTTCCTCGCTGAGTATTTGGTATTTCGGCAGTGATCCTCGTGTAGGTCAAAGCCCTGAGTTGCTCCCCTTACATGTTTACGAGAAGGATACCCTCGACGAACTCAAGGCTCGTCTGAAAGGAAAGTGGATCGCGGTGAGTTCGACGTTGCTTTATGGAAATCCGGGTATTACCCGCAGCCATCGTCAAGCCCAAGCGTATTTCCAAGGTCGTTCTCCCGATGCTCGCGTGGGCACATTTTTCCTATATAATTTCAGTGAAGAGTCGCACCCGTAATTCTGTCGGGGATTTCTGTCGGGGCTTGTGTTTGAAATCGATCGTACTTGTGTGATGCTTCCTGCGCTGCTACTTTTTTAGGGTCTTACCCCCATGCCAAAATCGATCTTTGTTTGCGTTGGTCAAGATGGTCTGAGAAGTGTTTCAGAAGATGGACAAACTTGGTCCAAACCCCAAATGGGTAAGGAAGGAGAAACCTATCGGGCTGTGGCTTTTGGGAACGGGCGATGTGTGGCGGTCGGCTCCTACGGTGGGGGAAATATCTTTGCCTACACCAGCGACGGAGAGAAATGGCAAACCCATTTTCAGGATGCCAAGTACATCAAATACGTTCGGGGTTTTGGCTTTGGCAAGGATCAATTCGTTTGCTTAGGAGGGGAACCCGTTTCGGTCGGAGCCGCCAAGCCTTTTGTGATGTTCACCAAAAACGGCGAGACCCTCACCGAACCCCGAGACATCGTCGGGAAACATATGCTCCGGCGGTTCGCTTATGGGAATAATCTTTACGTCGCGGTGGGAGATCGCGGTCGGCGATCTTATTCCAAGGATGCTTCTGAATGGGTCGATGTCCCCGAGACCAAAGCAATCGATACCCTCATTGATGTGACCTACGGCCAAGGGGTTTTTGTCGGGGTGGGGCTGCACGGATTAAGAATGTTAACGGTTGATGGGAAGACTTGGAGCCATCGTCAAGTGGGCGAAGAGGGTGAACATCTCAACTCGATTGTGTTTGCAAAGGATCGGTTTGTTGCTGTCGGCCCCAGCGTTACCTACTTCTCGAAGGATGGCAAAACGTGGACCAGCCAAGCGAACAAAAATGCCCCAACGTTTTTTTGCTATGGCAATGGGAAATTCCTTGGCATTGCTTGGAAAGGCAAAATTCTTTTCAGTGACGATGCTCTCACTTGGAAGGAAGTGGCCAAGTTCGATCAGCACATTGAAGCCATCGCTTGGGGGGCTTTTTGAGGTACGATTCCCAAGCCCCTTCGCTAAAATCGATCGGCTTTACTTCACCGCTGTTGCTTTACCGTTGAGCCGTTTATCCGCCGCCCCGTGCAGGATGCCTGTTTTTGGATCGATCCAAATCGAATGGGCATCGCCCTGAGCATTCACCGCTTTGAGTTGATGCCCCAACGTGTCAAGCCCTTTCATCCAAGCCTGTGCTTTGCGTTCATAGCGAATTTCATCGGGAAACCATTGATGATGAAAGCGCGGAGCATCGACAGCGTCTTGAATGGGTAGATCGAAATCGATCACGTTCGTGATCACTTGGAGGACGGTGTTGATGATGGTGCGTCCTCCAGGGCTTCCTGTCACCAGAAATAATTGCCCCTCTTTTTTGATAATCACGGGGCATTGGGACGAGAGCATTCGTTTCCCCGCTGCGACCAAATTGGGTTCGGTGCCAATGGTTCCTTGTGTGTTGGTGTATCCGGGTTTGGGATTGAAATCTCCCATTTCGTTATTCAGGATAAAGCCCAAGCCGGGTAAAACCACTCGCGAACCGAAGGAATCTTCCAACGTGTAGGTATTCGAGACGGCCAACCCCGACGCATCGACAATCGAAAAATGGGTAGTGCTATCCGATTCTTTTGCGAGGGGGATTTCGCCGGCTAAATCGCGGCTGGGAGTGCTTTTCTTCGGATCGATCGTTTTCACGAGTTTTTTGGCGTAATCCTTCGAGGTGAGATGTTCGGGAATTTTTGTGAAGTCGGGGTCCCCCAGATAGGCAGCCCGATCTCGGTAGGCTCGTTTCATCACTTCACTAAATAGATGCACCCGCTGAGGTTCTTCGCGGCCGATTTTTTTCAGGTCGAAGGTTTCTAACATGTTGAGCATTTGGATTAAGGTGGTACCGCCCGAACTGGGAGGAGCGGCCCCGATGATTTCGTAACCACGATAGGTTCCAATCACGGGGGTTCGCTTCTTGGCCTGATAGTTTTTCAGGTCCTCGACCGTGATATAACCCTTGAGGGCTTTCATTTCTTTCGCGAATTGTTCCGCGAATTCCCCTTCGTAAAAGGCCTTGGCCCCTTGTTCCTGAACGGCCCGCAACACTTTGGCCAAATCCTTGAGAACAAGTCGATCCCCTGCCTGCCAAGGGGTTCCATCGGCTTTGCTGTAAACCTTGCGGAATTCGGCGTTCCCCCCCCCCTTTTTATTCATGATGCCGTTCAGCGATTTACATGCGGCCTCATCGAGAATAAAGCCCTCTTGCGCCAGTTTCACTGCTGGTGCGAGCAACTCCTTCCAAGTTCGGGTCCCGAATTCTTGATGAGCTAACTCAAGCCCGCGAAGGGTCCCCGGAACGCCAACAGCTTTGGCATCGAAATAGCTCTTGGTTTGCGCGAAAGTATCTTTCGTAACACTAGCAGGGGCCGTTTCGCGATAATCGATCATAACGGGTTTACCACGCGGAGGCGAAACTAACATAAACCCGCCACCACCGATATTACCCGCTTCGGGCCAAGTCACCGCCATGACCAACGCCACCGCCACGGCGGCATCCACTGCATTTCCCCCCTCGGCAAGGATTTGGGCCCCGATTTGCGATGCAATCGGACAAACGCATACAACCATCCCTTTCCGGCTGGTCTCTAGGGCAGGTGCATTTGTTGCTACTCCGAAAACGAGTGTAGCAGTTAGTATCGATCGAATTGTCATAGTTCACCCCACTGCGAGAGGCTTAACCCCTTGGAATTTTCTCTCGCGAAATTCGGCTCCAATTTTCGGACAAAGGTTATTCCTTCGGCCGAAGAGTTAAGGGACAACCGCCATTTTAGGCCAAGCTCAGGACTTGTGGAAAGGAATCTGATATGAAACAGCAACTGACCCTCCTCTCTCTGGAAGATCGGGTCGTACCGACGATCTCGCTCACTAACGGAGTGCTTCAGATAAGTGGAACCAATTCGGATGATGTGGTTCGGGTTTATCAAGCCCCGAATATCCCCGATCAGATCGTTGCGATTCGTCAAACAGGGACCTTTCAAGAGTTCCGCTTCTTCCAACGGTCGAGCATCCGTTCGCTTCTGATTAACACCTTTGATGGGAACGATACCGTCATCAACGATACGGGTTTCACCTCTTTAATCAACACAGGCAACGGCAACGATAAGGTGTTTGGTGGCTGGGGGGTCGATCGCATCAACGGAGGCAACGGCAACGATGTCATCAATGGCGGGCGGGGCAACGATGTCATCAACGGTGAAGCAGGTGATGATGAAATTTTTGGGCAAGAAGGCGATGATACCCTCAGCGGCGGAATAGGCAACGATACCCTCAGCGGCGGGGACGGGAACGATACGCTCTATGGTCATGATGGGAATGATACCCTCTTCGGAGGCGCCGGCAACGATAGTTTGTGGGGGGGGAACGGGAATGATCGCCTAGAAGGGGGATTAGGGAATGATCGCCTAGTGGGCGAAGCCGGCAACGATTACCTTTCCGGCCAAGAGGGGAACGATACCTTAGAGGGCGGCGCCGGTGACGATCAGCTTTTCGGCGGGGAAGGATTGGATCATCTGTTTGGCCATGCCGGTAACGATATTCTGGTTGGGGGAAATGGCAACGATGTCTTTGATGGTGGCGAAGGAAACGATCGCATGGCCGGTGAAGGAGGCGACGATCTTTTGATTGGGGGCGACGGGGATGACATCCTTGATGGTGGGGAAGGCAACGATAATCTTCAAGGAGGAAACGGGAACGATGCCCTTTGGGGCGGAGCCGGAATTAACACCCTCGTGGGGGGGGCAGGGGTCGATTGGCTAATCAAGGGAACGCCTGCCAGTATAGTGATCGGTGCCACCAGTATCGACTTTATTGTTTGATGGATCCAACCTAACCTGTGAGGGAGCCTTTCTACGTTTGGTTGGCTGTTTGATGCTTTGCCTGCTTGATGACGATGATTCTTTCTACTACTACCGCAATGAAACAAACGAAGTTATAGGGTTTGATGCTTTGCCTGCTTGATGACGATGATTCTTGAGCCTTTCACACTTCCCTAGAACTCTTGTGCATCCAATCCAATTCCAAGGAGTGGCTAGCCAAATTCACAGCTTACGATACCCTTTTAGATACCTTCCAAAAAACTCTCTCTTTGAGGTATGGTTATGTCTCGCATGTTGTTGACGGCCGTTTTATCGGTTGCGTTTTGTTCTTTAACGGGTTTGAGTAAGGACGAAGCTCCTGCCAAGAAAGATAATGTTCCTCCACCGGGCTTTACGGCCTTGTTCAATGGGAAGGACCTCACCGGTTGGAAGGGGGCCGTAGATATTGGGACTCGGGCCAAAGTTTCTCCCGAAGAGTTAGAGAAACGTCAAAAAGCAGCCAATGAAAAAGCGTTCAAAATGTGGTTTGTAGAAGATGGGGCCATTCGGTTGGTTCCTGAAAAAGGAGGCGTGAACCTCGCTACCGATAAAGATTACGGTGACTTTGAATTGCTGATCGATTGGAAAATTGAAGCCAAAGGCGACAGCGGGTTATATCTACGGGGCACCCCCCAAGTGCAAATTTGGGATTCCGATAACTTGGCCGACAACCTGAAAGAAGATCGGGGATTAGGTTCAGGCGGTTTATGGAACAACCCCAAGGATAACGAGAAATACAAAAAAGGTCAAAAACCCCTCAAGAAAGCGGACAAACCCGTTGGGGAATGGAACACCTTCCGCATTATCATGAAAGGGGAAAACGTCACCATTTTCTTGAATGATGTGAAAATCATCGATGACGCGGCCTTGGCCCCGTATAAACCCTTTAGTGCCGAACTCCCCAAGAAAGGGCCAATCGAACTTCAGTTTCATGGTGATAAATTGTGGTTCAAAAATATCTTCATCAAGGAACTGAAATAAGGGTCGCAAGAGTCTCTAAAATAAAACGATCCCAATAAAAATTCCGGATAAGATCGCCCTGCTTTTTCGCAGAATACGCTACGTCCTTCGCCCATTCCTACCCCGAAAATTCTCATGCCAAGCACTCTCAAAATTTCCGCCTTTTGTAGCCTGTGTTTCTTGCTCACGGTGACTTCTGCACAAGATACCCCCCTGATTTGGAAGGGTCACACCGAAACGGTTTATTCGGTGGATTGGTCCAGTGATGGGAGAATCGTGGCATCCGGAAGTTTTGATAAATCGGTGGCGATTCGCAATGCAAGTACGGGGCAGCTCCTGCGGGAATACTCCGGCCCCAAGGGGCACACCAGCAGCGTGCTGAGCGTGCATTTTTCGAAAGATGGGAACTGGTTAGCCAGCGGGGGGGCCGATTCCATTGCACGGGTTTGGGATGTGCCTATGGAAAAACCCCTGCGCGAATTCAAAGGCGAAGGGGTCGGCTCGGGAATCGCGAGCAATGGGGATGGCAAATTGGCAGCGTTTGCCTTTCAGGATGGCACGGTTTTACTTTTCAATCCGGTGGATGGCAAAACGACCACCACACTCAAAAATCCCAGCGGCGGAGTCAATCACGTTACCATGACAGCGAACGGGCAGCTTGTTGCAACCGCAGGGGTAGACAATGTGGTTCGCGTGTGGAACGCCACCGATGGCAAACTCATGGGGGCATGGCATGGCAGCGAATTTCCCATCACGGGATTGGCTTTGACCGCAGGGGGAAGCCAAGTTCAACTCATCGATGCGGGGGGATGGAATCGCGTTTTCAATTTACCTGTACCCGCCCCAAAAATTTTTCCCGCTCATAAGGAAGCCGTGGTGAGTTTTGCCATCTCCAACGATGGTCAATTAGGGCTGACCGCTTCGCTTGATAAGACCCTCAAAATTCTCAACATGCAGAATGGCCAACTCGTCAAAGAACTCACTCATACGGCCCCCTTTAGCGCCGCAACTTTTTCGAGCACGGCACCGCTCGTCGTTGCGGGGGCAGCCGATGGGAAACTTTTGCTTTGGAATCCCACCGATGGGAAGTCTTTGGGAATTATTGCTGCCCATGATAAACCGATCCGTTCTGTGGGTCATCAGAACGATAAGGTCCTCTCGACCAGTGAGGATGGCCGATTGCGATTGTGGGCTACCCCCTTGGTGGGCAAATCACTGCCGATTCCCGACCCAATTCTACAGACCACCCTCTCGGCAGATGGGAAGCGTCTTGTTTCTGTCCATAAAGATAAAGTGATTCGGATCGTGAATGCCACAACGGGGCAGGTTGAAAAACAATTTGGCCCCACACCAGCCGAGAATAAGGCGGTAGATTTCGTGGGCGATTTGGGTACGCTGGTTTCTGTGGGCAGCGACGAGTTGATCCGCTTTTGGAATCTTGCGAATGGCCAATCGTCGGGCCTTTTAGCGGGGCATCGCGGTGCGGTTACTACGGTCAAAGGGGCTGCCAATTCGTTGGTCACCGGAGGCGCCGATGGCGTCGTGAAAGTGTGGAGTTGGCCCTATACTCCCCCGAAGGTTTTACTTCATCCCGATGGGGTCACCGGTTTCTATCCCCTCGGGAACGGTGACAAAATCGCCACCATTAGCAACGATAAACAAGTTCGTGTTTGGAACCTTGCCAATGCTCAAACCGAAAAAACCTTTGCCAGCCCCGCTGCGGTAACCGCTTTGGCAGCCTCGCCGGATGGCAGTTTATTCGCCCTGTGTGGTGCCGATAAAACCTTGCTCGTTCGCAGTAGCGACAAAGAGCTTCAAAAAATCACTTTGCCCGCAGGCAGTTCGACTGTCTCGTTTCATCCCAATCAACAAACCGTGGCCGTCGGATTAACTGATAACACGGTGCGCATCTACAAAGTTGCCGATGGAAAAGAAGAAGCCAAAATCTCCGCTGCTAACACTCCCGTGACTTGGTTGAGTTATACCCCCAAGGGGGATTTCCTCGTGACGGCCTCGGCGGATAAAGCCTTGAAAATTTGGGAGCTAACCGGAAAAGAAAAGTCGAGCATTCCGCTTCCCGCATCGGCAACGGCCGTGGCCCTCAGTCGCGATGGCTCGAAGGTGGCCGTGGCGATGGATAAGGCCATCTCGCTGTTTTCGTTGGCCGATGGGAAAACCTTGGCGAATTTCAATTTGGTTCAACCCGTCACCAAATTAGGTTTCAACAACGACGGCACGAATGTACTGGTTGCCAGTGCGGATAATAAAAGCCGTACCTATGGGATCGATGGTCAACCACAAGAAGCGTTCCTCTCGGAAGGGGCCATCTCGCAGGTGGCCTATCACCCCGATGGCAAACGAGTGATTATTGCCAGTACCGATAAAACCGTGAAAATTTTTACGCCTCACTTCCTCGCACAGGCCCAACACACAGGCCCCGTAAATGGGGTTGCCTATTCGATCGATGGCACGAAAATCTATTC
>JAOAAA010000104.1 GCA_026419115.1 Gemmataceae bacterium
TGCTGCACTGCGGGTAACAACAAGCCAATCAAGATTGCAATAATCGCAATGACTACGAGAAGTTCGATCAGCGTGAAAGCAGATCGGCGTTTAGAAATTAGGTATCGCATCTTCGCGACTCCTTAAATTTTCCCGAGAACATCGGCGGGTTCTCGGGTCCTGCATATCGACGGATGAGGAAGGTATTAATGCTCTCAAGGTTGCCGCCTCAACTTCAAGAACTACAGTTTCGGGTTGCCCCGAGGTCTGTCAAAATGGAAGGAAAGTTTTTCCTGACGAGTGTGGGTCTGAAAACTCACCAAGAATTTACCTATCCTCCCTTTTAACCTGTTCTGAGTCGATTTCAAGAGTTGCAAGGGAAAGCGAACGGATAAAGCTCTCACAACTCTTTGAATGTTTTCTCAGAATCTAATTGGCGGGGTCCTTGAGCAAATAATTTGCCAACATGCGAGAAAATGGATTCATGATTCATTCAGAATCAATCATCTGAAGCGAAGATTTTCAGGAGAAAATTTTTTTGTGAAGGAAGGGAGTGAGAAGGGGTGTTGCTTGCGATATGAACATGGAATGTTCACACGACAAACACACGAAATTCTCATAACTTGAATTGTAACAACCTAAAAAATTCTTGGTTTATGATCGTTTTTTGGTTCTCCCTTTTTGTAGGAAATTGGGCCTGACCTCGATTTACTTCCCTTTTTTCTGAAGAGATTGTGAGAAAATCAATCCCATTCCCCCGTGGAAAAAGTTGCTTACCAATCGTTACCAAGAACTTCACCATAGTTCGGAGTGGTCGCGGAGTAGAACGTCCAATAACTCACGCTGGGCCGAACCGAACGAACACTTCCATCAACCATGGCAACTTGAAGCCCACCGGAACTCATCGCTTGGGCGCAACCACTCTGAACAGTACCGGGACGTGGTTTGACTTGGAACGGTCTATAGGTATATGTCGAGTAATCATAGCAATAGGCATAGAAGTACGCATAGGTATCGCCATTGTACTCATAGGTGTACTGATAAGGGCTGCTCCGATAAACAATTCGGTAATTGTAAGAGGTGTTCATCGGGTCATAGTTCCAAATCCGGTTACCGGCATAGGTGTAGGTGTAACCCCAAGAGTAGCTTGTCGTCGAAGCGGTCTTAGCTAAACCTTCGGCAAAAATGATGGTGTTCGATGTACCGTCGGAAATTTTCTCCATGGTCATATCGTTACTGTAGGAGTACCAACCGCCGTAGTTGTACTCGTAAGAGGTGACCATGGTGTTAATCAGGTAACTTGAGCCATTGGGGACTTCGTTGATTGTAATATCGTAAGGAGTGTTGTAGGTTTTCACTTTAGCCTTACCGGCTCGATAGCCTTGGAATCCGGTTCCACCAAGTGAGTAAGGAGAACCACCGTAAGAGTAGTTGTAGATGGAACCATCCCAATCTTGGTAGTAGGAGTAGGTGCCAGCCCCCCCCATCATGTTTCCGTTGGTCGATTGGAAGAGACCATCTTGTTCGATATAGCTGAGCAGGACAAGGCCCCAAGTTCCAGTCATTCCTTGGCCGCTGCTTGAGCCATACGAATAAACATAGTAGGGGGGCAGTTTACCAACGTTCGAGTGGTAGTTTTGTGCAGCAACTGCTAGTTGGTGTAGGTTGTTTTGGCTAGAGGTTCGATTCGCCGCTTCGCGAACTTTTTGCACTGCGGGTAGTAATAAGCCGATTAGGATGGCGATGATTGCAATGACGACGAGCAGTTCGATCAGTGTGAACCCGTTTCGTCGGTTACGGAGATAAGTGAACATAATAAGACCCTTAAAAAATAATGATGAATTAATCCAATTCGATGTTAAACAATTGTTCGCCGGATTTTCCAACAGGCAACAAGACAGGTCGCCCGCCGGTTCCTTTGAAATACTTTTCGTGAATTTCCGTGAGAAGTTTTTTCTCATCGTCATTCAAGAAAGGAGGATAAGGCATCTTGCCGGGCATGGGCATTTCTGGAATGTCCTTACCATCTTTGGCTTGGAATTTTTTCTTTTCGTTGTCGATGTCTTTAGCCTTTTCTTTTGCCATGCGTTCGATATCGAGCTTGGTCAATTCACTAGGAGCGATTTGACCACTCAACAGATCAGGCATGGTAACACTAGGATCGGTCATGACAAATACTTGCATGGCACCTTCTGGGAGGTTGATGGCCTGAAAATCCCCATCTTTGCCGATGGGAATAACGGCAGAAGGACGCGGTACCAAACTGGCTTTCGGGTCAAAGTTTTCGGGGTCTTTTGGCATCTGGGGCCCTTGACCCATCAAGGGATACAGAACCACGAATCCGAAAGGAACTGGTTTTCCTTGATAGGTCACCTTACCTTTGACGGTTGTGTTGCCAGTAACCCCTTTGGATTTGGAGGAGCAAGCTCCGAACCAAATAACCAAAAATCCCAGTAGTCCGATGGACCATGCTCGCAACACATTACCCATGATTTCGCCTATTGACCTCGTGAAAGAAATTACTCAAGGATTTTTCGATTCTTGATTGTTACCAGTCGTTGCCGAGAACTTCACCACCATCGGGAGTGAGTGCCGCTAACCATGTGTTCGCATTGATGGACATGCGTACCGTTCGAGCGCTCCCGTCACCCATTAAGACTTGGATGCCACCGGCGGTATAGGCCTGAGGCAAGTTCCCATCGCATTGGTAGTAGTAGCGGGGTTTCTCGAAGGTTCGACCGGCCACAGGTCGGAACAGCGGAGCATAGCGATAACCGGTCGAATAGGTATAGGTTTGACTGGTGTATCCATTCGAGATGTACCAAGAACCGGTGTAGTTATAGGTGTAGCTATAGGTGTAGCTGGTCCCTTCGTAATCGTAACCTGCCCAATAAGGTTGTCGGTAGAAGTAGGAGTAACCACCAGTATAACTGTAGCTATAGCAATATCCTCCATAGGCCTCGGCCACGAAGATCGTGTTACTGGTACCATCGGGGATCGTGCCAATCCCAAAGGTTTTGTCGAAGGTGGCAGCACTGAGCAGATAGCTCGAAACAGCTGCATAATAACTACCACTGTAGGTTCGGCTGGGGTCCAGCGGAGCAATGAACACTTTCGGTGTCGTCCCGTAGGCTAAGCGAGAACCAAGCGTTGCGGTAAATTGATTAGGCCAAGTAGAACGATACTGAGGGTAGTCGGTGTAGTTGTAAGTATATGAGTAGGAGTAGCCCCACGTTGGGTCGTTGTAGGTGTAGGGGCCATAGGTGTAAGAATAAGAGCCCCCAGAAGTATAATACCAAGAAGTGAGGCCGGTAGCGGAGTTATAGAGATTATCCAATTCCAAGTAGGGAGCAATCGCCAAGAAGGCACTGCCACTCACCCCGCTCGGAACGTAAGACGTGGGAGGATTGGCAGGCATACGAACGGGAGACCAGCCGTTGGCAGGTGGCAAACTCTCGTGATTCGAGGCGTAATTGTGGAAAGCCGTGCCCTGTTGCTTCAGGTTGTTCGCACTGGTCATGCGATTCGCTGCCACACGCACTTGCTGCACTGCGGGTAACAACAAGCCAATCAAGATTGCAATAATCGCAATGACTACGAGAAGTTCGATCAGCGTGAATGCAGATCGGCGTCTAGAGATTAGGTATCGCATTTTCGCGACTCCTTAAATTTTCCCGAGAGTATCGGCGGTGTCTCGGGTCCTACATATCGACGGATGAGGAAAAATATTTATGCTCTTATGGTCGCCACCTCAACCTTAAGAACTACAGTTTCGGGTTGTCCCGAGGTCTGTCAAAATGAAAGAAGGTTTTTCGTGACGAGTGTGGGTCTCAAAACTCACCAAAAATTTACCTAAATTCCCTTTTAACTTCTCAATAAACCAATTTCAAGAGTTAATCTTAAAAATAATGAAACTTTTCAGTTATTACTCATCTATGAGTGAAATCGATCCTAATTCGACTTGGTAAGCAAATGGGGTACCGATTCGGTTCCATCAATAGAATTGCCGATTTTTCCCGAGATATTTGTTCAAAATTAGTTCCACTCGCCCATTTTTAGCACCGACCTCAATAAGGAGAATTTGCCTCATTCTTAATCGTGAATGAACAAACTCTTAGCACGCTTTCTTCATATTTCGATTAGTAAGCTGCAGTTTTCTTCATATTGTTCTCATACTTCTTAATTTTTTTAATGCGATTGGGAAGCACGAAATCAACAAAACCTTTCCCGCTGGCATCTCCGAAATGAAACTTTCTGGGATTCTGTTTCGTTTCAAATGCGAAAGGAATTCAAGCAATTCGATTTGGGATGCGCCGCCTAGAATAGGGGATTGGAGAACCTGTGGATGCCCCCTATTGCAACCGAACGAGGTTTCAATCGTGGTGGCCAATTCGGGGGCGATTTTGCATGATCCCTATTGCAACCGATCTCGGGCCTTTTACCGATGTGATTTACGACCGCACGCGAGACATCTTCGTTGGTCTTTCTCAATCGGGTATCTTGTTAGAATGGTCGGGATTTGATGAACCCACTACGAGACGATTACCTCATTCCCACTGTACGAAATTAGCTTTCACCCCGAATTCCGCCAAAGGATATGTTGCCTCCAGCGAGGGCTTATCGGACCTGAGTTCTGGTAAGAATCTCATTGCGATTCCTCCTCAATCAATACTCTCTCATGTCTTTTGTTTGTCGGATCAACTTGCTGTTTTTGGATATTCGCCCGAAGCCTATAATCGGGCTGTGCATACTCTTTGGTGGATCGATTTAGCGAAAAAAACGAGCCGAGCTTTAGACCCCGTTGAGATGCATGCCGTGACAGCCCTCACGGGTATTCCACGAACACGGACTTTCGCTTGGGGGAATTGGGAACGCCAGTTGCACATTCGTGATCTGACCCGACCGACCAGCCAACACTTTAACTTGAAAAAACCTGCTCTCTCGCTGTGCTTCAATTCCTCGGGGAAGCGGCTCGCCGTCGGCTGTGATTGGGAAATTCTTGTGTTCGATGTCCCAAAATTCCCAGCCCCCCCCCTACTGATTGGCCGACATCAAGGGGTCGTGCAATCGTTAGTTTTTTCCGCGAACGATCGATTTCTGATTAGTGGAGGGAGCGATAAAACCGTTCGGATTTGGGATGTCGATAATCAATCTCTCGTCCATAATTATGATTGGCAAATCGGTCGGGTCGGAGCTGTAACCACCGACACCGAAGGCATAAGAGGTTGTGCCGTTGGTTCAGAAGGAAAAATGATCATATGGGACTTAGATTTTTAATGGGAACTCCCCCTCGATTAAAACATCTTAATTACAAAATGAACGTCATTCTAATCTATGGACTCTTTTTCTGAAAACGCAGTACCTGAACCGTCGAAAATTCTTTGGCATCTTTGATATGATACTCTGTTAGTAAACCCGTTGTCACCGCTTGCAGTTCGTCCGGTTTCATAGTGGTCAAAAACCAAAAGGAATCGGGACGGGTTTTGGTCAAATCGGGCAAAAGGTCTTGGCGATTACGATAATTTCGCAGATAGTATTGGGTTTCCCAATGGGCCGAACAAACAATTTCATCAGGGGTCATATTTTGAGCGATATAAAAACAGGCACTCGCATGTTCCTCACGGGGCCAAGGATATGCTAAGCGGTAGGCCGTATAGCCAAAAGGAATCGCTAGGATCAACCCCCCGACCATAAGCAACCAAGGGGATTGTCGCTTGGCCCAATCAAGAGTGAGAGGAATACCAACTCCCAGCAAAACTAATAATCCGGGCATCATAAACAGGCAAACACGAGCGCCCCCGTAAGGATATTTCATCATGAGCGAGGCCACGATTCCCAAAAAGAACGGCAACAAACACGCCCCCAGTAAACGATACTCCTTGCGCCAAGCTAAAGCGATTCCCCCCACCACGGTCGCCCCGATGAAAAGTTGACCGGTCGGCATGAGGAGATAACGCAAAAGTTCCAGTGTTTGGGTCAGATACCAGAAAGGGAGAAACCAAGGTTTATTCCAATTGGGGAACTGATGCGTCCAGCACGAATCCATCGCTTGACTGCGTTGCGCTTCGATTGGCCCCCAGAGCAGCGCTAGAAACGATGCCCCGATCAACAGTCCCGACAGCATATACATAGACCAATCTCGAAGCCGTTTCGATTTCAAAAGGTCGGGCAAAATGAGCATCAGCCACATGCCCGCTAAGAAACAGGCGGGGAAACAAAACCATTGCACAATTGGGAATAGGAGGATACCTACAAAGCACCGTATCACAAGGGTGCTATGCCGCGTTTGCATCCAGAGCCATAAAGTCATCACCGCCACTAGAACATCGGTCGAGTAGGTTTTGGCTTCCTGAGCATGCCACAATAACCGATCCGAAACCGCAAACAAGGCAACGGCCCAAATGGCCCCGCGACGATCGAGTAGCCCCAAGCACACATCGGCAAAAAAGATCAACGCCAAACAGCTCGCCGCCCAAGGGACAAATCGTAAAGCCAATTGATGCTCGCCCAAGAGTTGATACACCACTCGTTCGATCACTAAAAATAGGGGGGGGGCGGGCAGATGGAGCTTTAACGTCCCAAACATCTCTCGATACGAAAGATCGAAAACATTGATGATTAATGCCGCCTCATCATGCCAGACCGATCGGTTTGTGGTCCAATACCAGAATCGCAGTCCAATCCCAATGATCAACCAAACCGCAATACCAATTTGAGTCGTTTTGGAGGAGGCAATCTGCCCGATTCGCGAGGGGCTAAGTAACGGTAAACGAAATGATTTTTCAGGTTGTGCGGACATCCTTGCCCTCCTTGCAGCGTAGCTATGATCCACAAATTTGCTGATTTCGTCAAGCCGCTCTTGACAAAAATAATCGGAACGGTTTATCATTAAAGCAATCGCTTCAAACAACTGATTCAAACAACTGATGGAAAATAATTCTCACCTCACTGATTTGCCACAACATCCCTCCAATGAAGGAGATGAGATACGCAATCGCCTTTTGTTAGCGGCCGAGGAAGTCTTCGCGGAATTAGGCTACGAGGGGGCCACCACCCGAGAAATCTGTCATCGGGCTGAGGTCAAAAATGTTGGGGCCATCAATTACTACTTCCAAGGAAAAGAAAAACTGTACTGGGAAGTGGTGACCCGCGCGATGAAGCATTGCTGCGGAGGGATCGAAGGGTTTCCCGTTTGGCCCGAAAACCTTCCCCCATTGGAGAAATTGCGTGGCTTCATCCACACCATGTTGAAACGATTGTTTGAAATTCCCCGCCCCTCGGCTACCCAATTGATGATGCGGGAGATGACTCGCAGCGAGGTCACCGAAGTGGCGGCCCATTCGATTCGGCAAAATATCAAACCCTTGGCCGATTTACTCCGAAGCATTATCGCAGAGCTGCTGCCAGAATTTCCGGAAATGCAACAGATTCTCATAGGCAAAAGCATTATCGGGCAATGCCTATACTATCACCAGAATCGAGCAGCCAACGCTCTGCTGTTTCCGGAAATAGCTCAAACAGTTTCTATAGATGAGTTGGCAGAACACATCGTGAATTTTAGCTTAGCGGCGATTGGAAAAGGGCCGGTACTCACGCCCAACCTGCGTTGGAGAGAAAAAGCATGATCTGGATCGCTTGGAAAATGCTTACGGGCGATAAGGCGAAGTATGCGGGCATCACCTTCGGGATTGCCTTTGCTTCGATGTTGATTTCCCATCAGGTGTCGATCTTCGTGGGGATTATGTCTCGCACCACGGCCCTGATCACGAATGTGGAGGAAGGGGAAATTTTTGTCATGGACCCGACCGTTCGCCAAGCCGATGAGGTGATTGGCTTACCGAACACGGCCCTGCAACGGGTTCGCAGTATCGAAGGAGTCAAGTGGGCGGTCAAACTCTCGCGGGCGAATGTTCGTGCTCGTCTGCCCGATTCCCCAAACAACAGCGTCAACGGCGATTTTCGGGGGGTGATCCTCATTGGTTTAGATGATTCCACCTTGGTTGGCGCCCCAAGGCAATTGCTCGCCGGTCAGGTCGAGGACCTCAAAAAGCCCGATGCCGTCATCATCGACGAAGCTGGATATTTTTATCTGTTTCCCGGTCAAAAACCCCAAGTCGGACAGATCATCGAATTGACCGACCGCCGTGCGGAAATCGTTGGGATTTGTGTGGTTCGCCAGCCGTTTCAATCGCAACCCATCTTTTACACCCGCTACAACCAAGCCTTGCAATACACTCCCCCAGAACGTCGCTTACTCTCGTATGTTGTGGTCGAACCGCAAGAAGGGATTGCTCCAGAAACGTTGGCCAAAAAAATCTCGGAAGAAACCGGCCTACAAGCCCTGACCCGCGAGCAATTCAAACAAAAAACGATTCAATTTTACCTGCAGAACACGGGTATCCCCTTCAATTTCGGGATCACCGTCATGCTGGGCTTCATCGTGGGCGTCGCCATTGCGGGCCAAACCTTTTACCTGTTCGTTCTGGAAAATATCAAGCAATTCGGCGCTCTGAAAGCCATGGGGTTCGGCAATCTCAAGATCGTTGGAATGATCCTCATTCAAGCGTTGATCGTGGGAGTGATAGGCTATTCGCTGGGGTTAGGAGGAACCACCCTATTTTTCACGGCTACACAAGGTGCCATCCCGCTCAAAGGTTTTACTCTCCTTTGGCAAGTGATGGTCCTCACCGCCGTTGCTGTTTCCGTGATTGTGGTTCTAGCGAGTTTATTGAGTATCCGCAAAGTTCTTGTCCTCGAACCGGGAGTCGTATTCCGATGACATCATTTCCTAAAACCCTGAACGAAAACCCCTTAGAGAAGCAAGATCGCAGCAACATCGCAGTTTCTTGTCACAAAATTACCAAGGAATTCGGCAGCGGCGACACCAAAGTACAGGTGCTCCGTGGGGTCAATGCCGAAATTTCCTTTGGAGAAATGTCCTTGCTCGTGGGGCCTTCCGGTTGTGGCAAGACCACGCTCATTTCGATCATTTGTGGATTGTTGGACCCGACGGAAGGAGACTTGTTCGTTCTGAATGAAAACGTCGGCAAAATGTCGGGGCGAAAGAAAACTGCCTTTCGTTCCCAGAATGTGGGCTTTGTGTTTCAACAGTACAATTTGCTCCCCGCTTTGACCGCTGAAGAAAATGCGGCCATCCCCTTGGTCATCAGCGGGATGAAGAAACGCCAAGCGGTGGCACGGGCCGCGGAAGTGCTGAACCAAGTGGGTCTCGGTAATAAACTCAAGAGTTTGCCCAGCCAACTCTCGGGCGGACAGCAACAACGGGTCGCTATTGCTCGGGCCTTGGTCCACAATCCACGCTTGCTGGTCTGCGATGAACCTACGGCTGCATTGGATGCGAAATCAGGGCAAACGGTCATGGAGCTTCTAACACAGGTCGGCCGTCAAAAAGATCGTGCCGTCATTGTCGTAACTCATGATAGCCGAGTCTATAAGTTTGGTGATCGCATTATTGAAATGAACGATGGACTCATTGAACGAGTGGTTTTTCCCAAAATCGATGGCTCTCCTTATCATGCCGAGGGATAAATGATGTTACGCTTCAAATATCTATTGCCAATCATGGCAGCCTTTTCGCTGATCTTTTCGATCCGCTATGTGGTTCTCGCCGATCAGACTAAACCCAAGAAGGAACCTTTGATCGAACCGACACGCTCCACCTTTAATAGCCCCCTTGCGGGATCGGGGATTATCGAACCCATTACGGAGACGATTTCCGTTGGTTCCCCTGTGACCGGAGTCGTCGAAGCAGTCTTTGTCGAAGTGGGGGACGATGTTCAAGAAAATCAGCCCCTGTTCAAGATCGATGATCGACATTTACAAGCAGAGCTTCTGGTGCGTAAAGCGAACCTCGCAACCGCAGAAGCAACCTTAGCCAAATGGCGCGCCCTTCCCCGCCCCGAGGAGCTTCCCATTTCAGAAGCCAAAGTGGCCGAGATTAAATCGTTACTGGAAGATGCCAAAGACCATCTCAGCCGTGCCGAGCGAGGTCGCACCGGCGGGGCGATCCCCGAGGAAGAATACTCTCGCAGACGTTATAACGTCGCCACCATTCAACAACAATTAGCCCGCGCTGAAGCTGAATTGCACCTCCTTCGGGAAGGGGCATGGAAACCCGATATTCAAACCGCCGAGGCCGCGGTCTTTGCTGCCCAAGCTCAAGTGAAAGTGATCGAAACCGAAATCGAACGGCACCTCATCCGTGCCCGCTCCAAAGGGAAAATTCTCCAAAAGAACATTCGTAAGGGTGAATACATCAACCTGAATGGGAATAACTCCTTGATTCTCATGGGAGATATTTCCACTTTGCATATCCGTGTGGACATTGATGAAGCCGATATTGGACGATTCTCACCCGAACTGATTGGCAAAGCGTTCACTCGGGGAGCCAACAAGATCGAAACCCCCATCCGATTTGTTCGCATCGAACCGAATGTCGTTCCGAAGCGATCCCTGACAGGTGCAGGAAGTGAACGGGTCGATACCCGTGTTTTGCAGATCATCTATAAAGTCGATCAAGCTCATCCCAAGCTCTATGTCGGTCAACAAGTCGATGTCTATTTGGGTAAAGAGTGATTGCTCATCGTCAATCACAGATCATCCCACACCTTCAACTCTTTCATGACTTCCTTTGGCTTTTCTAGAGAAAAGGTCTAAACTAATTAGAGAATGAATCGGCGACCTTTACGAATACTGATTACGGCAGGAAATACCCAAGCACCGTTAGATACCGTGCGCTGTGTGACGAATATCTTCACTGGGAAAACAGGCTTCAATATCGCATGGGCAGCCGCTCAACGACAACATGAGGTGACCCTGCTCACTTCCCATCCGGAGCCAATTCCCGAAAATCCCCCCTTTCGCTTCGCTTGCTTCCAGACCTTTCACGATCTCGAAAATCTTCTGGAATCGTTTTTGTTTGAACAATTCTTCGATGTCGTGATTCATGCCGCTGCGGTGAGTGACTTCCTTTGCGATGGAATTTTTTCTCAAAATCCCGACACCGGCGAGATGATCGATGTTTCTGCGGGAAAAATCAAAAGTTCGCATCCGAATCTTTGGATACGAATGAAGCCGGCTCCTAAACTCATCGACAAAATTCGCACCGTTTGGGATTATCAAGGATACTTGGTGAAATTCAAGCTCGAAGTGGGCATTGAAGATTCGGAATTGCTCGCGATTGCAGAAACCTCACGGGTTCAATCTCAGGCCAATCTCATGTGTGCGAATACTTTTGAAGGAAGACACGATTGGGCCTTTCTCGGACCTATCGAGGG
Organism: Gemmataceae bacterium; assembly: GCA_026419115.1. Lineage (GTDB taxonomy): Bacteria > Planctomycetota > Planctomycetia > Gemmatales > Gemmataceae > SKW135. The sequence continues at coordinate 11,277 of JAOAAA010000104.1, forward strand.
AACCTATCACAAAATTCCTCGCAGCGAACTGGCAACTCGCCTCATGAATGAGATCGAGCAAAATTTATTCGGTCAATAAATCCTGTATCAGATTGTTGAGATACTTCACTAAATTCAGTTTCCTCCGTGCGGTCTCTAACGATCCGCCGGAATCTAAAATTTCACCCACTTCGGCCAAGAGCTGTTCCCGTTTGCTTTGCAATTCCTCTTCCAGCTTCTGGGCAGCTGAAGGATTATTTTTCACGGCAGCAATTTCCATTCGCCAATCAAGGACTTGCTCCAAAAACTCCTGCGGAACGTCACGCACCTGCGAAGGGGTAGGGCCCGCCCTTAATTGAATCAAATAATCGGCCCGACGAAAGGGGTCCTTCAAGGTCTGATACGCCTGATTCAATTGTGCCGCAAGGTCTTGACTTACTTCATGTTCAACGCTGACCCCGCCACGATGAAAATCGGGGTGCAGCTCTTTACTCTTGCTCAAATACCTCTGTTCAAGTTGATCTAAATCCAACACATATTGGGCCGGAATATCGAACCATTCAAAATGATTTTTCATACCTAATGACCTCCTCTTTCAGTTATGATAGTCTTTAACTGTTTCGTGTGTTCAATAGGGATAACCATCTCGTTGATTTCTACCGATTCAAACTCACCGACTCACATAGAAAAGTGCGTGTCAATTTGATATTGAGAAGGGAATAAGAAAATGTGCTTGGTCATTCGGTATTGAAAAGGGAACCAGACGCATGACGGGTGATTCTTTTGTCGTTCTTGGCAGTGGTAGTTCGGGAAATTGCACTTTTGTCGGTTCTCCACAAGGGGGATTCCTCATTGATTGTGGTTTCGACGATCGAATCATTGCCTCTCGACTCGCCATGATCGGCACGAATTGGCATCACATCCAAGGGGTCATTCTTACGCACACGCATACCGATCATTGGAAGGCCCTAGCGCTCAATCAACTTAAAATTCACAAAATCCCCTTCTACATTCATGCTCTTCATCGTTCGAGATTAAGCCAACTTGCTCCCGAAGAATATGACGATTTGATTGCCTTGAATTTGATTCGGGAATTCCAAGCGTTGATTCCTTTTCAGATCGCGCAACGATTTTCCGTCACCCCGATTTTGGTTCCTCACGATTGCGATCCGACCTTTGCCTTTCGTATTAATGGGGCTTCTTCTAAAAACGACGATGATGCTTTTCGTTGGTCGATCGGTTATGCCAGCGATCTCGGACAGGTCCCAGACGAGTTATTGAACCACTTTACGAACGTGCAAATCATTGCTATGGAATTCAATCACGATGAGCAAATGCAAAAGCAAAGTGGACGCACTTGGGAGTTAATCCGAAGGGTCCTAAGCGATCAGGGGCATCTCTCGAATACTCAAGCGGCGAATGCGGTCGAAACGATTATTCGTCAATCTCGCCCTCATGTGGTCCGCTATGTGGTGCCGTTGCATCTGAGCCGCGATTGTAATCGCGAAAGTTTAGCCCGTGATGCTGCCCGTAAGGCCCTAGATCGCTGTGGTTCGCGTGCGGAAATCATCCCTGCTCGACCGGATACCCCGACTGTGGTGATGCCCCTCGGTGAAGGCCTCTCTCCGAATTGAGTCTTTCCGCCCCCCCCTACCCATCACACTTTTGCATGGTGAGAAAGTGGGAAATCGATCACATCAAATTGATCACATCAAATTGATCACATCAATTCGTTCTCACCAATTTGTTCTCATCAATTTGTTCACAATCACTATAGACTTATCAACTTTATGAAATGTGAATTGAGGCAAAATAAGGAGGGAACGCACAAAACTTAGAGTGCACAGAAAAGAGAGCATAAAAAGATTTTAACGATACTGCGGAATCTAATTCTTTGATTTATTGCACTCAATTCATCTGTTAAAACGATATTGATGATTATCTTGAAGTGAAGTCGATTAGAAACGAGATGTTCGGGAGGGTTTTTGAAGGTCAAACTCACTTCCGAATGACACGGGAATCGAGCCATGCGTTGCAAACTTTCGATGTTCACATTGTTATGGGGATTAGGTAGCCCTTACATGATATTCGCATCCGAAGGGGATCGTTATCCGGGTCCCCCCGATGATAAACAACTCGGGGGGGGGGTAATCGTTTCGGGAAGCTCTCAACTCAACAAGGTGGACAAGGCCCCGCCTGTTGAACCTCCCATTACCAATACTTCGTACTCACAGCGGAACAGCATGACGGGGGGGGTTCGTCCCGTCAGTGCCGTCACTGTGGAACCGGTTGCTCCTGCGCCTCGGTTAATGCCCAGCACGGGAAACTACACCGTGCCCGCTTCGGCTGCCATGACAAAACCGATGGCAACACCGGCACAAATTTCCTCTTATCCGGTGATTCCGGTTCCTCCAGAAATGGCGTATTCCTCGGTAACCAATCCCTGTGATGCGGCCACTTGTTCCCCCACATTTTGGAAACATCGGGGCAAACATTGCTTATCGTGTGAACCAGATTTGTTCTCCAAATTCTCGGCTTGGTTAAAATTTAGCCGACCTTGTATCGATACTCCGTGTCAAACGGCTCCGCATCGTCCCCCGCATTGGGCGTGGATCGATTGCAACAACCGGTTCCGATGGGGTTCTGCCCCAAGTAATGGCATGGGAACCTGTGCGACGGGTGTATGTGGAACCGTGCCGTCCTCGGTGGTGCCGCGAGCCAATGAATATCAGGGAACAGGGAAAATGCCCGGTTTACCGATGAGTGTGCCTACTCCCTCTACGAACATTCCCTATGGGGTTTCACCCGCACCGGTTGCGCCTCCTGCGGTCACACGGCTGCCTCAGATCGATCCGCTTTCGAGTTTCAAAGCACCGGCAGAATCGACCGAAACCAACATCCTTTCCGAGGGATACAAACGCCCCGCCGGAGTGCCGATTTCTCGACCCTATCGATAAACTTCTCTCCAATGTGCAGGGATAAATCCGCCCACCTTCGCGGGCGTCAACCTCTGCCGTCCATATCGATAAACTTCTCTTCAATGTGCAGGGATGATTGGAAAAAAAAAGAGATGAAGGAAAAATTTTTGGGAAGGGGGTAAGTGGAATGGAATGCTCCCTCTCGGGCTCGAACCGAGGACCCGCTGATTAAGAGTCAGCTGCTCTACCGACTGAGCTAAAGGAGCCTTATTAATTTTTTACACTTCTTTCTTTATTTTAGCAAGGTGTTCATTCGAGGGACAACTGATTTTTCGGAAGGTTCATTTTTTCCCTCTCGAAACTTTTCCCTCTCAATAACCTTCACTCTCGAAATTTTTCACCGTCAAAAATCTTGCATCTTGAAATTCTCCTAACTCCCTGAATCGAGAGAGGAGGATTATTTACCCGAGGCTAACCAAGTGCGAACATCACGATCCAAATCTTCGACCTTCCATTCCAAAGCGGTCATGACCGACATAAGTGTTGGGTTGGGGTTTTCTTCACTGGGTCGAAGGCCACTGAGAAGTTTCTCAAAAATCTCGTCCTTGGGTCCAAAAACCAGATACTCCATAAAGGCAGCGCCTGCGGCATCTCCCTCGGGCTTACCCGGTTCTTTCCACGCCCAGTCGATACGCGGCTCGGTTTTGGCTCCTTTGGGAGGTGCGGGTAAAAGCAATTTGCGTTGTTTGGCCCGTTCGGCCTCCGTCCCTTTCACTTTGGCCCGCATCAGCACGGCCGAGCCATAACCATCCTTCATCCACTGCGGCAGATTGATTTTGCTAGCCTTCTTTTCAAGCCAGAACTTGGCCAATTCGGCCCCTGCTAAAATCTCCCAGTTGGGCATTTTTTCGCCAATCGCGGGGGCAACCACCACATGAGGTTTTTGCCCTTCAATCATTGTGGAAGCCTGTTCGCTCTTTTCGGGCCGACGTTCTTGAAAGCGTCGAATAAAGGAACCGTAAATATCCAAGTCGGGCAGTAAGAAGACGACGATTTTGGGTTCCTCTTTGTCCGTCTTTTCCAACTTCAACTTACTGGTGGCCATTGTTGAGACAGTTTGCAAAGTATCGGCAATGATCTTGGCTCGCGCTTCGGGCAGTGTCGAAACGAGCAAGAAATCTTTCCGATCGATGATATTGGCCGATTTGAGGTCGAGTTTCTTCACGACATCTTCAGCAAATGCTTGGGCCTTGTTCGAGTCCTGAGCCGAACAAAGAGTGGTCAACCCCGTAAGGGCGATCAGGCAAAATGCGAAAAGAGGGTATTTCATGGAAGGTTCCTCGGAAGGTTAGCTAGATTCAAGGGGACCTACGAAATTATAAGATGCCCCCCAATGGAGTACAACGGAGAGAACCGGACTTTACACAATCCCCAAATTTCCCAAAGGACCAGTTTCAGAGAATTATTCTCACTTGACCCCAAATTTCGTGAAGGTTATCGCGAAGCCAATTCTACACAGGGGGAAAGATCGTCCGGATGAGAATCGTGTGTGCGATCTGCGTTGTTCTGTATTCGACGCAGATTCTCTACACTCAAGAAGGTCCGCCGGCTCGATTAGGCCCGCCCCGAGACGAGTTCCCCGTTTTACCACCCGTACCCGGAGAATTTGAGGACCCGTTTTCTCGGCCCCCGCGAAGACCCTTAGACCCGCTTCGGCCGGAGCGTCCCGAGCGGGGCCAACCCAATCGCCCTTCGCCTTTGATGGTACTGAACGGAGCATTTGATTCGACCGCACCGCTTGGGGTGAATCGCCCTATCCCGTTTTGGGCTACCTTCAGTTGGGAACCCAAACAAAATCTCGAAGCAGGCAAC
>JAOAAA010000105.1 GCA_026419115.1 Gemmataceae bacterium
ATCCAGTGTTGCTCAAAGATGGTCGTATCATGTACAGCACGTTGGAATCGCAAGGCGCTCGGGGGGATATTCTTTGGGGAATTTGGACTATCCACCCCGATGGAACCAATTGGGAACCCCTTGTGAGTGCGTTCGATCCCTTTGGTGCCCCCAATGGGTTTCACTTCCAAACGCAGAATAGTGCGGGGGAAATCATTGTCGAACAATACTACAACCAAAACAACTCGGGGTTTGGTGCCTATATCAAACTGAAAAGCCCCGCCGAGAATTCATCCGCTTCGGAGCCTTATCCTTCGTTCGGTCCCGCCAACATGAATGCGAACTCAGGTTGGCGATATGGACGATATGATAATGGGAATCCGCGAATTTATCGCATGCCCTTCATGCCACTGGGAAGTATTTCCCTGACCCCTTTTACGCACGGTCTGGAAGGAGAAGCGGATCGGAGCGTGCTCGGAGATAAGAAATCGCCGGCCGTTGGGAAATTTACCCATCCCTCGGCCGCACCCGATAACCATTTATTGACCTGTTATTCGCTAGGCCCTGTGAACCATCAGTACACCTACTTACCCCAAATCGATGGGGGGATTTATCTCATTAAGAAAAGTGAAGTGGTGAACGAACCAAGTGAATTACGATTAATCAAAAATGACCCCGAATACAACGAATGTTGGCCTCGTGCGGTTGTCCCCTACGAAAAAATTTACGGGGGACCACCAAAAGTTCTGCCCAGTCGACCAACCGTGAACCAACATTTGCCCGTAGCGAGTCCCTTCGGCTTGGTAGGCACATCGAGCTTCTATAAGCGTGAAACCTATCCCAATGGATTGGTTCCCAAAGGCTCGGTCACGGGACAGTTCGCAGGGAAAAACGACCCTTGGAAAGGGCTTGATCCGTTCACTTCGCACGGCAACGGGATGCCGTTAAATTGGCATAACCAAGGTGCCGATGCGGGACTTTACACCAACGAAGATATCCATGCGGTGCGGATTCTTCTCATGGAACCAACGACGGATCGCAAAGGGGCCAATTCGGGGCGACGATACTTCAATCATGCAGGGGAACGCTTGCGGATTCTGGGAGAAATTCCACTCCGAAAATGGAACGGTCCAGAGCAACCCCTTGATCCGGATGGAAACCCCGATACCAGTTTTCTCGCCAAAATTCCTGCCGATACGGGTTTTACTTTCCAAACCTTGGACAAAAATGGGATGGTACTCAATGCAGCCCAAACGTGGCACCAGTTACGTCCGGGAGAAGTTCGCACCAATTGTGGGGGATGCCATGCCCACAGCCAACAACCGACCGCTTTTGAGAAAACCTTGGCCAGTCAGAAAAATTATCCCGTTTGGGACCTAACTCAGAAAACCCCCTTGTTGACCGACCGCCAACGCGATACCTCCGCCCAAAAGTGGGATACCAAAAACGAAACCGGCCTCCGCTATCAAAATCATCCGCTCACGGTGGAATACTGGCGGGATGTGAAACCGATTCTGCAAAAAAGCTGTGTTGCCTGCCATAGTGGCGAAAATCCTGCAGCGAAACTTCATCTCGATGCGGACGAAGAATGGATTCAGTACGATCATCATGGGAAGTTTCCAGGGACTTACCTTCGTCTCGCGATGGATGAACGAGCCAAATTCGGCTACAAACCCGTCGGTTGGGAGAGTTGGGGGTACCCGAATGCTTCGCGGTATATCCGGAAATTCCAATCGCGACGGAGTCTGCTCACTTGGAAGATTCATGGGGAACGCTTGGACGGGTTTTCCAATGATGATCATCCCTCTGAATCTGAACACGGTTCCGGAAAATTGTTCCATCAAGGGAAAGAGGTTGACCTTCAAAAATATAAATCTCGGTTCGATCTCGACTACACGGGTAGCATCATGCCCCCCCCCGAGGCCGTGAAATCGGGGAAAGTCAAACCGCTCACCGATGAGGATAAACGAACTTTGGCTCGCTGGATCGATTTGGGTTGCCCGATTGATTTGGATTACGATCCCCAAAATCCCAACAAACGGGGCTTTGGATGGATGCTCGACGATCAACGGCCCACTTTAACCGCGATCGTAGACGGCGCCAAAATCTCAATCGGGATGTATGATTATGGCACGGGTCTAAGCCTCGAAAGCCTATCTATCACTTCCCAACACGATATAGGAACCATCAAAGCAGGCACGAACTTGGCGAAGCATTTTTCATCGACGGGGGATTCGACTTGGACTTGGACCGCACCCGCACCCGTCACAGGCACCTTGACAATTTCCGTTGCAGATAAACAAGGAAATGTGACCAAAATCACTCGATCGATTAAGTAACCCCTCCCTCTACCTTCTCCACCCATTTCCCTCCGCTCCCCCGATTTGCATCTGCTCAACCGATTTCCGCTTAATTCACAATCTTCCTCGGACGCATTTTCCCTTCTCTCATCTTCTTTCTCAGACAACACTTCAACCTTTGTGATTTTTTTGGAACCGTGTGTGTAGGCTCTCCATATCGAGAACCAGTTCCCCTCCCGTATTTCGATGTTGCGCAGCCCAATTGTCAAAGAGCTTCAAACACGCATGGTCCACCGTTTCCAGATGGTCAATATGAACATGAACCTTAGAGTTGGCAGGGAGTCGCTCTAACACTTGGGCTAATTTCGGAAGACTCAAAAAGGTGGCTGCCCCAAACAATTCCAAATGAACGACGTTGTCCGGCTTGGTTGTTTTGATGATTACCAATTGAGAAAAGCGGAGTAATAAGCGGATCGCCGAGAGAGCAATTCCGATCAAAACCCCCATCAGCAGATCCCAAAAGACTACACCGAGCAGAGTAATAACGGCAATAAGAAACTCGGCACGACTTTCTCCCCACAAAGAACGAAATCCTTTGATTTCCAGCAATTTGAAACCGGTGTAAACAAGAACTGCCGCGAGAACCGAGGTCGGGATTTCTCCTAGCCATTCGTTCAATAACAAAACCGCAAGAAGTAACCACACCCCATGAAGGATAGCAGACAAGCGCGAAGTCGCCCCCGCATTCACATTCGCTGAGGATCGGACGATCACTCCGGTCATGGGCAACGCTCCAAGGATACCACACACCGTATTCCCCACCCCTTGCGCAAAAAGTTCGCGATTGTATTGTGTTCTTGGCCCCGAATGCATACGATCGGTTGCTGTAGCACAAAGTAGGCTCTCGGCACTGGCAATTGCGGCAAAGCTCAGTGCGGAAATCCATGTCGAACTTTTTTGAACCAACTCCCAAAACGAAGGCCAAGTGATCCAAGTGATTTTTTCCACGAGGTTGGCACTAATATCGATTTTTTTCAGGTTTGGCTCGATCAAGCCAGATAAAACGGTTCCTAACAACACAGCCACCAATGCGCCCGGAATGAGCTGCCACTTTCGGGGAGTAATCATGGGCCAAAGAATAAGAATCAAGATTGTGACGCTCCCCACTAGCGCAGCATAACCATGATGAGGCGAGACGGGATCGTAATCCTGAATAGCTTTGTTTAGGGAACTGGGAAGGGAGAGGATATTGTTCAATACCGAAGGGGCCGGTTCATCATCAATGAGAACAAAAATCTGCTTCGCCATTATCACCACACCAATCCCCGCGAGCATACCTAAAATCACAGCAGGGGAAACCGCGCGAAACCAATGGCCCAAGTGTAGGCCTGCCATCACCATCTGAATCAGACCTGCCAGAAAAACCACCACCCCCAAAGAGGCCAAGACCGAAAGAGTCGTTTGCCCACTTTCTTGGGCCTGTTTCGCATGTAACACATAGTTCGTGACCAGAACGATCAACCCCGCTGCGGGTCCACTGACTTGTAAGGGTGAGCCTGCTAAAAACCCCACTACGATCCCCCCCACGATTCCCGTGATAATTCCCGTTTCGGGGGGCAGACCGCACGCAGTGGCAATGGCAATACACAAAGGCAAAGCAACTAAAAAAACAACCAACGAGGCGAGAATATCACGCGAAAGGGAAAAAGGAACCGGTCCACGGACAGGACCGGTTGGAGCAGATGCCATAGGACCGAACCCTAATTTTGCTTTCAAGTCTATTGGTTCTGAAATTATTCTAGATAGCCAATCGCTTCCTAGGAAATTTCCGAGTCGAATTCTGAATCACTTAATGAAGATTGACATCGTATCGTGAGCTTTTCCTAACATGTTTCTAGATTGAGAACAATATCAGAACGAAAATCGCCCCGAGGCCTAATGGGGCTGTTGCCGCCCCAAATTATTCAGCGAGAATCGTTACGGTTCGATTCTCACTTAGATCGTGAGAGTCCCCTGTCGAAGCTCCCCGAGTTCGTTCGCTTGCCAATAGTGAAGATCATCGAGGCATAAGGCCGTCAGCCAGCCTTCCCCGTAGGCCCAAGTATCGATGCAAATCGCTTGCTTGAGGACCAAAGGGAACCCATTACGTTGTTCGCTATGACCACACACCATCACCTTGCCGGAACAATGTCCCCGATGCCGACTCGGTTTCAGAAACTCCCAATGCAACCATTCAGAAACCTGATCTTCCAATTCTAAATCTGGATTGAGATTGGCATGAACGAAAATGTAATTCCCTTGTGTGAAATAATCGACACACTCATTCCGCAGAAAATTCCAATGCGCCACAGGGATATCTTTGATGGTGATTTCGTCCCAAGGTTGTTGTCCGTAGGACTCCAAGGCGGCATCGCCCCCACATTGCAACCAAAACTGCAGGGCCTGATAGCTCGATCGAGCTGCTAACATCATCATCTCATGGTTCCCCCGAAGAGGAATCAAGTCGCATTTCGTTCTTAATTCGATCAGACGATTCAGAACCCCTGCCGAGTCAGGCCCCCGATCGATGTAATCTCCCAAGGTTATCAATCGATCTTGGGGTTTCAGCTGCAATTCGGAAAGTAAGCGATCGAGGGCGCTGCGACAGCCGTGAATATCACCCATGGCGAATGTTCTCATGAAACCATGACCTAGAGTTGAATTTCGCAAAACTTAGCGTTGGATTTTTGTACGAAGACCCAGAAACAAATTCTTCGAGAATGGGACGATTTTTTGAACTATGAATTATGAATTCTGGGAATCAGTCTCTTCCAAGGGAAAACTTTACACTCACCTACAATCGGGTTATTCCCCTAAAGTTGAGCTGACGAGAAGTTGATCTTTCGCAGGCATCTCGGCAGGGAGAGTTTTGCTCGAAGGGGTTTTCCGAACCACAATACGATTCTCGATTCGCAGACCCGTACAAACCAGCCTTACCGTTTCTTGGGCGATTTGTTTGTAGAAGTATTTGGGAGTCGAACCAAACAGCAATACCCGACCCGGTAAAATTTCAACGCGCAATTGTTGAATATGCCGATCGGTATGGTTGCGAATCGATTTCTCGATTCTTTCTCCGAGTGTTCCCATTGTTCAATACCTCCTACTAATCCATACACTCATCACTCCTTTCGTAGGACAGAGATTTATTATAAAACTATCAACAGATACAAACACCCATAATTTTCTAGAAAGAATAAATCCATCAATCGTTATGATCATTATAACCCCTAGATTTTTACTTATCTTGTTGCTCGTCTGGAGTTTCGGACCCAATCGAATCGAAGCAGGCATCTACCACCCCGAGGAGCGTTTAGAATTCGATTTCGATGCCCAAGGGTTCGCAAAACCGATTCAATACTCCAATGGATTTGCATCGATGTTGCTGGAACTTCGTGATTTGGATCGGGCCGATTACCCCGGCCTTGCTCGAAAAAAGCGACTCAATCGGATCGAAGAACTGCTACCAATCTCGAAACGAACCCCCGAACAAAATGCCATCCTTATTGGGGATATGATTCGATTAGGACGAACCTCCGAGTTGAACCGTTTGATCAGCTCCCAGCAGAACGATTTTGTGGGGATGGCCTATTCGATTCATCGCGACGCACAACAAGGGCAATGGCAACGGGCTTTTGAACAACAAAAGGAACTCCTACGCAATTTTCCAAAAACCTTGTTTCGATACACTCCCGAAGAACTGGCTTGGCTGAAACGATTTGAGGAACAATATCATCTCCCCTTTTTATTTAGCCGTTCGAGACAGCCCAAATCGACGGGCTTGGAAGCGACTGAGGATGTGGACCCCATTTTTCCGTATGTGAAACCCCCGAAAAGCAATACCGAACCGGTTCGCTTCGTTGGAGAATCGGGTCAATACGAAGCGGGTCAGATTGCGGCCCACGAGAAAGCCAAACTCCCCCCCGATGCCCTAGCCATCGTCCAGCAATTATTGATTTGGTACCCCAAAGATGATCGTCTCTTGTGGCTTTTAGGCGAGCTTTACAATGCGAATGGTGAACCCGAAATTGCCTTTGAGATTTTTGACCGTCTCACCAATGCTTCGGGCTATACGCCGTCCCTGCTGCGAGAACATCGTTCCATATTGGCACGATACCTCGACGAAAAAGACCAACAACAGAAGGCAGCACAAGCCCAAAAAGAGCAACGTAAAGCCGAGGAAAAAGCTCAGAAAGAGCGAGAACTTCAACGTCAAAAAGTTAACGAATGGACCTATGTTGCCATTGCCGTGGGATTAACGCTAATTCTGCTGTATTTTCAGGGGAAAGAGATTCTTCGCCGCGTATTCCGTATCCGGAGAAAGAAACCTTCCTAAACCATAGACGCCATCCACTTGAGAGATTTTCCAATTCTTCTGGGCCCACTAACGTGATCCCCTCCCTCGGCCATTATCCAATTGTTCATGCCAAGCTGATAACAGAATCTCGGTCCGAATCTTTGAAGTGGGTCAAACTTTGACCAACCTGAATCGTTTAATTTTGTAACGGTCGAGTAATTTCGGATTTAGTGTTTGACTCATTCGACCAATTTTATTAAGATTCGATTTAGGTAGTTTCCTCTCTCCCGGGACTTAAAGTCCGACTGTGGGGGTACATGATGTCGTTAGGGTATTTACGAACGCTTTCGACTGGTTTGATCCTGTTGGTCTATTTTGTGTCGCCTGTGACACTTTTTGGCCAAGAAGATTTGAAAGCGAAGGCCATAGCACTTGAGAAATCCCAAGACTGGGATTCGGCCCTTCAAGTTTGGTTAAAACTGCGTGAGAGCGATCGTCTCGACCCCGCCATACATAATGGGGTCCAACGCTGTTTGAAAAAGGTTATCCAAGCCAAACGATACCAAGACCCCGAATTCCTCTCGAAACTTCAAACCTTAAAGCCCGAACAACTTTATGCCTTCTACGGCGAGGTCCTTCAAAAAATTCAAACGGTATACGTCGATCCCGATCGGGTTAGCCCCAAAGAACTCTTTCGGATGGGACTGGCCGAGTATCTTTATTCGTTGAACGATGCTCAGTTCATCAAACGGTACGCCGCTGATTTGGATCGCTCGAAGATTCAAAAATTGCGTATGGACCTGAATGACTTTTTCGCTACTAAAGAGCCTTCCTCCAACCGCGAAGTGGTCATGTTTGTGATGGACATCGTTCGAGCTTCCCGATATGCCGGTCTCAAAAACCCCAGCGTGATTGTGAACGAATTTATTTGTGGGGCCTGCAATAGCCTCGATGAATACTCGGTCTGGATTTCGGGTGAGGAGTTCAATCGCGAAACACCTTCAACTGGTAACAGCACGGTGAGCGGCACGGTTCTCGAAGGGGGTATCGCCCACATCAAAATTACTCTGTTCACCCCGAATACCCCACAAGAGTTCGATGAGACTCTCAAAACCCTGATGGGTATGGGAATGGGCGAGGGAGCCATCAAAGCGATTGTCCTTGATCTGAGGGGGAACTCAGGCGGTTCGCTTGATGCGGCCATCAAACTTGCCGAACGATTCCTCTCCGGTGGAGTGATTATGTCGGCGAATAGCCCGATCGCTCTGTTCAATAAGGTTTACACAGCTCCGGTGGGTCCTGCTGCGATCGACCTTCCGATGGTGGTCCTAGTCGATGCAGAAACGGCCAGCGCTGCAGAGGTCTTGGCCACGGCCATTCATGACCGCGACCGAGGTAAGGTGGTAGGTGTTGCCACGTTTGGCAAAGGGACCGCTCAAATGCTCGTCAAAATGACCACGGCGGAAGAAAAAGAGGATGGGAAGATCAAGCCACGGGGCGCAATGCGGATTACCTATGCTCGGCTGTTCGGTCCCAGTGGCAAACCCATCGCTGCTGGTGTCACTCCGGATTTCATCGTCAACGATAAGCAACGCCAACTCGAAACCGCCATCAACGAAGTTCGGCAACTTTCCCCATCGATGGCCTTACCTCTCATGATGAGATAAGCATCTCTACGTCAAATCAGCCAGCCCAATTACTGAAGCACCCAAGGGGGTCTTTTGAATCGCTCATCCCCTACGAGCGAAAACTGGCTTGAAAATCTCTCGGTGGCTCACGATCCAAAGCAAAATCCTTGGGGTTGAAAAGCGCAGGCCGATCAAGCACGAGATCGCAGACCAGCCGCCCCGTCGCGGGGGAAAGTTGGATGCCAGCCCGAAAGTGTCCCCCTGCAAAAATCAGATTTTGATACGGTTCCACTTTGCCGATGTAGGGAAGCCCATCCGGAGAACCAGGGCGCAAGCCTGCCCAAGTTTTTATCACCGGACAGCTTCGCAATTCGGGGACCAACCCCTCTGCGAATTCCCTGAGTGATTCGATGGCCATTTGAGTATTTTCTTTTTGAAAACCCGCCTCCGGTTCTTCTGTGCTTCCTGCTAAAATTTCGCCACTCGCACGGGGGACCAAATAACATTTATCAACAATCAGAATTTCCTTTAATCCAACGGATTGGGCAGCAAATTGAACGATTTGCCCACGCACGGGATCGATGTTCAGTTTCACCCCAAATTGTTGAAGAAACGGCTCACTCCATGGCCCCGCTGCTAGGACAAAATTTTGTCCCTCGATTTGCTTGCCATTAGCCAAGTCCACCCCAGTCACGCGGTTGCCCGAGACTTGAAAACCAGAAACAGCCGCCTTTGTTTCGATGTTGACTCCATGTTGTGTGCAACTTTGTTGAAGGGCTTTTAAATATCTTGGGTTGCGAATTTGTGCCATTTGGGGGAAATAATACCCCCTTCGCGGGGCCGGAAATTTAATCTTCGGATGGTTATGGACCTCTTGAAATTCAATCTTTTCTGCTTGCCACAGGGAAACGACCGGATCGGGAGAATCGATAAATTCGATCCCCCCGCAAACATGATAGTCGCAACCAAGACCCGTATGATTTTCTAATTCCTTTACGAGGTGGGGAAACTGCTCGGAACTCCACGACCGAAATCGATCAAAGGGGTTCCTCGCCTGCTCAAACTTGCCGGGAGGAATAATTCCGGCACCGGCCCAAGAGGATTCTTTGCCCACTTCGCCCCGCTCAAGCAAATGGACGTGCAGCCCCTCTTTGGCAAGCATCCAAGCCGAGATTAGGCCAATCACACCTCCCCCAATAATCACAACATCGGGTTGTTTGGCCATCGGCAGAATTATTCCTTCTTGGGATTTGTAGAGGCAGAACCAGCGGTCAGAACCGATGGGATCAAAGAAGCAACCGATTGTTTGGCTTGCGGGGAATACTCATCCAGAACTTTGGCATCGAAATTTCCGCTGTTATTGGCAATATACCAGCCTGCCCAAAACAGAAGCACGCCAAAGATCAGCACTGCCCAAGAGGGAACCGGTTCGTGGCCATCGTGTGGTTCGTTGTATTCTTGGTTCACCGGCCGATGAATATCTTGAATCGAAACCTCATCGGTCTGATTCTCAAACGATGAGGTCTCATTAGGTGACTGTGGAGGAGTCATTCTTTGGCCTCGGGTAAGGGGGTTCGTTTTTTCAGGGCTTTTAGGTAAGCCACCAAATCGAGCGCATCTTGCTTGGGAATAATCTCAAATTCACCTAGTTGTTCTTTCCATGCCCCTTCAAAAGGAAGAGCGTTGGGAGATGGTTGTTCTCCCTTGGGTTGTTTCTCGAAAAGAAAGGGGAACGCCGGCATGATCGACCCCGGAGACATCATTCGAGGATTATATAAATGAAGCAAATGCCAATTGGCATCGGGGTTGCGGCTACCAATATCGGCCAAGTCCGGCCCCGTTCGGCTGGTTCCTAACAGAATGGGTCGATCCAGCAGGTAATCGCGTGGGACCGTCCGACGGGTTCCCCAGCCTCGTTCCATATCTGCATTGTTGCCAAACTTCTGCGATCGAATTTGTTGGCTATGGCAATAGATACATCCCAGACTCTGGTACACTTTTCGACCCCTTTGTTCCTCTTCGGTGAGGGGAATCGGATAAGCCAAGGAATCGGTTGGTTGTGCCAATGTGAGTTGCGCCTGTGGGAGAAAGACCAACCCCAACCAAGAAGAGGTGAAGGTCAATAAACAACCCACAAAGAGAAATACCCCCCGATCCATCTACAACCTCATCAAATAGAATAGGACGCTTTAATTATAGGAAGTGGGGTTGCACTTGGGGACGGAGCAAAAATCGGAAAGAAGCCCTCCTCGGATCGTGGATAGTTCCACTCGGTGCCGAAGGTATCTTCCCAAACGAAATTTCTCTACTTTGATAGGTAGAACCCTTAAAATTGGGTAATTTTCCCAAGAGCATAAATTATGCCTAGTTATAACGTTATCTCAGAAAGATTGACAAATAGTGTACATACTAACATATGTCGGCTCTGGTCTTTCTGATATGCTTCATCTACTATCTACCCATTGTTGAAGATGCGCCCGTTTTAAGGCCGAGTGTCTAGGAAATGTGAAATGGCGGAAACGATTCAGACAGTATCGATTGCCCGTGAAACGCATGAACGCTACTTACGTTATGCCGTCTCGGTCATTACATCTCGTGCCCTGCCGGACGTTCGCGATGGCCTGAAACCAGTTCAACGCCGAATTTTGTATACCATGTTCAACGACCTTCGACTTGCCTTCGAGGGTCGGCCCGCGAAATGTGCGCGAATTGTCGGGGACGTAATGGGTAAATACCACCCCCACGGCGACAGCGCGATTTACGATGCTTTGGTTCGGTTGGCCCAACCTTGGGTGATGCGGGTTCCCTTAGTTCACGGTCAAGGGAATTTCGGGTCGGTCGATGGCGATGCCCCCGCTGCTTATCGCTATACGGAAGCCAAACTCGCGGCCGCTTCCGATTCGCTGCTCAAAGAACTTCGGCAAGATACCGTCGAAATGCGCCCCACCTACAACAATGAGACTCAAGAACCCGTCGTACTTCCTGCCGAGTTTCCCAATCTGCTCGTCAACGGCGCCTCGGGGATTGCCGTGGGTATGGCCACGAATATCCCCCCGCACAATTTGGGAGAGGTCATCAAAGCCTGCATCCATTTAATCGATGATCCCGAAGCCACCACCGCCGAATTAATGAACAGGGTCAAAGGACCGGACTTCCCCTTGGGTGGAAAAATTGTCACGGACCGAACCACCCTGAGGAAAATCTATGAGGAAGGGGAAGGAAGCATTAAAATTCAAGCCGAATGGAAAGTCGAGAACGATGATCCCAAAAAGCCACAAATCGTAATCGATTCGATCCCCTACGGAACCGACAAACAAAAGATCGAAAACGACATTGGCACCATCATCGAAAATAAACGCCTCCCCGGTTTAACGGGTCTGACCAACGAAACCAATCAAAAAGATGGTTTGCGGATCACCTTAGACATCAAAGCAGGTACCGATCCGGAATTGGTCATGGCCTATCTCTACAAACATACCGATTTACAGGCAAACTTTGCTTACAACATGACCTGCCTTGTTCCGCAAGAGGATGGCTCCCTTCGCCCCAGCCGACTGGGGTTGAAAGCCATTTTGCAGGAATTTTTGAAATTTCGGCTGGCGACCGTCCGTAAACGTTTTGAATACGAATTGAACGTGCTCAAACGACGCATTCATATCTTGGAAGGTTTTCAAATTGTTTTCAATGCCCTCGATAAGGCGATTAAAATCATTCGAGAATCTTCGGGAAAAAGCGATGCTGCCACGAAGCTCATTGCTCAACTCAAACTCGATCAAGAACAGGCCACGGCCGTTTTGGATGCCCAGTTATACAAGATCGCCCAATTAGAAATTCAGAAAATCCTCGATGAATTGGCCGAGAAACTCAAAGAGGCCAAACGAATCGAAACCATTTTAGGGAGCGAAAAGAAACTGTGGGGAGTCATCAAAGAAGAGCTTTCCACTTTGGGCGAAACGCTAGGTACCCGTCGCCAAACACGGATGGCCAGCGATGAAGACGTTTTGGAATTCAAAGAAGAAGCCTACATCGTTCGAGAAAACACCAATGTGATTCTCACCCGTGATGGATGGATCAAACGGGTCGGCCGTTTAGCCTCAGCAACGGGAACTCGCGTGCGAGAAGGCGATGAGGTCATTGCCGTTGTGCCCACCAGCACACTCGACAACATCATTTTCTTTGCAGATGATGGCACCGCCTACACCATGCGAGCCAACGAAATCCCCGCAGGTGGCGGATACGGCGAACCGATTGCCAAATTCTTCAAATTGGCCGACCAAGTCAAAATCGTCGGGATTGAAACCACCGATCCGCGCTTCACCCCAGCCGATTCCGCAGCCGAAGGGGAAACACCCCCAGCCCCCTACCTATTTGCCGTGACCAGTGGCGGCTTTGTCGTCCGAACGCCATTGAATCCCTTCCGTGCCATTAGCACCAAAGCAGGCCGCCGTTATATCCGCCTCAGTGAAGGGGAAAAGGTGGTTTTCGCGAAAGTGATCCGCCACGAGAAAGATGCGTTTCTTGTAACCGCCAAAGGTTACGTCACTCATTTTGAACTCGCTCAGGTCAGTATTTTGGCAGGGGCAGGTAAAGGGGTGGTTGGTATCAAACTCAAAGGGGATGACACGTGTATCGGGGCCGAGATTTTCGAGGGCAAACATACCTTGGTTGTTGAAACTTCAGGTGGAACCACACGCGAAATCAGCTCGAAGCAAATCGCAGCCACGAATCGGGGAGGTTCCGGAACCGAGGTCGTGAAACGAGCGGGTATCTCACGGATTGTTCCTGCCGAAATTCAATTAGTCGATTGGGAAGCCATCGAAGCAGGCCAGCCCCCCGAACCCCCTAAAAAGCCCTCGGCCAACGGAAAACATAACGGTACTTTATTCGATTAAACGTCGCACCATTCCTTGAATGTTCTGATAAATTTGTGATTCATGACCCTAAATTCTAACGACATATGCCAACTTTAACATCGAGTCAATACACCGCCGAGACCTCCATCACCGTACTCGAAGGCCTAGAGCCAGTACGCAAACGACCCAGCATGTACATCGGGAGTACCGACTCAAAAGGTCTCCATCATTTAGTTTGGGAAATCGTCGATAACTCGGTAGATGAATATCTGAACGGCCACGGGGATACCATCACGGTCACCTTGCATAAATCGGGAGATGCGATTTCCGTTGCCGACAACGGGCGGGGCATCCCAGTGGATATCCATCCAAAACATAAAAAATCGGGTCTCGAATTAGTCCTCACCGTTCTGCATGCCGGCGGAAAATTCGGGCAGACCGATGGTTATTTCTACTCAGGTGGCCTTCACGGGGTGGGAGCATCCGTCGTGAATGCCCTTTCCCGCAAACTGATCGCCACTATTCGACGGGATGGTTTTGAATGGCAACAAAAATATGCTCGGGGGATTCCCCAAACGAAAGTGGAAAAACTGGGACCAAATCGGGGGCACGGCACCACGATCTACTTTGAACCGGATGAAACAATTTTTAAGGTCACCAAATTCAACTCCGAAGAAATCAAAGACCACCTCGAAGGGATGTCCTACATTCATTCCGGTCTCAAAATCATCTTTAAGGATGAGGTCAAAGGCGAAACACATGATCTGACTCATCCGGGTGGATTACCCGAATTTCTCAAACGCCTTGTCACCGAAGGTCAAAAAGCGGTCGTTCACGAAACGCCCTTCTCTTTGACCCGTGACGGGGAAGGGAAAATGGAAATCGCCCTCCAATGGACCGAATCGACCGATGAATCCTTCCGCTCCTTCGTCAATGGTATTCGCACTCCCGATGGGGGAACCCATGAAAAAGGGTTAAAAGATGCCATCGCCAAGGCCATTCGCAATTACATGGAAACCCACGAGGTCAAAACAAAAGGCCTCAACATCTCTGCGGATGATATTCGCGAGGGAATCGTCGCCCTTCTGAGCGTGTTTGTTCGCGAACCGATGTTCCAAGGACAGACCAAGGAAAAACTGAACAATCCCGAAATGACCGCCGCCGTCGAAAACTTTGTTCGACCCGCACTCGAAACATGGTTGAACAATAATACAAGTGTTGCAGATGCAATCGTGGGACGGATCATCATGGCAGCCCGTGCCCGTCTGGCTTCGCGCGAGGCCGTCGCGGAAGTCAAACGAAAATCGGCCGGTTCTCGACGTTTGAATTTACCAGGCAAACTGGCCGACTGTAAATCCACAGAAATGGAGGAGACAGAACTATTCATCGTCGAAGGAGATTCTGCAGGAGGTTCCGCCAAACAAGGGAGAGACAATCGTTACCAAGCGATTCTTCCGCTTCGTGGGAAGATTCTGAATAGCGAAGGCATGCCCACTGCGAAAGCGCTCAACAATCAAGAATTGAAAGACCTTGTCACCGCAATCGGGACCGGTGCGGGTGATAAGTTCAACATCGAGGGACTTCGCTACGGAAAAATAATCCTTCTGATGGATGCTGATGCCGATGGTCACCACATCTCGACCCTTTTGCTCGATTTCTTCTTTCGGCATATGACCGACCTCATCCGCAAAGGTCATGTGTACATCGCTCAGCCTCCTCTTTATCGAATCGATGTTGGCAAAGAAACATTTTGGGCACGTGACGATAATCACAAAGAAGAAATCATCTCGAAATTACGGGCCAATGCAAACTACGAGATCACCCGTTTCAAAGGATTAGGTGAAATGAATCCCGAAACCTTGAAACAAACCACTTTGGATGCCCGTTACCGAACCTTGTTGAAAGTCGAGATCGACAATCCCTTGAAAGCCGACGAAACCTTTGACCATCTCCTTGGAAAGGATGCCAGCCACCGGTATCGGGAGATCATGAATAATGCGGATAAGGTCGCAGCCGATGAAATCGACGTCTGATCTTAGCGAATCGATCAATCAACGAATCAACTCTGCAACTATCAAAAGTCAATACTCACAAAGCGAAAGAATTAATAGTTGCAGGCGAAGGTTTGAATGAGAGTGAGAGCATTGGTGTGATATAATGGCCCTATCCCAAAGGAGACCACACGATGAGGAACATCGATCTGAGCGAACTACCCGACATCGAATACCCTGCTCATCCGGAGGAACGATTGGCCGAATCGCAAATCCACTTCGATTACATCACTCTCCT
>JAOAAA010000106.1 GCA_026419115.1 Gemmataceae bacterium
GCATTACCACTCCCCTCGGTGATGAGGACCTTTCCTCCTGCAACGACAAAAGCATCTACCGGATAGTTAACCCCTTTTATTTCCCCCATCACCTTCCCCGAGCGATCCAGTTCCACAACGTACCCTGCTCCGCCCCCCCCTGAAGCATAAACCACAAGGGTATAACCGAGTTGTGCAGGAGAACTCGTCAGCTTAGCGAGGTTAATTGTTTTTTCGTTCTCGTTCCACCATTTTCTCCACTCGGCTTGGGCTTTTTTACGATCTTCTGCGCTCTCCCCCAGATTCACTTTGGGAGCGTTATCGCCCGCGAGTTGAAGAAGAATATCTTGTGAGGGATACGATTCGGTCGCGGGGAGGTCCACCAGCAGTTCGATCAAGACGGGCACGGCAGCAATTTCGCCACCAATGGCCAGTGAAACGGCTGCCGTTTGGCGAACTTTGAGATTCGTATCTTTGAGAAGTTTTAGAACGGCTTTGCGTCCCTCTGGCCCGCCACCTTTTGCCATGGCTTCTGCAGCGACAAGGCGGCGATTCGGGTTTTTATCATCCAATGCCGCAATCAGGACCGGATCGGGTTTCCCATTCACCTGCGCGAGATTGATTAACGCCGAGGTAATCTCGGAGATCATTTGATCATCGTCGTCGGCATAAGGAATGTAATCAATCATGACTTGAGAGGCACCATTGGCCTTTCTGAGAGCTGCCAGACGGGCAGTTCCGGGGGGCACTCTTCGCGATTCACTGGCGCGAATTTGTTGTAAGCAATCCTTGACCCTTTTGGCGCGTTCAAAATCTGGATCATCAATCGCTTCCGTTAAAGGGCCAATGGCGCGAGGCCCGGTAGAAATCAAAGCGATGTAAGCCGATTCGCGGACCTTGAATTTTGGGGAACCTAGCTCTTCGACCAATTTCCGAATTTTCGCTTCCTCGTCTTTTGTCAGTGTTCGAGAGCGAAATTCGTCCAACAGGGTTGCTCCATCTACCCTTTTCCACCAATTTTCCCAGGCGATCTTGATGGCTTTTCGATCGGCCTCATCGTTCCCTGTTGATTTGATTTCTTTCGGTGCTGTATCCGCTGCGATCTCGCGGAGTGCAGTTTCAACGGGAGTTCTTTCCGCCTTCGGAAGCTCCCCAAGTACCTCGATGAGTACGGGGATCGCATCGACATCTTCGACTTTAGCCAGCGTCAATGCGGTAAATGTGCGAACGGAAACTACCTTATCTTCCAAAAGTTTTTTGACGGCCCCCCGAGTCTCGGTTTGTCCCTGTTTGGTCAAACATTCGACAGCCAGAATCCGCATCGAGGCCGAGGGACTTTCTAACGCCTTCAATAAAGAGGGTGCCGGTTTCCCATCCGAGAAAGCCAAAGCGGAAAGAGCTTCGGTCAGGGTGGTTTTGACGGTATTATCCTCCGCAAAAGGAAGGAACGCCAAAAGGGTATCGACGGCCCCTTCCGGTTTCCCATTGGCGATGGTGGTTATTACAGCATTGGTCATTTTCGCACCGTTCGGACCTTCAATGTGGGAAATGACCTTCTTGGCCCGTTCTGCAATCGAAGGTTTCGGGGCATCGTTAATCAGGGTCCGAAGAATAGGTATCGCCAACGGGCCACGAGAAACCAGTTCGCCGAATGCTTGATTGGCTATTTCTTGTTCATCGGAACTGAGTTTCTCGACTAAACTTTTGAGTTCCTTTTCATCGGTAGAGACTTTTGTGCGGTGTTTGAGATAATCTAATAAATATTTAGCATCCGTGGGGAGATAGGCCGATTTGAGTAGTTCGACCTCCCCTGCTGCGTATGATGTCGATGCCAAAATGAGTTGGATTGAGCAGAAGAGGATTAAGGATGCACGCCAAAGCATTTGCCGCTCCCTAGTTCAGACCGATAACAATGAGAACATGAAACCTAAGTCATTGTATCAGACAATAACCTACCGATTTGACGATTTCATTCTCATTTTTCAACTCGCAGGAAATGATCGTGACCGGCCGATTTGACAATTTCATTCTCATTCAAAATGAGACGAGAAACGACCAGCATTCTTGTGAATGAGCTGGTACTGATCGTTCAGCTGGTTCTGATCGTGACGTGGAGAGAACAAAGATCAAACTATTGGGAAGATGATTACTTCAAATTTTTCAACATTTCATCGAAGGCGGCTTTGTGCTTGGCCACAGTCTTGGCGGGGCCGTTCACTCGCAAATAGTATTCCCCATCTGGCATCACCACATATAGACGGCGATAGTTTTCCCGTTCGGTGATTTTGGCTTTCGGATCGAACGGAGGGAATTTATCTAAGAACGTACCTTGAATATCCAGATAAGTGGCTTCGTCTTTCCCGATTTTGACTTTGGTTACTTCTTCTTTGAGTTTATCGCCTTCTTTGGCCGGTTTGAAGTTGGCTCGCTGACGGTCCAGATTTTGTTGCACAGTGCCGCTTCCTGCACCCAGCTTGAAGACCACGAATTCGGCATCGGTTTCGTCACCCTCTGCCTTTGGAAGAGAAAACTGGTACAGGCGGAATGTGGTATCCTTAATCTCGACTTTTTTCCAACCGGCGGGAACTTTCGTCTTAAGCCCCGAAATCTCAAGGGTATCATCTGCAGCAACAGCTGCGCCGAGGAAACAAAGCAAAACAAGGGTTGTGAAGAGTTTACGCATGGATCGTCTCCGTTTTTGAAGTTTCTTCTGTTCAGGTATTGTAGGAAATCCCTTTCAACGAATAGGCTAATCCCATGAACTCGAAAATCTTGATTATTGATGATGAAGAGGCCATTGCATGGGCATTAACGAAAGCCTTTCAACGTGAAGGGGCCATCGTTTGGAATGTCGGCAGTGCCGAGGCTGGACTAACGGCTGCGAAAAAATATCAACCCGAAGTCATTTTTCTGGATATTCGATTACCAAAGCAGGATGGCCTTTCGGTTCTGCAGGAACTTCGGGAAGTGAGCGGTGGGGCGGCGATTATTGTGATCACGGCTCATGGTAATCTGAATACAGCCGTTAAGGCTGTCGAACTCGGTGCGTTCGATTATCTCACAAAACCTTTTGACCTTTCCCAAGCCATCGAGACAGCGAAAAGGGCCTCGTTATCAAAATCTCAGGGGCAACCGATCGAGAGTTTCGATTTCTCGGAACAAGAACTCGTGGGCCATTCCCCCTCGATGCAAGCGGTCTTCAAAAGAATCGCGCTGGTGGCTGCGACCGATGCCAGCGTACTCATCACCGGAGAAAGCGGCACTGGTAAGGAACTAGTCGCCCGAGCCATTCATAATCACTCGCTTCGTAAGGATAAACCCTTTGTTCCCGTTCATATTGCTGCCTTGAACCCGAATCTGATTGAAAGTGAATTATTTGGTCACACCAAGGGGGCTTACACCGGTGCGGGGCAATCCCGACTAGGCTTGTTGAGCCTTGCCAATGGGGGGACTATTTTTCTGGATGAGTTGGGCGATGTTCCTCTTGCTGTGCAAGCTAAATTATTAAGGGTATTAGAACATCAAGAAGTTCTCCCCGTCGGAGCAATTAACCCCTTGCCGATTCAAGTCCGCATTTTGGCGGCTACCAATGCCAACCTCGCTAAAATGGTTGAGAAAGGTGAATTCCGCCACGATCTCTACTATCGGCTCAACGTGTTTGAAATCTCATTACCCGCATTACGAGAACGAAAAGAAGACATACCCCTATTGATCAAATACTTTTTACGAAAACTAGGTTCTCAATCGAGCTTACCAAAATCGACCGAGGAATTTCTTGTTGCCCGAGAATGGAAGGGGAATGTTCGCGAATTAAGAAATGCGCTCGAACATGCCTCGATCCTCGCGAGAGGGGGGCCTCTATTACCAGAACATTTCCCTACAGAGACAATCTCTTCGCCTCTTTCAACTCAGAGCATTCAAGAATTGGTTGCATCTTGGGTGAAGGAGAATCATCAGAACTCGACCGATCTTTATGATCAATTTTTGGCATGGATTGAACCTCATTTTCTCCGAGAGGTCCTAGATCGCTGTGAGGGAAGCCGGAACGCGGCAGCCAAAAAACTGGGGTTGGCCCGCGCCACTCTTCGCAGAATGTTAGCAAAATATCAGATCAATACGACCTTGTCCGAACCCGATGATGAATCCGATTTGAAATGAGGCCATCCGCATGATTTTTCGATTGACTGTTTTGAACTGCCTATTACTCAGTCTCGTTTCACTGGGAGAAGACCTCACAATTGAATTAGCCGACAGACGCCTAAGAAGGTGTTATCAACTTGCACAAGAAACGAATAACAAACTCGCCCTAGAGCAGATTCTGAAACTACGCGAAACCGTTCAAAGAAATCTTGATGCTAAACAATTCCCACTCGCAGAAGGGGCTTTGGTTGAAGCCGAAAAAATCGTGGGGATTGATGCGGGTGGGAAAACGATGTTTGGGAAACCGATTAGTAACCTTTCCAAATCCCAAGCGGATAAACTCAAACAGATCGAACAAGAACTCCAAAAGGCGATGAGAGACAAAGATTCCAAAAAGATCCAAAATCTGGTCTTACAATATCGGGAGACTCTTGGCGATTCGGCAGGATTACCCGATTTTCAAGCCCGTCCCGAAAAACTGAAAGCTCAACTTTTGAACGAGAAGGAAGCCACGGAGCTGTTCCTCAAAATTTTGGATCAGGAAACGGCCGTCACAAAAACTTTGCTCTCTGGCAAAGCCCCCCAAGGAAGCATGGCCCGAGGATTTGCCGCTGCGGTGATCGCCTTCTGCGAGATACGCCCCTATGTGCAAAAACATTTCAACGATCGTCTCGCAGCATTGGACGACCTGATTAAAGGTGGTTGCGAATGTCTCATTTCCATTCAGGACAAAGCAGGTTTTTTTTACTTTCCTGATCTTCGTGGGAAACATCTTCGATATGCAGAGATGATTGAGAGACTCGTCAATCAAGATGAAAAATCAATCAAAGAAGGTTGGGTGATTATCCGACTACCTGATGGAGAAAGTTACTACGATACGGGTGAATCGGGGATTGCTTTGCTTCGTGCAGGGGAAACTCTCTCGAATTTACGTTGGACCCAATCGGGATTACTGGCAGCAGAATGGGTGATTACGCAACCCGTTGTTCCCGATTGGAATGATAATGCGTTTACAATCAGTTTACTCGCGCAGGCTTATCGAGTTTCCAAGGAGAAAAAATATCTTGAAGCGGCTGTAGAGAAATTCAAACTCGGCCTTTTACCCGGACAACTAGATTCGGGAGTATGGATGAATCCGCCTAATGCACGGATTATGAACCATGGCATTCTGCTGCGGGCTTGCAATGATCTCCGATCGATTTTACCCGAAAAACACGAAGAGTTAGAACGAATCTTGAAAGTAAATGAACGAGCAGCGAAATACTTTGTGCAGACCCAAAAAGCGGGTCCTTTTTCGGTCCCGTATGGTCTTGCTGAATTAGTCAGATCGCCTATGGTCGAAGAGACAGATCAAGTAAAAAAGATGTTGGCATCGTTAATCGTTGCTCGTTGTCGGTTGAAAGATCGGGTTCGAGCGGGGGCATCGTTCCCTGAAATTGCGGCACTGGTGAAGGTCAACCCAGATTAAGACCCACGGAGGATATTGTGACTGGTCCTGTTGTGCTTTGTGGTCTTGGCAGTGTCGGTTGGCGTATCCTCGATAATCTCGTGGCCGCCGGTTTAGAAGTGGTTGTTATCGACAACCAAATTAAACCGACTGATCCCAGACTCAATGGAGTTCGTCTGATCAATGGGGATTGCCGAGATGAACTCACCTTAAGAGAAGCAGGTATTTCCTCTGCTCAAGGTGCCTTGGTCGTCACCAGCGATGATCTGGTCAATGTGACTTCCGCTTTACTCATCCGCAAGCTGGCACCCACCGCTCGGATCGTGGTCCGAATGTATAACCAAAATCTTCTCAGCCGTTTGGGGAAAACCGTTGAGAACATGATTGCCCTCTCGGTCTCGGGATTAGCAGCGCCGTTATTGGCAGTGACAGCGACCACAGCAGGAGTGATTGGAACCTTTGCGATTAATCATTTTCGGCATCAGATCATCGAAGTGGCGATCGATAACGATTCGATTTTTTTGAATCGGGAGATTCGTACGCTTGGGACCAAAAATATCACCATCGTCGGTTACTATTCTGCATCCACACAACAAACGTTACTCCTGAACGAAATCCCCATCAATCGTATTCTTTCCAAAGGCGATCGTTTAATCATCAGCGGTGAACCCAACGAAATTCGACGTTTTCTAGAACCTGCAAAGTTGATCGATACCGATATTCTCTGGGCCGGTAAAATTCGGCGCTTCGCCAGAGTGGCATATCGCACCTTGAACTCGGCAGATATCTCAGTAAAAATTGGCACCGCAGTTTTCGTGTCGATCGTCATCACCAGCGCTTGCATTTATCATTGGGCTCTCGGTCTGAGTTGGCCGGATGGGGTTTATCGAACCATCAGTGTGATCGCAACGGGTTCCGATATGGGAGGGAAAGATTACGAAGGTTGGGCCAAAGTCTTTGTGAGCATGTTGCGTATTATTGGAACGATCGTTGTTGCTGCATTTACCGCCATTTTGACGAATTTTTTGATTCGTGCCCGACTTCGAGGAGCCTTGGAAGTGAGAAAAGTACCCGATGGGGGGCATATCGTGGTCATCGGGTTAGGGAATGTGGGATTCCGAGCGGTTGAGGAACTAATTGCCTTAGGGGAACAACCGGTGGTGATTGAATTAAAGGGGGACACGCCTCATGTGGCAACGTGTCGTCGCAAAGGGGTGCCGGTGTTTCTCGGTGATGCCACTGTGATGGAAACGCTTAAGCAAGCCAAGGCTGATAGTGCCAAAGCCGTTATTGCCGTGACCCCTGCCGATTTAACCAATCTGGAAATCGCCCTGCTTGTAGCCGAGTTGAACCCCTATCAACGAATAGTAGTTCGTCTGGCAGAAACCACCTTAGCGGCAACCGCCCGCGAGGCGGCTGGGGTACGACTGGCTCTTTCTTTGCCCGATTTGGTAGGGCCTGCCTTTTTGGCCGGCCTTCTCGGTGAACGAGTCTTGACCTTGTTCTTACTCGACTCCCGATTTGTTGCCGTGTTGGAGCTTAGCATCATCGAAAATGATCCGTTGGTCAATCGATCGCTGCGTTCTCTTCAGATCGATTACAATATCATTCCGGTGGCACTCAATCCCAATCGAGAACAATTCTCAGCACCCCATCCCGATATTCGTCTCCGCGAAGGGGATCATGTGATCCTCATGGCTGCCTTGTCGGATATTCGTCGGATTAGTTCGCGGGAATTGCCTCCCAAGGTTTGGGGAATCGAGATATTGAGCTTTCCACTCACTGCCAGACAGAGTATCGAAATGGGTTTGCGGGCACTGCATAACCTCAACCAAGAAGAAGCCAGTCAGATTGTGAATCACACTCCTTTTACCTATGTAGAACATCGCACCCGAGGCGAGATCGAGGATTTCCTGCACACATTAACTAAAGAGAAAATTCAGGTCCGAATCTATCAACAAACCTAGAGCAGTCCCAAAGTAAAAATATCTCCAAAAAGACTTGGAAATTCAGACAAAATAAGCATCGTCGGCGATTGTGACCACTAGACCAAACCAGAACAAGCTCTAGAATCTAGAATTTTACTTCCCTACCCTGCTATCATAAAAGTTGTCTTTTAGTCTAATGAGATAAGGAATCAAAAATGGCTCACACATTACCAACATTACCTTATGCGTTCAACGCACTCGAACCCCATATCGATGCCTTGACGATGGAAATTCACTCCCAACGTCATCACAAGGCCTATGTGGATAACCTCAACAAAGCCTTGGAAGGTCATACCGAACTCGCCGCCAAGTCGATCGAGGATTTATTGCGCTCGATCAAGTCTGTCCCTGAGAATATCCGTCAGGCCGTAATAAATAACGGCGGCGGACACCATAACCATAGTTTGTTCTGGCGTATCATGGGGCCGAACGGTGGGGGCGAACCGAGTGGACCTTTGGCAGACGCCATCAACGAAGCGTTTGGCGACTTTTCAAAAATGAAGGATACCGTCAAACAGAACGCCTTGACCCAATTTGGCTCGGGTTGGTCTTGGGTGGTGTATGACCCCAACACGAAAAAACTCGTTGCGATCAAAAAACCCAATCAAGACAGCCCCCTGAGTGATGGACTAATTCCCATTTTCGGTATCGATGTTTGGGAGCATGCCTACTACCTGAAATATCAAAACAAGCGACCCGATTATGTCGATGCTTGGTGGAATACGGTCAATTGGGCGGCCGTCAACGAAGAATTCAGCAAAGCCAAAAGCTAATGAATAGAATCGATCAGCAAACGGAACGAAAAAGCAAATCATCGAATGGAGGGAAGAGCAGGAATTGTAGGGGGGATCAAAGGATTGATTACATCTAAAGGATCGACCACCGAAAGTCCTGCATCTCCCCCTGGTTTATAAGGTACAGCTCGACCTCGATATTCTTTCAAATTCAACTTGTAACGGTTTAAATCAAGCTCCTCAATTATCCAATCGTGTGTTTTGGGAGGATCGATGATAACCGGAGAATGCATAAACCGTCTCACCACCTGTGCGCTGGCACCCTCACCATAATAAGCCAACGGATAACGGAACCGAGCGTAGCGGGGGTCCATATCGGTAATTGCATGGATGCAATTACAACCTTTCCCAGTCTTCGCGGCTTCACCAATCGTGTCAATACACTGGTAGCCCATTTGGCCACTTTCCATGAAATCCTTTTGTGTGAAGAACCGTTTGGCGAAACCGCTCCAAACTTCATAGGGTCCCCACATCGAGATATTTTGCTTGGTTTTTTCTGCCCATCGTAGGGAATTTTCCAAGTCGAGATTGATCCCATCTTCTATCTTCAGGCTTTCGGTTTTGATCTCCAGAGTTTTGGGCATCCAACTGATGGTGTCAACTCGCAGACTAGGTTTCTCTCCGTAGGACTTGTAAGTCACCGTAACGATCGAAGCCCAAGTATGAGTATATTTTGGTTGGCGTAATTGATTCTCTGAGCCAAAGACCATGAGATAATATCGTATGTCGGGATAGTGATCTTCCTTCTGGAATTGACGATCATCGATCCGTGCAGCAGGGGTATCGGGACGTTTCGCAACAGCGGCACAACCGAACAAAATGACGATAATCGTAAATGATGTCGATCGTGTTGCAAACCGTCTCATATCTTTGCCGATGAAGAGAACCGATTCTGATTGAATTTTAGTCTTCGTCAGATAAGGCATCGAAAATTAAGAAGTATCGCCATGGTGTGTCGAATGGATCGTTACATCCGAGCGAATTATTTATTTCATCCATTGCGTTTGATACAATCGTTACCAAATCAGGGGAGTTTTACTGCTCTGATTCTTTTTTCTCTAGTCTTCATCTGGAATTTGGCGTTTGGCGCGATTGATTGCCTTGTGACGTTTATCCGCGACTCGGCGAGCTTTTGAGGCCTTGGTGGGTTTGGTCTTTTTTCTTGGTTTTGGAATCACCAAAACGGCCCGAATGATCTCTCTCAATTTTTCTAGACAATCTTGTTTGTTCCGGTCTTGGTCTCGGGTCTTTTGAGAAGTGATAACCAGCTCCCCTTCGTTCGTGACCCGAGAGGGATATTTCACCTGTAGGCGATCTTTTATTTCCGCTGTCAGGGCATTTGAGTTAGAGAAATTCCAACGTAAAGTGGCTTTAGAAGCGACTTTGTTAACGTTTTGACCACCCGGCCCTCCACTGCGAGCAAAACTCCATTCCAATTCCTCATCGGGTATTTGAATCGTTTCGTTAATGAAAATCATCCTAGCTCCTAGCCACGGAGTCCTCTCGTCAGAATCCTCAATTCTGGTATCCTTTTGAGCAAGTACTCTTCAGGGTCATCATTGTGATTGAGCAGAACCATCCCCATTCACTCGACAAATGGAACAAAGATTGGGTTCGCCTCATTATCCTCTTTGTGTTAGCTACCATTCCACGTCTTTGGATGTTAACACACACAGCCGTCCCTTCAAGGGATACTATGGTGTTTGCTCGTTATGCCCTGAATTTGGACGTTCCGCCCATTGACCATCGCGATACCTCACGACGGATGAGCAATGTTCAAGAGGTCATTCGTCGAGCGGAACACCCACCGGGATTCCCTGCTTTTGCCTTATTCTGCTATCGTTTGATGTATCAAACCGAGGAACGAAGCCCAGAAAGAATCATTCTCGCGACCCAACTAGCGAGTATTTTAGCATCGCTTTTGGTGATTCTTCCTCTTTATTCGCTGGCAAAACAACTTTATGGCCCCCACATTGCCTTTTTTCTGGTGGGAATTTTTAGTGTTCTTCCCGTCTGGGTGGAGGTCTCTGCGAATGGAATCTCGGACCCGTTATCCTTGTTATTCGCGGTCGCTGCCATTCAAACTTTGCTGTATGGTATGAACTTGTCAGGGGTTTCACTGGTCTATTACTCTTTGTTGAGCGGATGGTTCATCGGTTTGGGGTATCTCGTCCGTCCGGATGTTGCCATATTAGGTCTCTCACTGGGGTTAGTGGTTCTGGGTCGATTACTCATCTCGTTGAAATCTCGAACGGACTCACGCGAATGGTTCCGTATGCTGATCTGCGGCCTACTTTTGACCTCGGCAACCCTGACTATTGTTCTCCCTTATCGTTCTCTGATTGGAAGATGGACCAATAAGAGAACCGGTGATGCGTTGATCGACACCCTCAAAGGAGAAGAAGTCGAGAAAGATATTGAAAAAAGAGTGATTCCCGAGGTTGGCCTAGCTCCGGTTGGGGTACCGTTGTTTGCTGCTTGGCGGACTCAATCTGAGACGACAGCCACCGAGGCACTGACTTGGAGTTTCCGCGCGACCAGTCTGGAATTCCTCAAAGCCTCCTTTTATATTTTTCCCTTGTTCGGTGCGATCGGGTTAATACGTTTTTTTCGATCGCAACGAACCGAAGAGTTCAACAGTGATTTCTCGGCGGAATCGAATCGGCTGATGTGGATGTTATTCACTTGGGCTCTTCTCCACTTTTTGGTTCTGATTCTCGTAGCGTTTAAGGCCGGTTATATCTCGGAACGACATACGCTTCCTATTGTGCTGGTATGTATTCTCTTCTCCGGCTCAGGCTTGAGCAGTTACTCCAAATGGCTAGCCCAAAAATTCCCCAAGCAAACCGATCACCAATGGTTCCGAATCGTTGCCCTGTGCCTGTTGTTCGTACCATTTTTTCTCAGCTTCAAGACCTTACATAAGCAACGTGTGGGACACAAGGAAGCGGGTTTGTGGTTGAAACAAAATGGAGTGAACGAGTATTGGCTGGTTGATCCTTATGGCTGGGGGGGATTCTATTCGGGACGAACTTTGGAAATGCCCCCGATGGTGAATCCTCGGGTGGGACCGAAGCAATATGCCGTTTGGGAACCGAATGGTAAGGAGCCGGAATCGAAAACCCCCTTATATCCTTGGGCCAAATCTTTGATTCAACAGGGCCGATTGATTTATGCCTATCCTCCCGATGCCCCGCCGGAGAAGATTCAGGTCGCCATTTATGAGTGTGAACCACTCAAGGAATGAAACGCTTACAAGTACGATGAACAAGGATCAATTCGTCGGAAAATGAACCAGAAGCCCATCCCTTTCGGATTGATTAGAATGGGGCTTTCCCCCCTTTCGGATTAGAGTTGACCTTTGATAATCCGCTGGGTACTTTCCCAATTTGTGGCTAAGTATTCCATGTATTGTTGAGGGTTCATGAAACTCGTTTCTTCACAACGCATCTCAAACAGCCACCCTGCCTGATAAGTATCGGAATTAATTTTCGAGGGGTCATTCAACAATTCTTGATTGATCGAAACCATTTGCCCTGCACAGGGCGCAAAAAGGTCTGAGGTGGCTTTGGAAGATTCGATATTCCCAATCTGCTGCTTGTAGCGGATCGAATCTCCTTCGTTGATATTCCAATCCAAGAAATAAACATCCTGCATCAAACGAACGGCATACGCGCTAAATCCAAAACGAAAAATTCCTTGGCCCCGTTCTTGACACCACATATGGTTTCGACAGTAGAGGTAGTCGAGTGGTATTTTGGCGGGGTATTTTCCCATCATAAAAATTAAAGGTTCGGTCATATGCTCATTCTAAGGATTCTCAGGAACTGGATACAGAGATGTGTTGCAAGTCGTTTCTTCTTCTCCTAAAGTGGCATTATCGCTTGCTTTTGAGGGGTTATCATGCGTCGAGGTCTCGTGCTGCTCATTTTGATCATTGGGATAGGCTGTAACAAAAAAGGGGCAGTGGCTCCCACACCCGAAGTGAGTGATTCACCTAAACCTTCTGAAAGCAGCAACCCATTTGAGACAATCCGCAAAGAAGCCCGCTCGACCAATTCAACATTCATAACAAAAGCAGTAGATGGCTGTTTGGCCCTAGATCGACAAGGTGTCGATGTGATCCCATTCGCCAAGGAGCTTCTGAATGATCCTTCGAGTGGGCCAAGTGGTTCCGCGATGATGGAACGTCCCACTTCGGCCCGTCAAGCAGGGGTGATGATTCTGATCCGGCTGGGTGATAAAGCCAAGGGAGTGCTTCAGAATGAGGCTGCAGAAATTCTCAAAGGTGGATTAAAGGATGAAAAACCTCACATTCGTGAACATACACTAGTTGCCTTGGCCATGCTGGGGGAACCTAGTGCGAAACTCAAAGAGGATATCATCAACGCCTGCGCAGACCTTGACCCCGATGTTCGAGGAGCCGCCTATCTCACGATAAAACAAGCAAAGATCGATGCCAATAAAAGTGTGCTGAAATATCTGACCCATTCTCATGCAGGTGTTTGCCAAAGTGCCGTGCGACATCTTTCAACGCAGAAGATCAAAGCCAGCGAACTACCGACTCTGATTTCTGCATTAAAACACACCGAACCCTTCAAAGAAACACCGGAAGAGGGTCTGATTTTTGTGAATCAAGTGGCAGAGATGATTGGATCCCTAGGCATCGAGGCCGAGTCTGCGATTCCAGAATTGATTCGTCTGCTGAAAAGTGCCGATTTGGATACGTTCGAGAAAATGCTAACCAATCGCAAGCCGGGCCAAAATCGACCCGAGACCGGAGCGATGACTGCCTTACGCAAAATTGGCAAAGGTGTGCTCAAAGAGATACGCCCTCTTCTCAAAGACGAGAACCCCCTTGTGCGCTATCAAGCCGCGGGGATATTGGCGGGTCTCGGCGCAGAGGCGATTGAAGCTCGGGAGGATATTTTGGCGGCGATCGATGCCGACTTGAAACGGCCCCTGATTTCGGCTTATGCTCTGGATGCATTAGTGATCGCACTCATTCGCACCAAAGGAGATGTTCAAAAAGGGGTCGAACTCGTGAGCGGGTTGTTGGAATCACCACAACCTTTAGCACGATATGTTGGGTTAGGAATTCTCGCTCGATTTGGGAAAACGGCCCAAGTGAGTTTGAAGAAAGTGATTGAACTTCTGGAAGATGGCAATCCCGATGTAGAAGCCAATGCTGTGGAAACCATCATTGCGATCGGTTCTTCCGCCAAAGAGGCTATTACTGTCTTGGCGGATCGTTACTTGAAGGGAGACCCACGAGCAGGGGAAGCCCTCGGGAAAATGGGGCCGGCCGCTGCACCCATAGTGAAAGATATTGTCAAGGCGTTCGATAATCCCGAATTTTCCAAACGTGCTTTACTCGATATTCTCAAGCGAATTGGCCCCGCTGCCGCGCCCGACTCTCTTCCGAAGATCGCATCTTTTATTAAGGAGCGGAACCTCTCTCAACCCGAAAAATTAGCAGCGTTTGAAACTTTGGCAGCCTTTGGGAATTCCGCGAAACCTCAGATTCATCTTGTGTTGGGGTTGCTGTCGAGCAAAGATCAAAGTGATCGTATTTTGGGTTACGACACACTCGGTGCGATTATGCAGGGCGATCCCACTCATGCCAAAGATGCACTGGCGGGGTTGTCTGATTCCAACATCAATGTGCGGATTGCTGCTCTTCGTGCCCTCGCTCGGATCGGGAAAAACTCCTACGCAGATGAGATCGCAAATTTCACCAACAATACGAAAGACCCTGCAGCGAAAATCTGGGGTCAAACCTGTATGATCTTGCAGAACCGAGAGGTGAAATCGAATACGGAAGCTCTTCTCGTGGCTATCAAGAATACGACCAAAGAAAATCGCTTCGCTCACTTTGCCGCTCTCGAAGCCGCAGGATATTTAGGTGAAAAAGGGAAACCGCTTGCCTCGGCCCTTGCAGATCAATTACGGGATAAATCGACCCTCGGAGGGAATAACCCATTACAAGCCAGACAGATCGCTGCCCGTAGTTTGGGGTTACTTGGCGAACATGGCTCGGCGGGCGTGGCGGGTCTTTCAGCTGTGGTTCGAGATGGAGATTTGGAATCAAAAAGAATTGCCATCACCGCCTTGGGACAAATCGGTTCTGTTGCCATTGCCAGTGTGAGTCGCTTAAGAGAAGTGGCGGAGAGTGAACCCCTTTTGGCCGAGGTCGCTCTCGATGCCTTGGAGAAGATCGAAAAATCGAAATAAGAATGGATTTCGATAATTTCGAGCTAGGTCTTCTGAGAGTGCCAGATCGTCAGCGAAGAAAATTTCACCATCGGACATTGTGACCACAACATCCGATTGGAACACGCTCTAGGCGGGAAGTGATTGTTAGTGGTAAACAATCACTTCCACTCCTAATTGGAATATAATTCGGTGTTATCATCTTCGATGGGTGCCGATTCATTCGAGAATGTCTGACGAATTCGTTTGGTGCGAACTTCCTCAAGCAATTTCTCGATCAGTTCTGGAACGGGAATGGCCCCGAGGTCTCGGGCACGCATTTCAGGAATACTTTCATCTCGAACACTGACTGCACCGGATGCCTGCTCTTTTTCCCCAATGATGAGGAGATAGGGAATTTTCTCCATCGAGCCATCCCGAATTTTGGCCCCAATTTTCTCGGGTCGGTAATCTCCCGAAACTCGAAGGCCTGCCTCTTTCAATTGAGCTTCGACGGTTCGAGCATAATCGTTGTATTTCTCGGAAACGGTGAGGAGACGGGCTTGTTCAGGGGCCAACCACAAGGGAAATGCCCCTGCAAAATGCTCGATCAAGATTCCGCAAAATCGTTCCATCGAACCGAACGGCGCACGATGAAGCATGACGGGTCGATGTTTCAGGTTATCCGGTCCGGTATACTC
>JAOAAA010000107.1 GCA_026419115.1 Gemmataceae bacterium
ACGATCAACAGCGGCCCGGCCAAGATAAGCTCCGTTCCGATGCCTTTTCCTTGTTTTACATGGCCATCAACGTAGGGGCTTTGTGTTCCCAATTAGCAATGCCCATTCTGCGTGAGAATTTTGGTTACAAAATCGCCTTCTTGTTCCCTGCAGGGTTAATGGCCATTGCCTTGACGGTCTTCGCTTTGGGTAAGAAATTCTATGCCAAAGAAACGATCGTCAAAAAGAAAGAAACCACCCCCGAGGAAGTGGCCTTGAAATGGGCAACTTTGAAATCGATTGGCAGCCTGTTTTTCCTTGTCACCTTCTTTTGGGCTATCTTCGATCAATCATCGGGAACGTGGATCATTTTTGCCGGCGACCATATGAACTGCTATGTGTTCGATCTGTATATCCCGCCGGACGCTTTGCAATGGGTCAATGCTGCCTGCATCATCATTGGCTTGCCGATTAGCATGGTGTTATGGCGGGTGTTGGCAGCTAAAGGTTACAACATTCGTGCTACAGACAAAATGACTGTGGGCTTTTTGCTGACGGGCTTGACCATGGCGGTCATGGGGATTGCCGCTTACAGCAACCGATATATCGTGGGGACCGAACTGAGTATTGAGAAAGGGACCCTGATCTATGCCAGCGGAGGGGGAATCAATCCCAAAACAGGTCAAGGCTTCTTCAAAGAGGGTGTGGTTGAAACCCCCTATGGGACTTTGGAAATTTCTGATGGCGAGTTCCTCGGGAAGATTGGTCCGAAACTCAGTGCCGAAGAAAAAGAGGCCCGCAAAAACGAAGGCCCCATCTCCACAGAAAAGGGGCAAAAATTCGAGTTTCACGATGCCAAGTTCACATTTGAAAAAGCCACTTTCCGCAATAAACAAGGGCAAGAAACCATTCTGGACGGGAACTTCAAAGTCGATGGAACCTTCATCAAGGAGATCGACAATAAGGGGCAAAAGGAAAACGTGATTGGTGGCAAAGATACCATTTCCTCGGTGGAGCGATTTGTCCCATTGGATGAACGGGTCTCGATCCTCTGGCTGGTGATTGCAACGATTGTGATTACTGCGGCCGAGATTTTGATTTCGGTAACCGGATTGGAATTAGCCTTCGTCGCGGCTCCGCAATCGATGAAGAGTTTCGTAACGGCCTGTTGGTTGGTCACAGTCGGCGTGGCTAATCTGGGCTTGAATATCCCCTTGACCAAATTGCTGTATCCGAAGGTTCACCCCGGATTGTATTTCATCATTCTAACGATTGTCTTGTTCGTGGTGATGATGGCCTTTGTGAAAGTTGGCAAACGATTCAACCAAGCTATCGCTCGGAGAAATGCCGAGCAAGCGGTTTAATCGATCACGTTGCATATCCGCTAATCGTCAATCGATCACGTTGCATATCCGCTAATCGTCAATCGATGGCATTACGAATCCGTTAAAAAACGTCGGCGGCTTACTCATCGGCTAACCACATTTTGATTTGAGGATTCTTGAGCCAGTCTGGGTATTCGGGTTGTTCCGCCAAGAAATCGTGAAGTAATTTTTTATCGAATACCTTATGGGCGATGGCTTGTTGCGAATAGTTTTTGGCCGATTCTCCATCCTGATGTCGAAGCCAATCTCGAATCAGGCCCAGAACGGCCCGAGCATCTTTCTCGGGAGATTTTAGGATCAGGTCGGCAAATTCTTTTGCTTTGGGACGGTTATTCACGCTGAGATAATACTCTGACAATCGACCATACATTTGTTGGATGATGTTCTCACAGGGGGCTAAACTTCGTGCCAGTATCAAGGTCGTTTCTGCGTTTCGCTCTTTGTTTTCGCGGTAGTAGGCTTCGGCGCATCCCACTAAACAATCGATCCGCAGAGAGATCGGCAGTTCTTTCACGGTAGCAGGCGACAAAACTTGGTCAAACAATTCGGTGGCCCGTTTCAAATCGCCGTTGCGTAGGGCAAAACGGGCTTCGACC
This sequence comes from Gemmataceae bacterium, assembly GCA_026419115.1. Taxonomy (GTDB): domain Bacteria; phylum Planctomycetota; class Planctomycetia; order Gemmatales; family Gemmataceae; genus SKW135. Next base: position 1,961 of record JAOAAA010000107.1, read on the forward strand.
AGTCGGGCTTTTTTTTGGTAAAGGATCGTCTGTAAGGGGGGGGGGGCATTATCAGCTAAGTGATCGGCATATTCCGAGAATTTTTGGATCGCTTTCGCTGCAAGGGTTTTCTCTCGCGAGTGATAACTCTCGGCACGCTGTTGAAGCAATCGAGCCAAAAGTTCCTCTTCAAGGGGCCTGTTTAAGTTCTGACGTAGTCGATTTTCTAACTGTTCGGAAAAGGCAAACACCTCGGTTTCCAGTTGTTTGGGCATGAGCATCGAGATATTTTCAAAGGCCTCCACAAAGGGCCGTAGCTCCGTGCGGGGATCACTCGCTTGGGATAATTGCTTCGACCAAATTTGAAACAGATCGGTCACTAAGCGATTCAACCTCGAAAAATGGTTCGTGCGGGCGACATTATGGCTGAGTTTCCAAAGAAGCGCGGCGGTCTCAAGCTCGCGGGCCGATTTTTTCTCAACCACTTCCAACGTGGAATGTAATTTCAAAATTCGATCGTAGTACACAACGGCTTGCGCATATTGTTCGGCCTTGCTCAAGCGATCGGCCTCGGCCATCATTTTCTCAATCAAAGATTGGGTGATCGTTTCGTACTGTTGGGAAACTTCTGCAAGTTCACCATTGGGGTTGTTCAAGTTGGGATTGGGGTTCGCAGCATCGGAGGGAATCGTCTCTTGAGGCCGAGGATTTTGATTGGGTGAGAGCGTCTTTGGTGCCGACTCCGAAGGAAGCAAGGAATTTTCTTGGGAACGGAATACAGGCGGCAACAACGAAAGAAGAATGACCGTCGAGAGACTCCCTGCAATAACCCCTCCTATCAATCTGTATTTACAGAATACCCGAATGGGTTTGTGCCAAATTTTGCGAGGGGTATTCACGGGGGGTTGCTGGTTCAGCAACCGGCCTAAATCCTCTGCTAAGGCTTTCCCGTTGGGGTAGCGCTTACTGGGTGATTTTTCGAGGCATTTGAGAATCACTTGCTCCAACCGGTCATCAACTCCGAAAACCAATTCCGAGGGTTGAATTACAGACCGATGGGCTAATAAATCCCGATATTCTTCATAGGTTGCTGCCAGAAAAGGGGGCCGCCCTACGACCAACTCATACAGAATCGCCCCCAGCGCATAAATATCCCCCGTTGGAGTAGGCACCGCTTGTGGCACTAATAATTCTGGGGCCAAATAACAGAATCGTTCCGACAGCGCAACCTCAAAATAGGAGGGGATCGAAGAAGGTCCTTGGTTCAGGGCCGAAAGAAATAATCCTTCGATCTTCGGGTTCCCAAAGGGAATGGCCCCATGACGAATAGAAAGCGATTGTGTATTCTCGAAGCGAATGAAGCGGGGGCTTAAAAATCCGTGACATAAGCCCGCTTCATGAATAAAGCCCACCGTCTTGGCAAGAATTTCTCCGAATTCCAACACAAAATGGGTCGGGAAGACGCGACCTTGCGTTAAATGATCCAACGATTCACCATTCACCAATTCGGTGACCAAGTAGGGTAGCCCCTCGATCTCGGCGATTTCGTGAATCTCGCTCACATGGGGATAGCGAATTTGGTGAACCGCTTCTAATTGTCGTCGGAAACGGACCCTTTCTTCAATCGAAGATTGTTGTTGCAAAGGAAAAACGTGCAACACACCCGGTTGATTTTTGACCAGATTGACTACCTGAAAACTTTGAATCTGAGGTTGATTCTGAAGGACTTGGACGAAGGTATAATTGGGAACCTCCGGATAGTGAATGTGGCCAACCGGAGGGGTCGGAGGCACGGTCTCGGCCTCGAAGGGAGTGAGCGGGACAATGGCCTCGGCGCCAAAAGTTCGAGTGGAGTGAATCTGAGAAGGGTTCTCTGGGTCTTCTACCGAATCCAAATGAAGCATACAATACCTAGCCTGTGGCCAAAAACTGGCCTGAATTTCATCAAAAGTTCAAGTTTTACTTCTAGAGGCGGTTTGTAAACTAAAAGAGGCGTCACAGACTATATAGCACACGGAATGGCCATGGCCTTCACTTGTATGGGAAAACATTCGGAATTACCTGAAAAACAGGGTTATTCTGTAAAGATCGGGACCAATAAGATTGTTTTGTTCCGCGTCGGCGAGCACTGTTATGCCCTTGAAGATAAATGCACTCATCGCGATGTGCCGTTGAGTTTGGGGGAATGCACCGCCACGGAAGTGATTTGCCCTGTCCATCAGGCCCGATTCGATCTCGCCACAGGTCAAGCCAAAACTCCCCCTGCCAGCAAACCCGTAAAAACTTACCCCGTTCAAATTCGAGACGGTCTCGTTTTGGTTGACGTTGACTCGCCGAATGTTGACTCGCCCAATTAATAAGGAAACCCTCCATGAGTCTACCCCAACGGATTGTCCTTCTTGGATGCTTACTGATTCTTGCCAATGGTTGCAGCAAGAAAGAAAATCAAATCGCGGTGGAGCCTAAACCCGATCCGGTTCCCGTTCAACCACCGGATTCTTCCGGTTTAGATTTGGCGAAAAAATCGCCCTTTCCTTTCACTTCGATCGGCCTATTTGCTGCAGGGGAATTTCCCGAAGGGGTTAAACTGCTGAGTTGGAATACCGAAAGCGATTCCGATGAGCCGGTTCTAGAATTCGGTAAACTGGGTCAGCTCGTTCTTTCCCAACTAAAAACCAAGACCGATCTCAACACTTTGGTTCCTGCGGGGGCCACTGTGACGGGTAAAAACAACGAGAGCATTATTTATCAGGAACCGAATAGCGAAAATTTCGGCTTGCTGCAAACCATCTCGTTGGGATCGCAGCAATATTTGGCCCGCTCGACCACTCGCTTCACGAAGCGGGACGATGCCCAAAAAGTTTCTGAATGGCTCAGCACGATCAAGCCAACCCCCGAATTAAACAAGCAAGAAGAGAAACAACGGGAACTTTGCAAGGAATTAGAATCTAAAGGAGTTCGGGCCGACCTCACGGGGCTGGGCGTGAAACTCACCATAGAGGGTAAAGGGCCTACCGATGAGGTGGCGTCGCAATTGGCCTCGATCGTGGGCATTCGCGAGTTGATCCTCGACAATACCGAATCCCTTACCTCAAAAGGATACGAAGCGCTGGGGCAACTTCGTCAAGTGGTTCGCTTGACCCTCAAAGGGCGGGTTGTTTCGGATGCTCATGTGAGCTATTTCTCGAAATATCCCTTTGTTCATACCCTTGTAATTGAAGATCACCGGCTCAGTGATAACGGGCTGAATGCCTTTGAGAATTACACCCATTTGCGAAACGTGAGCATTGCCTCGGGCCGATCGGCAGATTATGTGGGGCCATCGAAGCTAACGGGGTTGGGCCTCAATGCTTTCCGTTATGCCAAGAAATTAGCTCGGTTGGAATTAGACGGCGAACATGTTTCTTCACTGGGTTTTTCATCGATCGGGGAATTGAAAAACCTTCGCGAACTGGTGATCGTCAATTCTCCCCGCGCGGGGCAGGGGATTCTCGCCCTGACGAATTTTGCGAATTTAACCCGCTTGACCCTCAAGAATCTTGCCCTGACCGATCTTCATCTGAAAGGGATGCAATTACCTGCCTTGGTATCCTTGCACACTTCCCATACACGGCTCGAAAATCCTTTCCCGAATTGGAAAACTGCCTTCCCTGCGTGCAAGCATTTACAACTCGATCAATCCTTGATTAACGATTCTGCGCTGAAGCTGATTGCCGAATTACCTCTCGAAACTCTCTCCTTGAAGGGGACCGCGATTACCGATGCGGGACTCGATGCTTTGGCGAAAATGACCGAGCTTCGGGAATTGTATTTGGATGCAACCAACATCGTGGGAAGTCAACTCGAAGGTCTGAAAGGATTGACGCAATTAACCCATTTGGGTTTATCTTCCACGCGAATTCGCTCGGAAAATATCGCGAAATTGAGCGAATTCAAAAACCTGCAAACACTCGATTTACAAGCCACCCCCATTACCGATGCGGACATCAAACCCCTTGGTCAATTGGAAAAACTCCAAGCACTCGATGTCAGTGGTACCCGAATTAAAGGATCGGGCTTGGTCGCATTGAGCGGATTAAAAGAGCTTAAGAGCATCCGTTTAGAAGAGGCTTCGGGCACTTATGCTGGGATAACGGAAGCCCGCAAAGTTCTCGGCGAAAAGCTCAAAGCTCCGGAGTATCCCGCACCGGTTGCCGTCGCTGCGATCCATCCCCCCACCCCCATCGATAAACTTCCCGAAGTCTCCCTTGATGCGTTGAATAAAGATGGGAAAAAAGCCACCTTCAAACACGAAAACAACGATCGTTTGAAACCGATCATCGAAGCACGCCTTTCCGGTGAAATCACCGATACGGACCTTGGGCATTTGCGAAACCTGAAGGAGTTGCAACTGTTAGAAATCAGCAACGCGCCAAAACTCAGCGATGCCGGTTTGACCTACCTAGCAGGGCTAGGGGAGCTGGTTCATTTCACGCTCAAGGGGACCGGTGTGAAAGGAACCGGTTTAGGAGTGTTAGCCCAATTCAAAAAACTTCGCACTTTGCAACTCGAAGGGATACCGCTCGATGCCACCCATTTAGAAATTCTCAGCCAAATTCCCACCTTAGAACGGGTTCGGATTCTCTGCCCTGTTGAGGATTATCTCGAACTCATGACCAAACTACCGAATATCAAAGCGATTTATCTCTCCGCAGGGACTTTGAACGATCGCCGTGTTGAAATGCTCGCAGGCTGCAAGAATCTGGAAGAACTATTTCTCACGGGTTCGCCGACTCTTCCGATTACAGATCGTTCCGCCAAGGTGTTGGAACAATTCAAAAATCTGAATGCTCTAACGATCGACTCCACCCAAATTAGCGATCTCGGCATGGAATCGATTGCCCGATGTGAAAATTTATTCCAACTCACGTTAGGGAAGAATGTGAATATCAAGAATCCTCTCGCGAAATTAAAACCGTTAAAGAAGTTGGAACGTCTCCGGCTTCCGAGTGTCAGTCTAGGAACCGATTATTCTGGACTGAGTGGTTTGGAAAACCTGCACACCTTAGACCTCGCCAACACCGATGCCACCGATACACTTGCTAACCTTCTAGGGAATTTGAAGGAACTTGAAGAACTCAACGTGAGTGCCACTTCCGTTTCGGATTTAGTGGTGGAAAGGCTCAAAAATTGTCCTGAAATTCGTATATTGAACCTCAATGGAACCAAGGTCACCGGTCGGGGTTTCCAAGCCTTCAAAGATCAGGAAGAGCTACGTTTAGCGATCGTCAAACTTCGGGAATCGGCCGTGACGGATGAAGGTCTGGCCAGCTTAAACAAGGCCACGAGTATCGAGGTTTTAGACCTATCACATACGAATATCAGTGATACAGGGATTCAAAATATCTATGATTTGAAACGACTCAAACAACTTGATTTAGAGGGGTGTAAAAAAATCACAGATAAAAGCGTGAACACCCTCAAGTTATTCAAGAATCTCACTCTGCTCAATCTCGAAGGGACCTCTCTCACGGCCGACGGTGTGGCACAATTAAGGAAATTGCTTCCCGATTGTGAAATCAAAGGGAAATAATGTCTTCCCTCATCTAGCGAATCTTGGTACTACTGTGATGCGGAAGAGGATCAATAATCGCTTGCCACTCGCACCGGCTCAATCCTGCTGAAAAAATAGGGTCAACGCTTCGGTAACCCGCGCAACACCGTATTGAGCGTTGAGGGAAGAATTTGAAATCGTTCATCGACTCTTCAGAAAAATAGCTAGAATAATTCCTTCATCGTTGATTTTGCTTCGGGAGGGTCATCGTGCCTTGGATTTTTGGCATTACGATGTTTGTATCGGCCACGCTGTTGTTCCTTGTTCAACCCATGGTGGGGAAGATGATTCTTCCGCTGTTGGGGGGGACCCCTGCGGTTTGGAATAGCTGTATGGTGTTTTTCCAAGCGTTGTTGTTGGCAGGCTATTTTTATGCCCACAAATTGAGCTTAAGCAACAATGCCGGCCGACAAACACTGATACATATGGCCTTGCTGGGGTTGGCGGTTGCCGTCTTGGCAATGGGTGCCACCCTAAGCGAAGATCATTCCCCTGTCCCCGTCGTCAAATCGTTGGCCCCCCAAGGGAGCGATATGCCCTTCTTCGGAGTGATTGCTCTGCTGGCAGCGGCGATTGGTCTACCTTTCTTTACGGTTTCCACGACGGCTCCGCTTTTGCAAAAATGGTTTGCTGAAACGGGGCACCCCTCGGCAAAGGACCCTTACTTCCTTTATGCTGCCAGTAATGCCGGTTCTTTATTGGCCTTATTCGCTTATCCGGCCGTGATTGAACCCTTTTTCCGCTTGATCGATCAGGCTTGGATTTGGGCGATTGGCTTTGTGATTCTGACGGTTATGCTTGTGATCTGCGGTCGAACCCTCACGGCCGCCAAATTAGCCACCGCGAATCGGGAACAATCGCAAACGCCGCAGCAGCGACAAGAAAATTCGATTTCGGCGAACTCTCAACCGGCCCCCACTTTATGGGATTGGATTCGTTGGCCGATCTTGGCAGCGGTCCCTTCGAGCTTGATGCTTTCGGTCACCACCGAAATCGTTACCGATGTGATTTCGACTCCGCTGATTTGGATTGTTCCGTTAGCATTGTATCTGATCACCTTTATCATTGTGTTCGCGAAATCGACCCCTAAAAGCGTTCACACCCTGATGACGTTGTCCGCACCCGTTCTGATTCTGTTGATGGTTTTCCTGAAGACATCTGGTGTTAGTCCGAAACCCGAATGGATTTCATTTGCTCTACGGGTCTTGTGCTTCTTCGTCGTGACGATGGTCTGCCACGGGGAATTGGCCCGTACTCGACCTTCCTCGAAGTATCTGACTGCGTTTTATCTGAGCATGTCTTTCGGGGGAATGTTAGGGGGCTTGTTTAATGCCTTCGTGGCCCCCGTCTTTTTCGTCCACGTTTCCGAATATCCCATTAGCTTAGTGGCGGCCTGTTTGGTGCTTCCTCCGCTCAGTCAGGTTCTGCGCACGCTCAACAACGAGCCGGCCTCGGTCGCGACTCAAGTCAAATCCTCGTGGCGAACCAAAATGGAATCGTATTGGTACATCGTGGCCCCGTTTCTCATTTTCATTTTGGTGCGTGTCCTCACGATGTTTTATCCTGAGATCAACAGTTGGATTTCTCGTCGGATCGATGAAGCCGACGTTCGCGCCGATGAACGATCCTTGGCACGCATCCTCATTTATGGGGTGCCTGCCTTATTGTGTTATTTGTTGATCGAACGGCCTAGGGTCTTTGGGCTTTCCGTTGCTGCCTTCTGGGCTGCCAGTTTTCTCACCGATTGGAAACAAGAGAATCGAAAACGAACCCCCGAAGAACTCGATCAAACCCGATACGTCTTTGTGCATACCGGCGAATTTTACATCGATGAACCAGGCGTCGGCACTACCCGTTGGCCTTACTTCTCGACCAATATCGAAATGCCTGTTATCGACGTGATTCCGAAAGTTCACTACAGTCGGAGCTTCTTCGGCACCATGAAGGTTGAACGCGGCGCCATCAACACCCGACTCGTTCACGGCACGACCTTGCACGGGATGCAATGCCGATGGACCAAAGAACTCGAAATGGCCGCCGCCACGAAACTCCTTACCCCCACGCATCCTCTCGAGGTGGCTGTGCTTCAAACCACCTTGCACCACACCACAGAAGGTTTTGGCCGCGAACGACCCTTGACTTATTACCACCGCACCGGACCCGTGGGCGATATGTTCCGCGTCTTCCGCCAAAAGGTTCGGGAGAACCCCAATACGAATACTTCCGTGGCCTGCATCGGCTTGGGGACCGGTTCGCTTTCTACCTATGGCGAACCCAACGAAAAGATGACCTTTTTCGAGATCGATCAACATGTGAAAGACCTCGTCGAACCTCCCGAACATTTCACCTACTTGGCCGATGCCAAACGTCGTGGCGTCCCCATGGAATTTGAAATGGGCGATGCCCGATTGACCTTGGAACGCTCGAACAAGAAATGGGGCTTTATGCTGGTCGATGCCTTTAGTTCCGATGCCATCCCGGCTCACTTGCTCACCATCGAATCGATCAAACTTTATCTCGATCGAGTCGAGGAGGATGCGATCGTTGCTTTGCACATCTCGAATCGCTACCTCGATTTGGAACCTGTTGTGGAGAAAATCGTTCAAGAGTTAGGAATCGCCGCTCGTGTCCGACACGATTACGATCAAATGCCAATTGGCAAAACGGCCTCCACATGGATTGCGATTAGCCGCAAGCTGGAAAATTTAGGGCCTCTGTTAGAGGATAAAAACTGGGATGAATTGGCCTCCCGTTCGGATGTCAGTTTGTGGAGCGACGATTTCACCCCCTTGCTGAATGTTCTGAAACCCGAATATCTCCGCTGGCTTCCAGGCGAACGACAAATGATTCGCCCCAAAACGATGAGAATTGCCATGCCCTCCTCACCAGAACCGAAATAATCGACGATGCGTGCAGGACCGCAAAAAATCCGTTGAAAAACCCCATGCAATCGGGCCGAATGCATCCGCCCCAACGGAATCCCACCGAGGCAATGTTAACTCCTCCGGCCTAATCCCCAGATTCTGTTTCAATCGTTGATTTCGCTACCCATTCCATTGCTTGAGTGCCTAACGGGATTCCCCACACAGAGGCGGTCATTTGATACGGGTATAGGATCAAAATCGTTGCGAGATCGTTGAAAGGAGGTTGATTTACTACAGAGAAAAAGCGGCCCAACGGGTGCTTTGGATCAACGGCCAAGGATAAATTCCAAAGCCCAAGGTCATAATCACACAAATAATTCCCACCACCAAAAGGAGTACGGAGCGAGACGGCTGAACGGGTTGCAGCGGCGTTCTCAAATACAGGGCCATAATCACCCTTAGATAGTAGAAGGAAGCAATGGCCGCATTAATCGCCCCGATGAGGGCCAAGACACGGAACAGTTCCTGAAGAGGGGTTGTCGGTGGGGCCGCCATCGCAGAGAGGAACAAAAGGAGCTTGCCCGCAAATCCGGCCGTGAGTGGTAAACCAATAAAGCTCAGTAGCAGGACCGCCAAGAGAAAGGCCACCGTTGGTTGCGATTGCCCCAAACCAGCGAGATCATCAATCGATCGGACGGGTCGAGCGTCGGAATTCAAATAAGCGAGCAAGGCCAAGGCGCCAATCGACATCGCCCCGTAGGCCACGAGATAGACCAAAATACCATCCCCCCCCGAGGCAAAAAAGCGGTATCCATCGGTACGATAAAGCTCACTCTGAGCGGGCCACACCGAAAGACCAATGAGCATGTAACCGGTATTCGCAACCCCCGAATAGGCCAACATCCGGCGAAGATTGGTCTGCAATAAAGCCATAACATTCCCTGCCGTCATAGAAATGGCAGCCAAAATCCAGACCATCATCATGACCCGTTTGGTAAAGTCCGGCGCCACATTGCCCGCTTCCCCCACAAAGCCAATCAATTTCCACAGGGCAGCAAAACCAGCCAACTTGGGGATAAACGATAAAAAGGCAACGGGGCCGGAAGGGCCACCCTCATACACATCGGGAGCGTAAAAGTGGAAGGGAAATGCCGTGATTCGGAAACCAATCCCCGTGAGAATCAGCACGAAGGCAATCAACGATTGATTCCCCAGATCACTCGACGAGTAGCGTGGAATCAGTTTGGAGATCACTTCGATGTTCGTGGTACCGGTGGTGCCATACAGGTAACTGAATCCAAAGAGCAAAAAGGCCGAAGAGACCACGCTGAGCATGAAGTATTTCAGGGCCGATTCCTGTGCTTTCGCGTTCAGATTCTTCGGTAGATACAACATCACATAGGTCGGAATACTGATGAGTTCTAATCCCAGAAACAGAACGATCAGATCGTTGGCGGCACCAACCAAGGATACCCCCGAGATCGTCACGAGCAGGCAGGCTAAAAATTCCGCCGTGCGATCTTCTTCACACTCATCGAAAAACATCAAGGCCAAAATCAGGCCAAAGCCCACAGCCGTTAGGCGAATCCATTGGGAAAAGGCGGTATTCAGCACGGGGCTGACCGTCACGAGGATGCTATTGGTGCCATCGACATTTTGGGATTCAATATGGAATAGATAGTTCACACTCGCTGAGACCACCAATGCGATCAAGGCAACCAGAAGGGAGGCAATTCGTGGGAGTTTTGTGAATGCAGCCAGTAAGAAAAGTAAACAGGCTCCCCCAACCAAAACGATTTCTGGGAGGACAAAAGAAAAAACCTTCTGCAATGTTAGATCGGGTGACACCGAAAACTACCTCTTCCTAATAATGAAAAATAGTTGCCAATTCAGGTTCAAATCTATTTCGTGGTGTTATATTTCGAGACTCGTTGTTTAGCATCTTTGGCAATGACGGCCAGCGAGTCCACATCTCGTTTCATGGTGTCGAGTACCAACTGCGGGAATAATCCCAAAACTAAACAAAGCGTGGTCAAGAACCCAACCGAGACTTTTTCCGAGGTGGTCATATCCATCACGGGGGAGGAAACAACGGGTTCTTTCAAGGGGCCAAAGAACATCCTTCGGGTCAGGGTCAAGGTATACCAAGCACTTAGGAAGATACCGAAGCCGGCAATCAGCCCGAAGGTCAGCCCCTTCCACGATAACTCCCGCAGGTCAAACAAGCCCGCCATCATTAACATTTCACTGACAAAGTTATTCAATCCGGGAAGCCCAACCGAAGCGAGAGCAATCACCATCATGAAGAAGGTCAGTACGGGTAATTTGTTCCACAGGCCGCCAAAATCGCTGATGCGAGTTGTTTGATAGCGGCGGTAAATCATACCGACCAAAATAAACATGGCCCCCGTTGAAAGCCCGTGATTCACCATATGGAGCAAAGAACCCCCTAACCCTTGAGCATTAAATGCCAGCATTGCTAGAACGCAAAAGCCTAGGTGAGAGATAGAAGAATAGGCCACAAGTTTTCGGGCATCGCTTTGAGCAAAGGCACAGAACGCCCCGTACAGAATCCCAACGGAACCAAGCACCCCCAACAGAGGCAACCCCACAATTACTGTGGCATCCGGAGCTAACGGCAGGCAAACACGAAGTAAGCCAAAGGTCCCCATTTTGGCCAACAGGGCCGAGAGCATAACGGTTACCCCCGTTGGGGCTTCGGAATAGGCGCCCGGTAACCAACTATGGAAGGGGACCAAGGGGATTTTCACGGCAAAGCCCACGGCCAAAGCGAGGAACAAGTACACCTGTGCGGTGCGCCACGTTCCGCTTAATTTATCGGCATCCACCAAATGTAATTGTTTTTGAATGAGCTGAGCCAATTCCGGAATCGAGAAGGTGAGAATCTGAGTTTGATCGTAAACAAAGAGCACAACCCCAGCAATACCAAGCAGGGTAATCAATCCTCCGGCCAGTGTGTACACGAACAACTTCTTGGCGGCTTCCCGTCGCATGGCCCCTGTCCCCCATGAACCAATCAGAAACAGTACGGGGATCAGCGTTAATTCAAAAAACACATAGAACATCAGAAGGTCGAAGCTCAGGAACACACCAATCACACCGGTTGCCAACAGAAACAACCACGAGAAGTAGCTACCGATTTTTTCGTATTGTTCGTCCCAACCAATCAGCACAACACAAAACAAAATGACGCTCGAAAGAGCGACAAGCCACACATTCAAACCATCTAAACCAATGAAGAATTGGGCAGGCTTAATGTTGGGGGAATCGTTCGAGATAATAAAGACGCTGTAACGGGTTGTGGAAGTTTCCTTGCCATCGAGTAACGGGTCACCGGGAACAAAGTGGGGCACAAAAACGGGTAACGCAGATGCCCCCGACTTGGCCGATGCGGTGAGCGGAGAAGAGGCATCGCGGCGGGCCAAAAATTCCTCTTCATTGGTGACAGCAGAGAAGACAATCCCCAAGGTCAAAATGAGATGGAGCAATGCGAAGACAACGGCCAGCCATTTCGCTTTTCGCTCATCGGCGAGGCGTAAAACAACGGCCGCAGCGAGAGGAAGCACCAACAGCGCTGGAAGGAGAAATCGAATTTGTTCCGCATTCAACATTACCGAGTTCCACCCCTTTTGAGAGATTCAAATTATTTTGCAAATAATACCAAGTAGGCAATAAAGGCAGCCACCCCCATTGCCATGGTGAGTGCATAAAACTGCACCAAGCCATTCTGGAGCGGACGAATCGCCTCTCCAATCCACTGAGGAAAACTGGCCAACAATCGAACCGTATCGAACACAATCGTTTCCATGCCCCGACAGAGTTTGCCGAGCGCCTCAAAGGGTTTTACAAAAATCGCTTGATAGATTTCATCCACATACAAGCGATTCCGAGATAACTCATACGCAGTGCCCGAATTCTTCGCGATCGTTTTCGCCGTGGCCGGCTTCTTCACATACATAAACCAGGCCAAGCCCACACCCAGCAAAGCCACGGCACTCGAACCGATCATCAAAGGCCAATTCCAATGATGCTCGGCCTTTTGTCCAGCATTCGCTTGAACAAGGACCGGCGATTTTTCGAGGAAATGTTCAAACGAATGGGTCAGCGCTCCAAAAATGCCACCGACCAACAAAGCGCCCACAGCCAAAACAAGTAGGGGGATATTCATCACGGCGGTTTCGTGGGGATGAGAACCTTCCGGCATTTTCTCTTCCCCCCAGAAGGTGAGAAAATACGCTCGGAAGGTGTAGAAAGCCGTTAAAAACGCAGTGGTAATGGCCACAATGAAGATGAACAAATACCACGAGCCATTGGCCCGATCCTGACTGGATTCCAACAAGGTTTCCAGAATCATATCTTTTGACCAAAACCCTGAAAGTAAGGGAAAACCCGCAAGGGCCGCACCACCTATCAAAAACGAAAGATGCGTAACGGGAAGAACTTTACGCAAGCCAGAAAACATTCGCATGTCGATGGTATCATGCATGGCGTGCATGACCGATCCCGCCGAGAGAAACAACAACGCTTTGAAGAAAGCATGCGTTCCGAGGTGGAAGATTGCTGCCGTCACAGCCACAGAAGGAAGCGCGACCCCCGAACAGCCTAGGGCCATGAACATGAAACCCAGTTGACTCACCGTAGAATAGGCAAGGACTCGTTTGAGATCGTGCTGGGTCAAGGCAATAAACGCAGCAATCATCGCGGTAAGTCCCCCAG
>JAOAAA010000108.1 GCA_026419115.1 Gemmataceae bacterium
CCTTGGTACTGGTGAGTGAAAGAGAACGTAACTGGGTTAGTGGGGCTAAATCTTTCAGTCCGGCATCTCCTATCTTGGTACTGGTTAGGTAAAGATGTTTCAGATTACTCAGTTGGGCAAGGTCTTTTAGCGTGGCATCAATAATCCGTGTGGAACTGAGATTGAGTTTTTCAAGGGATTTCAACGCTGCCAGTTTTTTGAATTCTGTTCCGACCACGCGAGTATCGGCTAGGTGTAATTCCTTGAGTTGCGTGAATCGAGAAAGCTCTGCCACATGCTCATCATTGATTTGGCCTCCCTCTAGGAAAAGGCCTACCAGACCTTTCATCTGGGCCAGTTGTTCCATCCCTTTGGCGGGTAGTTCGACACTTCGCAAATGAAGAAACTTGAGATTTGCAAAACTCCCCAATGTTTTGAGAAACTCGGGCGTTGCTTGAGCATTGGTGATGCTCAAAAAATGTAACTGCGGAAATTGTGTGAATGTTTTGAGGGTCGATTCTTTGATGCTTCCACAAATGATACCAAATGGTTCCGATGGGGGGGGCAATTTATCAAGGGAAATATCTTGTTCAAACGAGAAGGTTAGTACGGGCCCAGAATAAAGCGAAAATTTCTCCTCAAACACAGGAAAACCTTCCGAATTACAAGCGACCCGATCTGTTTTAGCACCGGCCGATTCCCAAACTCGCAGAATTTCGGGAGAAGTCGTCTTCGAGTCTTTTGAAATCGTCTGCTGCTCTTTGGAACCGGTCGTGGGAGTTTGTGCCCATAAAGCCCCGTGCAGGCAGAAAATCGCTACGAACGAAAAAGATAGAATTCGCATAATTCTCTCAATGGAAATTATCAAAGGAGATAGTTTAGCAATCTATTTTTGTCGGGAAGTAGGATCATCCATTAGGGTGTTGGAAATCAAACAAGATGCCGAAGAGGGGCGTTTCATTTTCTCATTAAGCAATCCCTTCCCTTTTTCAGCACTACCTGACCCCAAAAGCCAGTTTCGTCTCTACATGATCATTTTTCTTCTCGAAACGATTCCTTTTATCATTATTTGATAATCGATCTAAGAGGTCGATTGATACACTTGCTGAAAGAATTGAATAATCTCGCGACTGGCATCGAAGTGGGATAAATGGGGGCCACCTAATTTTTCTCCCATGCGTCCTTCACCGGCGGGCCAATGATGCCCCTGCCCGTGAAGAAGCGTTACTTTGAACAAACCACAAGACCAATCCGTAAGTATCTCGGGTAATGAGTGACAGCCTAACATCTCGGCCCAACGTCGAACGGTTTGTAGTACCGAGGGGCGATCGTGAACTAATCCCCAAGGGGTACGGGCACTGCCTCCGGATAACGGGATAATCGGATCGGCGGTTCCCACGATGTACCAACTGGGCATGGGGCGAACGATGTGGGTAGTCATGTGGCAATGCCCTGCAACCGCAGCTAAAGCGATGACCCGTTCGCTTTGTTCGGCGGCATACCGAAAAGCCATACCGGCCCCATTGGAAAAGCCCGTGAGATTCACCCGATCGATCTGAAGATAATCGAGCAACTCGTTCAGAAAGGCAACATCATCGGCAGAACCACGGCCCGAACCATCGTTCCATTCTTGGGGATTGGTGAGAAATTTCGGGGGTCGATGTGGGTTGCGAGCCAATCCTTCAGGGAGGATCACACTCACATCCTTGCGATCGGCCAGTTCTGTGAATCGAGTTTCTTGAAGCGCCCATTCCGCCGTACCGCCCGCCCCGTGAAATAGGACCACCGGCGGCAGCGATCCCCCCCCCGAAAGCGGTTTGTAAACGAGTGCGGTTCGTTCGATTCCCCCAACCGAAATCACCACCCTTTGATGGAATGAGGATAAAACTTTAAGCATCTTCGTATTTTATCAATCAGGTAGGGAAGGAAAGCTAGGAAGTTGTTACTGCCCTCCGAGTGCCGAACCTATCAAAGTGCCGGTTGTTGTAAGGCCGAGCTGCGCGGTGACTCCCCTCCCCGATCCGATAGGACATATTCCGAAGAATTTTTTTTTGCTCTTGCCTTTTGGTCTAGAATAAAGTTAAATTCCTTTATTCACCTAGTGGACAACTTTACGCCCCGAAATTCGATAACTACTATCGGATGGCCGCCCCACAAATTCTGTGAGATTCGTGTCCTTTTTGTTCCTTAACAGGTGATCGAAGCGACGAGAATTTATTTCCATTTGAAATGGAAACCCCTGCCCCGCCCAGCACTCGAAATGGTTTACACCACGATTTTTTCATCCACTAATTTTTATGGTCCGACTGCTCTACCCACCGTACCCTCCTATGGTCATTTCGCAAAGGGTTGGAGTGTCGATTTAGGAAGGTAAGATGTTAGCCGAAACAACAACTTCAACCGTAAGCGGAGTTTTGGAACTCCACCCCAAAGGGTTTGGCTTTCTCCGGAATCCCAACCGCTTTTATACTCCTCAATCCAATGATGCCTATGTAGATCGAAATCTCATTCAGAAATACGACCTCCGCGAAGGATTACTCATCACGGGAACGATCCTCAATGGATACACTTCGCAACAAGGGCCTCGCCTTTCTGAAATCGAAACCGTTGAAGGAGAAACCCCAACGAATTTCCTGAAACGGGAATGGGACGAGTTAACCCCGATCGATCCGAGTGAGCGGATTCAACTCGAAACCGTGGGAGGCCCTTTAACCACACGAGTGGCCGATCTTTTTACCCCCATAGGGAAAGGTCAGCGGGGCTTGATTGTGGCACCTCCGCGAACAGGGAAAACGATTCTTTTACAACACATCGCCGCAGCCGTGGCCCAAAATCATCCGGAAATGCACCTGATGGTTTTACTCATCGATGAACGCCCCGAAGAAGTGACTGAGATGCGTCGCACAGTTCGGGGCGAAGTTTTGGCCAGCTCTTCTGATAAAGATGCGGGGCAACATGTACGATTAGCAGAGTTAGTGATGGAACGAGCCAAACGCTTGGCCGAACAAGGCAAACAAGTCTTTGTCTTGCTCGATAGCCTGACCCGCTTGGCGCGTGCTTACAACAAGACCGCCGGCAATAGTGGGCGGACCCTTTCGGGAGGGGTCGATTCGCGTGCTTTAGAGGTGCCGAAACGACTTTTCGGAAGTGCGCGGGCCTTTGAGGAAGGAGGATCACTCACCGTGCTGGGAACTTGTCTCGTTCAAACTGGTAGCCGAATGGATGACGTGATTTTTGAGGAATTTAAGGGAACCGGTAACATGGAATTGGTGCTGGATCGACGTTTGGCCGATCGACGCATCTTTCCTGCAGTGAACCTCGCCGAGAGCGGTACCCGAAAAGAAGAACGCCTCCTTGATGCCGAAACCCTTCGGCGGGTGCATTTACTCCGAAGGCATCTTGTGGGCATGAAAGCCATCGAAGCCATGGAATCGCTATTGAATCAAATGAATAAATCCCCCACAAACAAAGCCTTTTTAGATCGGATGATTATCAAATCTTGAATGATGCGTGCAGGAAGGAGGGATTTTTCTGTGTGTGCTAATCTAAATCCAAGCCTGCCAGAAAATCTTCCTCCTCGGCCTCGGTAAGTCCCACCTTGGGTTCAATAATTTCGATGGGTACAACCTTCGCTTTCTCGGATGCCGAGGATTCTTCGCGAAGGCTATCACGTTGAGTGGCCCGACGAATGGTTTCTGAAGTGCTTGTAGGATCGATCGCGCGGCAAGACTCGGTAAGTTGATAGGCAAAGCCTTTCAAGAAGGTCAACCATTCTTCGGGGGTCGTATCGGCGGGAGTGACTTCCGCGAATTCTTCACACAAAAGAATCAGACGAAGTAAATGTCGGAAGATAATCCCCTCTTGTTTCGCCAGATTCTTCTTGAGAATATACAGGTTAAAATTGCCTGCAAAATCGCGTAACAATTCACCGGCAGCCCAGACGGAATAGATGGTGATTTCTTCCGTTTCGGGACGGGTCGTTTCAAAAAAGAGGCGTAATTTCTCGGCAAACCAAGGTTCGGGTTCACGATCCTCTTCTTCCTCAAGGATTTCAGGAATTTCGCCATCAACGGGTTCCGGCGGGGGGGGAAGAGCATCGAGCAGGCCATGTTGCTCTAAGACTGGTCGAACCATCTCGGTTTCAAGAGGTCCGGGCGCGACACCATAAGGGCGAAGGAATTTGAGCATAGGCCGAGGCATATCCAACACGCTCTCAAAAATTTGAACCCGTTCTTCCCAATTGGCTTTGCCAAGCACATCGATTAAAAAGGCCCCATAAATGGGATGAATACTCCGGAAGGCCAAGAGTTTATCCAAGGTGGGGTTCGGCAGGGCTTGTTCCGATTTGTAATCGGCAGGATACTTACCAGATTCGTCCTTGACCGGTGTGGGTTCGAGTGTGACAAACCCCCATTCATGCAAGGTAAGAAGCATCCGCTCCATTTGCTTTTCACCGGCAATCACACGCGATTCATCTAAAAGTCTTTTGCGAATCACAGTGCGAATTCGCCCCACTTCGGGCGAGGCTTTCAGCAAATAGGCCAGTAAGCGCCAAGGCAATGGCCCCTTACTGTAGAGATTTCCAGGCGGGGCTTTCTGGAGCTGCTCGAAGGTCGCTTCGGTCCAGTATTTTTTTTGAGAGTTGCGATCGGGCTTTTTCTTTTTGAGTTCTTTTTTCTTTTTCAACAGGACGGGGTCTTTGGTATCTTCGGGAATTTGATCGTACTGCCGTTTCCATCGAACAAGGCGAACATCATCTTCGTGGGCCAACGCATAAACGAATCCCTGAGTATCGAACTGGGGGCGTCCCGCTCGACCAAAAATTTGATGGGCCACGCTCGGCTCGATAAACTTTTCCTTGCCGAAAGGCCCCTTCACTAAACTCGTCAACACAACAGAACGAGCCGGCAGGTTAATCCCAGCAGCAAGGGTTTCTGTACACACCGCCACCGAGAGTAACTTTTTCTCGAAAAGGTCTTCAACCGCACGGCGGTAAAATGGTAGCAACCCTGCATGGTGGACCCCTACCCCGCGACGCAACAGGGTTTTCAGTTTTGGTCCCACACCGTTGGGCCAATCGTATTTGTCAATCTCCGCATTCAATGGGGCTTTGGTTCCTGCTGCCATTACATCCAACCCCTTGAGCATTTCTGCCACGGACCAGCATTCATCGCGATTGAAACAGAATACAAGGGCAGGAACTTTGCGTTCGTTTTCGTCTCCCTTAGCGATTTCGACCAAAAATTCGCCCAGAAATTTATCGGGAATGTACTGATAGGTCAGGGGGATTTTTCTTTCACGCGATTCGACCAACTCGACCTTGCGACCATGCGAACGATCGAGCCAATTCACAAATTCGGCCGAGTTCCCAACGGTGGCCGACAGGAGCAGCAATCTCACATGCGGGGGAAGCAAGTTGAGAGATAATTCCCAAACGATTCCTCGTTCAATATCGGCGAACGAGTGGAACTCATCCATGACGACGGCAGAAACCTGAGAAAAGTCAAAGCCCTCGGGATGAAGTAAGCGATTCAACAAAATTTCTGCAACGACGATGAGAATCGGGGCATCGGGATTCAATTTGCGATTACCCGTGATTAAGCCCACATCGTCCGGAGAAAATCCCCAGCGTTCGGCCGCGGCCCTCATTTCTTGGAATTTTTGCTCGGTCAATGCAATCAGGGGTGTGGTGTAGTAGGCCTTGGTGCGGGTATGCAATGCTTCAAATAAAGCGGCTTGAGCAATCAGGGTTTTGCCAGTCCCCGTGGGCGCACAGACCAAAACTCCCTGATCAGCAGTGAACCAAGCCAACATAGCCTCTTCTTGAACAGGGTACGGGGGATAGGGTAAACTCTCGAAATATAAATTGGCGATCTCGCCGCGTGTCATGGGTCGAACTCATTTATGAGGGGTATCGGAAACGAATTTATTCAGGGAAGAACTTCGCTGTGTTTACCCGTCCTTTGAATAACTATTTTGCTTGATACTTGTACAATTTCTTGTCGGTCCGAATATAGAGGGCACCATCCGCGGCAACAGGGCTGGCCAAGGTGGCTTCTTTCATCTCAAATTGATCGAGTTTCTTGAATTCCTTGCCCGCTTCGAGAAGCGTCCCTGTTCCTGTCTCGTTCGTGAGATAAATTTTGCCATTCCAGAATAAAGGAGATGCTGAGTAGTTACCTGCCACCCGTTCGGAGTAATGGACCTTACCGGTTTTGGCATCGTAGCAGGTAAAAATGCCCCCATCCGAAACGGTATAAAGTTCATCGCCCACCAACAAGAACGAAGCAGTATGCGGCACCCCTTTTTTGGCCGTCCAAACATCATTGCTCGCAGTCACATCTCCCGAGCCTCCCAGTTTCACTGCATGGAGTACAGGCGTGTCGTAACTGGTCCCGAAGTAAACCATTCCATGACCCACCACAGGACGCGGAATAATCGAGTACCCCTCGGGGTAGGTCATGCGCCAAATTTCTTTGCCGGTATCGGGATTGATTGCCATGAAGACCCCAGAACCTGGGGAGAAGACCACCGCACCTTGAGCATCTTGATGAATGTGGGGAGTCGAAAACGAGAAAGGCCGACTGGCTTTCAGTCCTCGGGCAACCTCCCAAGCGATCGAGCCATCTTTGACATTCAAGGCAACCACGGCTTGTTTATCTAAACCGTCGCAACTGAAGATAAGTTTATCTTTGTACAGAATCGGTGAACCGCCATTACCGTGAACTGGTTTCGAGTAGAGGTTGGTCTTCTTCCAAATGACGGCAGGAGATTTTTGCGTCAGATCAATCGCATAGGTTCCCATATGTCCAAAGTGAATATAGAGCCGATCCGCCGTGACGACTGGCGTGGGACTGGCATGACTATTCTTGTTGTGAATCTTCGGGAGCTTGGCCAGCTCGAATTGATTCACCGAGAGATTCCAAAGCGTTTGCCCTGTTTTGGCATCCAAAGCGATTGCTTGTAGATCGAGGTCTTTCCCTTTTTCCACCGCCGTGGTGAGGTAAATTTTGCCGGCAAAAATCACCGGTGAGGACCACCCCTTTCCAGGAATATCGACCACCCAAGTAGGCTTTTCTTTTTGTCCCCAAGCGGTAGGAAGTTTTTCGCCTTTATAATGGCCGTTTCCTTCGGGGCCGCGAAATTGAGGCCAATCCTCTGCAAAACAGCAGGAAGCACTCGACCATAAACTTAAGAAGATGAGCAATCGTTTCATGTTGCCTCGAATCGGTAGGATGTTGTACTTCTCTTTATAACAGTAAAAAAGCGAGAAGAGAACCTCCAATTGCTACAATATCCTTCAAGATAAAGTCGATCCCCCACGCGAGCAGATAAATTGCGATGAAAGAACTCGATCAACTTCTCATGCAAACCATCGCGGATCGGAAGCTCCAACCTGCCGAGAAAAAGGCTCTATTAGATTGGATGAATGCGAAATCGCCCACCGATGCGGGTCGGGCGCTGGCTCGCAGCCGCGCTTTTGAGGCTGCCCGTGCGGTAATCTTTAATGAAGATGCCCTCAGCGTAATCGACTGGCTTGAGGATGTTATCCGTGTGCTGTCTCGGCCGGCGGAACCCATTCAGGTGACCGGCCCGAATTCAGGGCGTCCCATTTCAAAGGCATTTTTTGCACCGGGTGACGCCTGCCCAAGGGAGATCATCCGCCTTATCTCGCAAGCTCGCACGCAAATCGATATTTGCGTTTTTACCATCACCGATGATCGTATCAGCGATAGCATCATCCAAGCACATCGTCGCGGAGTCAAAGTTCGTATTATTACCGATGACGAAAAAGCCAGCGATTTAGGTTCCGATGTGGATCGATTCGAGACGGAACAAATTCCTCTGCGGATCGATCGCACCCCTGCCCACATGCACCACAAATACGCCATTTTTGATACGCAAACCTTACTCACGGGAAGTTATAATTGGACCCGTGCTGCCGCTCGGGATAATCAAGAAAATATGATCACGACCACCGACGGGGATTTACTCCGCGAATTTACCCGCCATTTTGAACAACTCTGGTTGAACTTGGAGAAATAAAATATGTATCTTCGTTTCACCTTACTGTTTGTGGCCCTCATCGGGGCGACGGTTCTGGCAGCCCCCCCGATGGAGTACCAGAAAAAAGCCAATCGGAACGAAACCATTCGGGCCACTCTCAAGGCCAATGGTTACCCCAATCTCGAAGGGGGCTGGCATATTATAGGACCATTTGATAATTCGGCAGAAAACGAGGGTTTCTCCAAAGTTTACCCACCGGAAAAAGAAATCGATTTTAGCAAATCTTATGAGGGGAAAGAAGGTAAGGTAGCTTGGAAAGAATTACCCCAAGCCCCGATTGGAAAGATCGTGAATCTGGCGCCTTTCACGAAGAAAAGCGACCACACAGTTATGTACCTCACCCATGAAATCGAAAATAAGTTGAGCGAACCGATTCTCATGCCCCTCATGGTGGGCAGTGATGATAGTATCGTGATTTGGCTCAACGGCGAGAAAATCCTTTCCGAAGAGGCCGTTCGGGCGGCCGCTCCGGATCAAAATACTTGTGAAATGAAACTCAAACCAGGTAAAAATCGGCTTCTCGTTAAAGTCACCAACATCGCAGGGGGATTTGAAGTCTATCTCCATCCCGAACTAAGCAAAGATTTCCCTCAAGTTGTGAAGAATCAACTCAATCGAGATTTTCCCTCGGCTCAGCCTAAATCCTCGGCAGCGAATAGCTCGGCAGAATCGAAGTTCTATAAGATCATCACCCTCAAACAGCCCGACGATTGTATCTTGGAGGTCGGGGGATTGGCTTTCCGACCCGATGGGAAACTTTTGGCCTGCACCCGTCGTGGAGAGGTTTGGTTGATCGATGATCCTCTGAATCCGGATGTCGAGAAAATGAAATGGTCGAAATTCGCATCGGGCTTGCACGAGGCCTTGGGATTGTATGCCGAAGATAACAATACGGTTTACGTCATTCAGCGTCCCGAACTCACCAAGATGATCGACAAAAACGGCGACGGCAAAGCGGATGTGTTCCAAACCATCTGTGATAAATGGGGCAATGCCGGCGATTATCATGAATATGCCTTTGGTCCTGCACGGGATAAAGAAGGGAATTTCTTCATCACCTTGAATGTGGGCTTCGGGGGGGGGCATCAAGGGAAATCCCCCTTCCGTGGGTGGTGTGTTAAGGTGACCCCTAAAGGTGATATGGAACCCTATGCGTATGGTTTACGTTCTCCGAATGGGATCAACTTCAGCCCCGAGGGAGAATTGTTTTATTGCGACAACCAAGGCGAATGGGTAGCCAGCAACAAAATGCATCACATTCAAAAGGGAGATTTCTACGGCCATCAGGCCTCACTTCCTTGGTTAAAACATACCCCGTTTTATGATCCTAAGAAAAAGAACGACATCGTCCCCAGTAACTTGATGTACGATGGAAGCAAGTCCTCGACCGGCAAGGAAGGATTCCCCGAACTGACCCCGCCTTGCATTTGGTTCCCGTATGGTCGAATGGGGCAATCTGCGACCGAACCGCGTTGGGATACGACCGGTGGGAAATTCGGACCCTTTGCGGGGCAATGTTTCGTCGGCGATCAGACCAAGAGCATTATCATGCGGGTTGCTTTAGAAAAGGTCGAGGGGAAATATCAGGGAGCCTGCTTCCCCTTCCGCAGCGGCTTCCAATGTGGCGTGAACCGCATTCTTTTTGCTCCGGATGGTTCTCTGTTCGTAGGTCAGACGGCACGCGGCTGGGGATCGGTCGGTGGAAAACAGCAAGGGATGGAACGGCTCGTTTGGACGGGGGAAGTCCCCTTTGAAATGTACGATATTAAGCTCGAACCTAATGGCTTCCAAATCCGGTTCACCAAACTCATTGACCCAGAATTGGCCAAGAAAATAGAAGCCTATTCCGTCCGATCCTACACCTACGAATACTCCAGCAATTACGGTTGTCCAGAAAAAGATACCCGCCCCGAGAAAGTCAATTCCGTAAAGCTCGATGCCGATGGGCAGACCGTTCACATCGAAGTTCCCAATCTCCGCAAAGGTCGCGTGTATGATATTCACCTCGAAGGGATCAAATCCAAAGAAGGCGAGGCCCTACTTCACTCAGATGGTTATTACACGCTCAACTATCTGAAAAAATAAAAGGAAACGAGAACCGATCGGATCAATAAGAAAGACTTAGACTCTCAAGAGAGATCGGTTCCAAGAGAAAGACAGTCAAACGGATTCCTGAATTTTGTCTCGGTGGTTAGGGGTCAACCACGAAACCACCACAAGGACAAGGAAACTCAAAGGAATTGTAACGATTCCCGGTTGGCTGAAGGGTACAATCGCATTTTCAACAGGTAACTTATAAACATTCTTAAATGTATCGGCACTGAGAAGAATCCACGTCAACGACGAAAGCATCCCCACCGTCACGGAAGCAATGACCCCTTGTTTGGTCGTTCTTTTCCAGAATAAAAGCATCACGAGTGCGGGCAAATTCGCCGAGGCTGCCACACTAAAGGCCCAACCCACGAGAAAGTTCACGTTCATCTTTTGGAATAAAATCCCTAGAACAATGCCCATTGCCCCCACGCCAATGGCCGTGATTTTACCGGCCCGAACTTGGGCCGTATCCGAAAGATTCCATTTCAAAAAATCTTTGAGCAGGTCATGGGCTACCGTCCCACTGGCTGCAACAATTAAACCGGAAACGGTCCCCAACACCGTAGTAAAGGCAATGGCCGAGATGACCGCAAACATGAATTCGCCAAAACTTCTTGCCAACAGCGGGGCCGCCATGTTGCTATCGGTCACATCTAAGGCGCCGCTGGTCATGGCACCTAATCCCATAATGAGTGTCAGAATATAGAAAAAGCCGATCGTCCCGATTCCGACTACGGTACTTTTTCTCGCGCTGGCAGCATCCCGCACCGTGTAATAACGAATCAAAATATGTGGAAGCGATGCGGTCCCACAGAATAACGCCAACAATAACGAAAGGAAATTCAGCTTATCCCCAAGCGATTCACTCCGAATCCCCTTAAATGCCGGCAGATTTCCGGGGGTAAGGATTTCCTTACCTGAAGTCGGTTTTTGGAAGTAGATGGTGGTTCGGATTCCTTCGGTTGTAAAACTCTCTTCCCCCCAAAGAAGGATTTCACTTTCCTGAATGGTGCTGAAAAATGAGATTGGTCCTAGGGAACCCGTTTGGGATTGATTCTCGGGCAAGCGTTTCACGGTGCCGACCGGAAACAGATCGCCCTCCCCTTCGCCTGTTCCCTGAGGAATCCCGTTCACCAGCCGCCGCCCTGTAGGGAAAATTTCTAAGGTTTGGCATTCACTCAGCATGATCTGCTGAGGATTTCGCTCCTGAATCCGAAAGGTCCGTACCCCTTCGGGAAGTTGCACTCGCACATAGGGCTTATCGATCCAACCCCCTTGGGGAGGGATGATCTGAGCGGTGGGAAATGGTAAATCCGAAGCCGCCAGATGGTTTCGTTTCTCCATCGGGAAAGGGCCAATGGTCACGAATTGATGCTGATGGGGATTCGGTTGAGTGGAAAGTCCCCGATCCAAAATCAACACCGAAAGCACCGTGCTAAACAGAACGAGCAAAAGCCCCTTGAGAAACTGAACATAGGTCGTGCTGACCATCCCTGCGGTGGTGACAATCAAAATCACTACCGCTCCGACCAATAAAACACCGGCATAATGTGGCAAGCCCAATAAAGGGCGAATCAAGACCCCTGCCCCGACCATTTGTGGAATCAGATAAAATAAACTCACCACCAGTGTGCTAATCGCCACGACCAATTTCAAACCCCGTGAGCGAAACCGAGCATTCAACGCATCGGCAAAGGTATATTTCCCCAATCGTTTCAATGGCTCGGCCACTACGAATAGCGCGACCACCCAGCCGGCAAGATAACCAATCGAATATAAAAATCCGTCGTAGCCAAAAAAGGCAATCATCCCACAAATTCCCAGAAAGGAAGCCGCCGAGAGATAATCGCCCGCAAAGGCCACCCCATTGATCCACCAAGGGACGCTCCCATGAGCAGCAAAATAACCGGCAGAAGAACGGGTTCGCCGACCGAAATAGAAACTCAGCCCCAAAGTGAGACCAACGAACAAACAGAAAACGACAATCGCAAGGGTCGAAGGTAAATGGATCATGATTTTCCTTCCTTTCTCGAAAACCATGTGTAGATCAATGCCAAAACAAACGCCGAAACAATCAACATCATCCCATAGACAATGGCTGTGTTCACCCCTTGGAATAATGGCTCACCCAAGCTCATCGGGGCAAAGGCACTCCATACCATGAAGACCCCATAAAAAATCGAATAGATAAAAAAGAGCGTCAATCCCAAACGGGATGCATTGGTGAAGCGATGGGGCTTCGGCGTTTCGTTTGTCATTTCCTCTCCTAATCCTCTCCTATTGCTGTTCTAAAGTGACCCAGCGTTTATTTTTGTTATTCCAAAGTGATCCAGCGTTGTTCCCGATGACTTTTCAGCACGGCCTCACAAAACAGAATTTCCCGATGTCCCTCCTCGAAGGTCGGGAAAGGAAACGGAGCCTCCTGTTGCGTCGCGTGTCCTGCCTCGCGGGAATCGATTTCGGTATAGATCGCTTTGAAGAGTTGCTTAAACGTATCGGGGAAACCTTCGTTATGTCCTGCGGGATAATCGGTGAAACCCCTAACTTCGGGGGGCAACAAGGACGGGTCCCGCATGAGTAGTTGATTCGGACGATCGCGGTATCCCATCCGCAATAGGTTTGGCTCTTCACTATCCCATGCAAGGGAACCTGCGGCACCTGCAATCTCGAAACGAATTTGATTTTTCCGACCCGCATTCACTTGGGATACCGTAAAGCTGGCTTTAGCCCCTCCTTGAAACCGGACAAGGATATGCCCAAAATCTTCGGTATCGATTGGAATGAGTTGAAAGGGGCGATTCGTCTGAACATTCGAGAAGGTCTCATTGCTACCGGTAAACGATTTTCGCACCGGATGCACCGTATGCAAATCTGCAAAGACCGCTTCTATTTTTAGTCCAGTGATGTAACTGATCAGGTCCATCCAGTGCGTCCCAATATCGGCAACGGCTCGGAGTACGCCACCTTCCGAGGCCAACACGCGCCAGTTAAAATCGGAATCATAAAGGAGCCAATCTTGTAAATAGGAACCCGTTATGTGATAAATCGACCCGATTTGCTGTTGCTGACACAATCGCCTTGCTTCGAGACACATGGGAT
Organism: Gemmataceae bacterium; assembly: GCA_026419115.1. Taxonomy (GTDB): domain Bacteria; phylum Planctomycetota; class Planctomycetia; order Gemmatales; family Gemmataceae; genus SKW135. The sequence goes on from JAOAAA010000108.1 coordinate 13,240, forward strand.
AAAAACGGACGTTGTAATTCACCGCAGCTACTAATGAACTCAAGGCCGCACGACGAACCAAATCAGCCGATTCTTCAGAGGTCATGGCCAAGGGTTTTTCACAGATGACGTGTTTACCGGCATTGAGAATTTTAATGCACTGTTCGTAATGGAACCGATTCGGACTGGTCAAATGAACCACCCTGACGGTTTTATCCTGAAGCAGCTCGTCAAAGGTCGAATAAGCCCCTGGTAAGCGGAGCTTTTCGGCAAGTTGTTGCCCCTTTTCTGGGGAGGAACCTAAGACCCCTGCAATCGGTCGGCCCAATCTACGAAGTGCCTCTATATGAACAGGGCCAATAAAGCCCGTTCCCACTATTGCAGAAGAAAAAGTCGCCATGTCAATGAGTTCCAAGGGACGCCGAGACTCGTTCGTTATGTAGGGTATGGTTTCCCTAGATGAATTCAAAGTGACGATTTTGAAAAGAGATAAGAACTTAGATAAAAGCGTGAACCTATGCTAAGATCGCTGAGTCCTACTTGAGTGCGAGATAATTTTAACAGAAAGTGGGGACAAGATTTGCCCCAAATCGAGTTATTGCTATACATATATTGCGGTCAGTTAATTGACCTAAAGCGTCTGTAGCTCAGCTGGTAGAGCACGAGACTTTTAATCTTGTGGTCGTGGGTTCGATCCCCACCGGACGCATTCTGAGCTTATTACAACCTCCCAGACTAATTACGTCACGCACTTACCATTTGAATTCACCACCCCTTTCTAAGTTATCTCCACTTTGTCTTGGTTCCCTGCCCGATAAAGGGTTACCTAGTTCCTCTCGAAGTTAGCGATTTTATCCTTTTCGTAGATCATTTCGTCCCTATAGTTTTCTCTACAAAATCGATTCAACATACTAACTTACGACGAGACCTCTCACATGGGCTTCAAACAAACCACCCAACATCGATTTGGAAAACATTCGTATCACCAAATTGGCCTAGTTCGCGGGCAATTCGGAAACGTGCCCCACGCCGAGTGGATCAAATTCCTGCAAAAGTCGGGCTTCGATGGTTACGAGGCCGCCTCGTGGGAACTCCCGTTACGCGAAGCCGATACCGATGAAGGGGCCGCCGCCTTGGCCAAAAAACTTGTGGATGAAGCCAAAGCTCATGACTTGGAAATTTTCACGGTGGCCACACACCTGCAAGGCCAAGTTCTGGGCGATGAACCCTCGGCCAAAACGCTGAACTTCCTTGGTTCTCAAACGGCAGCACGACAAGCCTACAAAGCATGGCGTGATGCTGGAAATCTGCCCCCTCGGACCGATCCTTATTTCGTCCCCGAACATGTGGGCAAACTCATTCACGAAGAAGCCGAAAAAGACCTCAAAGCCACCGTTCGCTTGGCAGGTCATCTCAGTAAGCTCCAGAATCGCAAGGTGTGTTTGCCCGGTTTCGTTGGTTCGCCGGCCCATTGTTGGAGTCACTGGTTCTTGTTCCCACCCCTGCCCACTTCTTTGGATGGTCACCCCATCCCCGATGTGCGACAGGTGAGTTTAGAATTGTTAGTCGAACGCTTTGGACCCGTTTGGGACCTGTGCAAACAATATGGCGTGACCTTCGATCTTGAATGTCACCCCTCGGAACGAGCGATGGGGGATATTGAATCGGCTTCCGATTACATCAATTTCATGTGCAAAAAAGGTTACGAAGGGGTTGTCGGCTTCAACCTCGATGGTTCCCATATGGAATGGCAAAATGTCTCGGTGGTGCAATTCATCCGCGAGTTTCCCGAGTTTATTCACTGCGCTCACGTCAAAGG
>JAOAAA010000109.1 GCA_026419115.1 Gemmataceae bacterium
AACCGAATAGAGCCTCGGGGCAACCATAAGGGGGAAGGTTCGTTGGATTTGCTCGTTTCCATCGACTTCCCGTGTGCCACGAAGAAGATCAAAACCAACGCCAACAGAAAGTAAAGATTCAAAGGGATGGGGATAGCGCGTTCATCAGGCAGTAGGAGTAACAACCAGAGTTGAATTACACTCACAATGGCAAGGATACCCCGTACCGATCCCGGTGGTAACCCCAGTGGGGCGCGAGGTTCGTCTGAGGATGGCATACACTTCTCCCGAGTTTTAGGTTAGTCTACGAAATTATTCGCTCACTTAGCTCAAACCTTGGCCAGAATCTTGGAAATAATTCCCCTTCCACTGTGAGTTTGTGAGAAATCGCAATCGGTCTGTATGAGGAAAAAACAAACGCTGCCGAGACCGCAATCGGCCCTGCCCCAAAGCCCATGTGTTCAGCCGATGCGAAGCGAAAATCGTTTCTGCCTACCCACTTCTACTCTGGTTTCTATCATTCCATTTTGTGAATCTAGTGCAGGGGTTTTGTTGAAATGAAAGTGCCGATCTCTTGGTTTGGCGAGATGGTCGATCTCAAAGGAATCGAATTGCCTGAGCTGATAGAACGCCTGACGCTCGGCGGTCTGGAAGTCGCTTCGGTTCGGTTTTATGGTCGGCCGATCCCTTCGGGGTTCAAAACCAAGGTGGAAGAACCCGGTCCCGTTTGGGACCCTGAGAAAATCGTCACGGCCAAAATTCTCTCGATCGAGAAGCACCCCAATGCGGACAAGCTCAAGTTGGTCCAACTCGATTACGGTCAGGGGCGAACCAAAACGGTCGTCACAGGGGCGCCGAATATCTCCGTTGGGCAAAGTGGTCAAATCGTGGTTTTGGGCTTAACGGGATGTCATTATTTCGATGGTCATGTTACCCCTAAAAAAATCGCCGAACTGAAACCGGGGAACCTCCGAGGGATCGTCTCTGATGCGATGGTCATGTCCGAATTTGAATTGGGCATCACCGATGAACATGAAGGGATCATTCTGCTGGAACCGAATGACCCTGTGGGGATTCCGGTAGTGGAATTGTTCGGCGAGACGACTTTGGAAATCGATATTCTCCCGAACATGGCCCGTTGTTTGTCGATGGTGGGCTTGGCTCGAGAAGTGGCGGCTTTGTTCGGGCGTCAGGCTCAGATCAACGAACCGACCCTTCGCACCAGTTCGGAATCGATTGCAGGGAAGGTGAACATTCATATCGAAGACCCAAATCGTTGTGCCCGCTATTCTGCCATGCTCATCAAGAATGTACAGGTGGCGGGGGCGCCCGGCTGGATGAAACGCCGGCTCAATTATGCAGGGCAAAGGCCCATCTCGAATGTGGTTGATATTACCAACTATGTGATGCTCCATTGGGGGCAGCCGTTACACGCTTTCGATTACGATATTTTGGTGAAACGGGCGGGGGGACAAACGCCGTCGATTTTCGTTCGTCAAGCGAAACTCGGGGAAAAGCTCAAAACCCTTGATGGTCAAGAACGGGAACTCATTCCTGAAGATATAGTGATTGCCGATTCCGTGGGACCAATCGCATTGGCAGGGGTCATGGGGGGGGCCGAAACGGAAGTCACAGCCGAGACGAAAACCATCCTTTTGGAATCGGCGAATTTCGATCCGGTTTCGATCCGCAAAACGGCCCATCGCCTCACGCTGTTCAGCGAGGCATCGACCCGTTTCTCGCGGGGGATTTCCCCAGAAACTGTGCCGATTGCTGCCCGATATGCCTGCCAACTTTTGAGCGAATATGCCCAAGGGGAAGTTCTCAGCGGCATGGCAGATTCGTATCCGAAAGTTCAATCCACGCAGGTGGTCTCGCTACCGGAAAAGGAAATCGCTCGGCTATTGGGTGTGAGCATCCCAAGCGAGGAAGTGGAACGAATTCTCACGGCGTTGACCTTCCAATTGACACGGGTTCCGGAAGGTTGGACGGTCGAAGTCCCGAAGTCCCGTCTGGATATTCAATCGGGGGCGGCCGATCTGATCGAAGAATTAGCGCGGATTCGTGGTTATGATCGACTGCCGACCACACTCCTTTCGGGGGAATTACCGCCGCAAACGGGCAACTGGGATTTGCAACTCGAAGAGCAAGCGCGAAATCTTTTGGTGGGTGCAGCCCTGAACGAGTGCATCGCCTATTCGTTGGTGGATGCAAGCCGAGAAACAGCGTTTGCGGTGGGCAAGGATGTGGTGACGCTGAAAAATCCCCTGAGTCCGGAACGCTCTTCGTTAAGAAGGACCTTGCTCCCCTCGTTGCTGGAGGTAGCCAAGCTGAATTCGGCGAATTATCCGAGGGTGGCCCTGTTTGAATTGGGGCCGGTTTTCCTACCGAAAGCCGGTGAAAGGCTACCCGAAGAACCCCGCCGGATTGGTATGGTATTGCTCGGCCGCCGCACCGCCGAGGCTTGGGACGATCCGCAGGGGGTACCACCAGTCGGCACCGATTTTTACGATCTGAAAGGTGTGATCGAACATCTGCTGCGGGGGTTGCATGTGAAGGAAGTGGCCTATCAACTGGCTCAAGATGTTTCGTGGTTGCATCCAGCGCGCGCGGCCAAGGTTTTGGTTCAAGGGCAGAATCTCGGTCATTTTGGTCAGTTGCATCCGCGAATTGCCCGCGATTTTAGCCTACCCGAGCAAGGGGTTTTTGTTGCGGAACTCGATTGGGAACGGCTCGCGATGTTGGTGCCACATCGCTTTGCTTACCGGCCGATTTCTCCTTTCCCCGCTGCCAAACGCGATATTGCTGTGTTGGTCGATCGAGACATTAGCCATGAGGCGATTGCCAAAGAAATTCGGGAAGCGGGAGGCGAGCTTCTCACAGCCGTCACTTTGTTCGATGTGTATACCGGCGAAGGAATCCCCGAAGGGAAAAAATCGTTGGCCTTTGCCCTGAGCTATCAAGCCTTGGATCGCACCCTTTCAGATAAAGACATCGATAAAGCTCATACCAAAGTCAAAGAGCGGGTGAAGAAAAATCTGAAAGCGAGCATTCGCGGCGAGTAAAAAAGGAACCCACGCAATGCGATTTCAGGGAAGGCTTACGCATTATCTCATTTTGATTGTGGTGCATCTGTTGCTGACACTACCGCGATTGGATGCACTCCCGTTGACCGATGTGGATGAGGGGATCAATTCCGAAGCCGCACGCGAAATGCTCGAAGCGGAAAATTATGTGACCCCTCATTACAACTACCAATTGCGGACGGCCAAACCCGCCTTGTTGTATTGGGTGCAATCGAGTTCGTACCGGCTCTTTGGCGTGAGCGATTGGTCGGCACGATTCCCCGCAGTGCTGTTCGGCTTATTCACTGTGTTGATGACCTACGAACTGGCCCGACAGGTCTTTTCACCAGCGACCGGTTTGCTCTCGGGGTTGATCCTCCTCACATCGATTGAATTTGCCCTACTCTCGCATGCTGCGACACCGGACCCCCCGTTGTTATTTTTCACAACCTCGGCTTTGGTGCTATTCTGGTTGGGTTCCCGTCAAGGGCAAAGGTGGTGGTTCTGTTTCTCGGCGTTTTTTTGCGGCTTGGCGGTGTTGACGAAAGGACCGGTTGGCTTGGCTCTTCCGGGGCTGATTGGTTTACTCACCTTTGCCGTGAATGGGAACCTGAAGGCATTTTGGGATCGGCGATTGCTCTGGGCGTTGTTGGTATTTTTGTTGGTGGCCTTACCTTGGTATGGCTTGGTTGCGGCTGATACTCGGGGCGTTTGGCCGAGACGATTTTTTCTCGAAGAAAATCTGGAACGCTTCAATCAGCCCAAGGAAAATCACAAAGGGCCGATCTTTTATCATCTGGGTTTGCTGTTTGTTTTGTTTACCCCGTGGAGTGTGTTTCTGATCGTGGTGTTTCGGGTTGCTTATTCGAGTTTCCGCTCGGGTGAAGATGCGAACCAATCGTTTCGGGCCGATCATCGCTTTCTGATCATGTGGTTTTTGACCTATTTGATCTTCTTTTCGATCGCAGCCACCAAACTCCCCAATTACATTTTGCCGTTGTATCCGGCCTTAGCGATTCTGACCGGTCGCAGTTTAGAGCGATGGCGGACTGGTCCGGCTCCTTGGGGAAATTGGGTGATTCCCGCAGCGCTTGGGGGTTACCTGCTCACTGGGGTGTTGGTGATCGTCGGTTTGCTGCTGGCAGGAGGAGCTATCCCCCTTCCGAAGTTGGGGCGGCCTTTTGAAGGATTCGCATCGGTCGCATGGGTGGGCCTTTTCCCGATCGGGGCAGGGATCGGATTCTACTGGTTCGCTCGAAAGCAACAAAACACTCAAGCGATAGCGTCGTTGGTTCTGGGAGCGATTCTGTTTACCGGTTCGCTGGGAATCGTGGCGGTGCCGCAATTGGAAAAATCGATGGCCCCGCGAGGCTTGGTCCAAGCGGCCGGTCGGAACTTCACCGATCGGGAATGCCGTGTGCTGGCGCTCGGTTGGCTTCATCCCAGTGCCGTGTTCTATGTGCAAAGAGAAATTGCCCGATACGAAAACCTCGATGAGGCCGTGAAGTATTTCACCTTACCGCAAGAAACGTATCTGTTTATACCGGCCCCGTTTCTCCCCGAGTTTCAGAGCAAGGCCCCTCAAACAAAAGAATTAGCTCGGCGGTACGACTTTTACACGCGGCGAGAAATCGTGCTGGTATGGAACGGGGTTTCGGCTCCAGATTAAAAGTGTTTGAATCGGGTCATAAAGTCCTTTCCGAGCTTTTTTTTCAGCCAAGATCGAAGAAACTCGTTTAAGACGTTGACTCCATTGGCCAGAGTCGTAACATCCTTGAAAAAGATGGGACTCTTCCCTCCTAAAATTACTCTTTTTCATGGAGCCATCGACCTATGAATGGATCGGGTGATAAAAAACTGTTTTGGGCCTGCTTTACAGCCCTGATCGCAACGGCATTCGGCTTTATTGTCCGTGCCATGATTATGGACGATTGGAAAAATCAATTCGGTCTAACCGAAACCCAAAAGGGAGAAATTTTTGGGGTCGGTTTGTGGCCTTTTGCTATTTCGATCGTGATTTTCTCGCTGATTATCGATAAGATCGGCTACGGAAAAGCGATGGTCTTTGCTTTCTTCTGTCACGTCATTTCGATGGTGGTAACGATCGCAACCCCCTCGATTGCCAACGTCGAAGCTGCCACCACTCCTGAAGCGAAAGCGTCCGCCAGTAAATTGGCCTTCTGGATGCTCTATATCGGGAACTTTATCGTTGCGTTGGGGAACGGAACGGTTGAAGCGGTGATTAACCCCGTTGTGGCCACGATGTTCAACCGTGAAAAAACCAAGTGGCTCAACATTCTTCATGCCGGTTGGCCCGGAGGCTTGGTCCTCGGGGGGATTTTGGCTTTGTCCATGGGGAGCGATACTGACTGGCGTTTGAAAGTGGGTCTGTTGGCCATTCCCGTTTTAGGTTACGGCCTCGTGATGTTGACCTGCAAATTCCCTGTGAACGAACGGGTCAGCGCCGGTGTTTCTTACAAAGATATGCTCAAGGAAATCGGCTTCTTGGGTGCGTTGGTTGTGTTGTTCTTGATTCTCTCGCAACTGGCAACCGTGGCACAATCGGCTGGGTTGTTGTTCGTTGATAGCAATCCGGCTGAGCCGTACTGGAACAAAGAAGTTGCTAATGTGGCCGTGATTGGTTCGATCTCTCAAAAAGATTTTGTGATCTACGTTGTGGTGGCGGTTTTGGCCTTGGTCTATGGGATCATCACCATGTCGTTGGGCCGAATTTTGTTCTTCTTCCTGTTGTGCATTATGATGCCGCTTGCCATCACCGAACTGGGGACCGACAGCTGGATCACCTCGCTGATGGAACCCGAAATGAAGAAGCTCAATCTGAACCCCGGCCTGATTCTCGTTTACACCTCGTTCATTATGATGGTGTTGCGATTTTTCGCCGGCCCCATTGTCCACGCCATTAGTCCGTTGGGGTTGTTGGCCGTGAGTTCGGCCTTGGCGATTGCTGGCTTGTTCAGTCTCTCTTATGCCACCGGCTTCGTGATCCTGTTGGCCGCTACCCTTTATGGTTTTGGGAAAACCTTCTTCTGGCCGACCATGCTTGGCGTCGTTGCGGAACGATTCCCCAAGGGGGGGGCCATGACACTCAATACCATCTCGGGGGTGGGTATGTTGGCGGTCGGGATTCTCGGTGGACCGCTGCTGGGGAACATTCAAGATAAAGCCATCGACCAAAAACTCGCTAAGGAAAATGCTGCAATTCATGCTCAGGTCATGGACCCCAACAAGAAGGTTTCGGTCTTTGGTGAATATCAATCTCTTGATGCGGACAAGGTCAAGAAGCTCAGTGAAGCCGATCAAGCCAAGGTGACCGAACAACAAGAGATCGCCAAGAAAGAAGCGCTCCGCACCGTGGCCTTGTTCCCAGTGGTCATGTTGGTTAGCTACCTGCTGTTGATTGTGTACTTCAAAATGCAAGGGGGTTACAAACAAGAACATCTCGATACCAGTGGTGGCGGAGGCCATTAATCCACCAGTCTTTCACGCTCACCGTTTCGATGTTACTCGCACCAGTGTGAACCACCCTTGGCATTTTGACCCGATTACTTAGGTTCTTGAAGAACGATCGAGATTCCCGTTGCCGAGGACGTATTCGTTGTAATGAATTTGGCCGAACGAATTTGGTCTAATGAATCGGCATATGTTGATGGGCCGATTTCCTCTCCCTCTCTCGCTGGGAAATCGCTTGGTGAATCTTCACAGCAATGGGACAGTTCACTGCGTGAATCCAATCTTCACTCGATTTTTCCACGCACGACCCAGACCGAGTTGGTTTCTTTCGAGTCTTTTGGAATGGGATTCCAGCCATTGGCCAAGCGATCGTAGATCACCAGAAAATGTTGGGCATCTAGCCACAATACTTCCGTGTAGGCGGAGGTATTGGAATCAAAAGTGGCTTGGGCTTTCTTCATCGGATCGGTTTTAACATATTTGTTGTGATGAGCCATTAGGTCGATGCTTTCCCATTTTTGAGCATCCCCCTTCCGGTTGAGCCACAATTTCAGGCCGGGCCGACCTCCAGAAAGAGCTAGTATCCCCTGCGAAGACTGAGCCAAGCTGGGCTGCACAGAATAAGGGCCATCCATCGCTTGAGGTTCGCTCCATGTTTTTCCATCGTCGGAACTAAAACTTTGACCGTAGGGGACTCCACTATCCAAACGATACACACAAAGCAATCGCCCATCTTTAAGACGAACAAGGGCCGATTCACATGGTCCTTCGTTCCCTTTGAGTTTACACTTTTCATCGGCAATGATCGAGCGAATTTTCCACTTCAAGCCGTCGCTCGATTCGGCCAAAACGAGACTATATCGAGTGGTGCCTTTGAAGCGACCATATAACGTCGCAAGATGTGTTTTTTTATCGTCTGAGAGGGCGATTTGCCCATTGAAGACAAAACTTCCTAATTTCCATTCTGCCTTTGGAGAACCCAGATCGTTATCGAGCAGCCCCACCTTTCGGGGCCAACCGCTGATTTCGACCCCTTCTTTGATGATTTCCCATTTTTTTTGACCTTTTTTGAGGATTTGATAGGAACCAACCAACGAATCTTCGGATCGATACCGCAGATAGTAGGGCAACAAAATGGTATCGCCGTTCAAGAGACGAACCGCGCACTCACTATATCTTCCCTCTTGTGGGTTGGACCAAGTGAGTCCACCATCCTCGGAATGAGAGAGTAAACCAGTGGGGGTTTCTCGGGCCTCGTCTGCGTAGTTGGACATGACGGCAACCAGATGATTCTCACCAAACGAAAGGAGTGTCGGAAACCAAAGAAAGCCTTGGCTGCGAGCCACCAATCGCGGAGGAGAAAGTTGTACTTTGAGTCCGTCAAACTCAAACCGATCCCCCTCGTCCCATTTGGGCTTCGGTTCCACACCAAAAGAACTCGAGGTAAAGGGAATCGAAACAAGCACGATGATCCAAACGGATCGCAAAAATCGGATCGGCATAAGATGCTCCTCAAGGAGATTTGTTTTCAGTCTATCTGCAGAATCACCGTATTCAAAAGGTCTCGGCAAGGGCCTGTCTCAAGTTCGGAATGCAGAATTTTTGGTCGAAGAATTTTCCATACCAATCGACCCCACCCGTAGGCTTGAAGCATCTGGGCCAGTAGCAATCCAAGGGTTCTTGAAAACAGATGCTTCCCCAGCCCCATAAAAAAGCCTTGAAATTTGGTGCCAACGGAAAGCCATTATCGCCTGTGCCTCCATCAAACCAATCGTGTTGATCGAACACCACGGGACAACCCACCGCACCTAAATCCAACGCTATCGCATCGCCATTGTGATGTTCAATTAGCGGAAGCCATTGCCACATTCGAGCAGCTGTTTGTTTGGCCAAGGCGGGGTCTTTCGTATAAGGAAATCCGTACTCGTTGGCTTTTTCGGGTGAGTACAAGGCGATATCTCTCCAACGCTGATTAATTTCCATTAGAGACGAAAGAGAAGGAATAATCAAGACCCCCCAAGGCCCAAGGGCATCAGTATCGGGATTCGCCGGCCAATAAAGTATGACCCCGTTTCCAACCGTGAGATAAAACTCGCGAAATTCTGGAGGAAAACGACACGATAATTCTTTTTCGATTGCTCGAATTTGTCGAGGAAACACCCGAGCACCAAAGGTCACCGAATACTCTATACCCAATTGCTTTAGTTGTACGAAGACTCGCTCGAATAGTTCTGGATATTGCATCTTGGGTCCTGCATCTCGTTTTCCTGAGTGCTCACTCACGACTCGGTCTTGGATAACTGAATTTTAAAGTGTGTTTCCTCGATTGATGAGACTATGCCTTAACGATACGAACGGCGGTGCCATAGGCGAGAACTTCCGAGGTCGAAGGTGCAAATTCGGTGGCATCGTAGCGCATACCAATAATCGCATCGGCCCCTTCCTGTGTGGCGTGGGTCACCATGCGAGCATAGGCATCCCGTCGGGCTTGCTCGCACACTTCCGCATACGATTCGATATTGCCCCCTACTATTTGTTTGAGTCCCCCCAATAATCCTTGCTTGATTCCCGGCGCCCGCACCACGATGCCCCGCACAATTCCCATCACTTCGACAATGCGATAGCCGGGCAAATCGTTCCCTGTGGTCACTAACATTTTCTTTCTCCTTATAAATCTATTGAATGGACACGGCATCCTTCTACGAATTACGTCTCGGAATCATCTAGGTCAGAGCAATGCTTGCTCAGTAACCTCGGTTGTTATTCTCTAACCATTCTTGCGGAAAACCTTGGAAATCGTAGCAAATCCAAACGGTCCACGTTACGAGAGCATACCCCTTTTCACGATAGGTAATCGTGATGGGTGGGTCTACTCGTTGGAAAACCTCGTTCAATTTCGGGCCTCCGTAACCCACGAATAGGAAGGTTTTGCCGCGAAAGTGTTCAGGGTCTGCTGTGGGATTGGGGCGCCAAATTTCGTATTGGCTATGTCGGCCTCCCATGACGGTTCCAAAAGAATAGACTTGGGGATGCCCCTTGCAATAGACCCCGAATTGACCGGGCATATCCCAGCGGAGGCAGGCAATTTCAGGTAGAACGCCCCCTTGTTTTTGGGCAATTTCTTCCCGAAGTTTGTCGATCTCGCCGGCGGTATAGCGCCAGCCTTTCAGTCGGGCGGCAGGATCAAAAGCCCGCATTGGGGTGGGATTGCTTTCGCTTTCTGGGGGCACGAACCGCGAAACAATTGGGTAAATCAAACTGGTATCGTGCAGCAAAATACTGGCTGTCAGCCCAAGGAGGCTAAAGATACCCAAACACACCTGAGCAAATCGTCGGTAGGTTCCTGTGGAAAGTTCGATTTGTCTGAGAATCCAAACCACGGCCAAGGGGATTCCCGTGATGTATCCCGCCACAGGCCAATTCAGTTGCCCTGACGCTTTCACAGAGGAGATTCCGAACACCACAATCGTGGGGAGGGATAACCACCACAAATAGCGGTACGGGACATCGACTTCGGCTCGGGGGCGAAAATGCCACAAGCCCCCCACCCAAGCCACAAACCAATACCCCATCAGAAGCCCCATCTGCCCACCCAGATATTCCAACGGTCCCAACCAGCGAATTCCTTGATTTTTACCAGCATTGGGCACCCCTGCTTGCGTGGCCACATGGCGGAAAGAAACCCAATCGTTCTGCGAGTTCCAATATAAGATCGGGATTGCACTCAGGGCACTGATGGCAACGGTGATCCAAAATCCGGATCGAAATAAGATAGCCCGATGGCTTGGAGTAAAAAGCAAAAATAAGCCCAACGAAAACAGCCACAAGGCCATGGTATACTTTGCTAAAATTCCCAAACACACAAAGAACCCCGCCAAGGGATACCCCCAAAATCGATTCCGGATAAAGCCGTAATATCCAAACACACAGGCCCACGTCCAACAACACAAGAAGGGGGCATCGATCGTTGACAAAAGGGAAACAGCATGGAACGGCGGAAAGGTCACACAAACTAAGATCACAAAGAAGGACAAACGCTCACTCCCAAAAACTAACTTAGTGAGCAGGTATAAACCGACGTGAGTGAAAACACTACAAATCAGGGCAGGAAAGCGAACAGCCGGCATTTGCGTACCGTTCAGGGCCTCGGCAAGGGGGCCGAAAACTTCGAGTCCCGCACGGATCATCCACGCCACTAAAGGCCCCTTACTGTAGTAGCTCCAATCGAGGTGACGGGCCCAATCCCAATAGTGAGCTTCATCCGGTGCTAAATCGATCGGTGCCCAAAACAGAAGATACACAGCCCGAAAGCTGGTCAATGCGAGGAGGATTAACGCCGTTGCGACACGATAAGCAAACACAGATTCCTTCATGTGCTCTGTTTTACGGTTTCACCTTTCGTTGGCACGATTGTTTTTCCTAAGATATATCTCATTGAGTTCCCACCTGTTAAGATATACCCGTGGAGAGATACTTTTATAGAGATACCTCTACAGAGATAACGCGTTCCCTGCCCGTATGATGAGTTTCCTATTGGTCAAACGAATATGAGTCAATTAACGGTCGTCCTCTCTCAAGCCCCTGGTAAACATCCTGCCAAACGGGGGCTTGAAGAAGCCCTAGCTGCGGCACTACTCTTTGAACCGAATGTGCATCTCTCGATTGTCCCCAATGTTTACGATCTTGGCCCCGACCATACTGGACGGATTTTTCTCGAAGGGGTCAAAGGCAACATGGTGATTCTCTCGTGGCATTATCCGCGCGCCGTGTTCTGGTTACTCGATCGGATTGGCATCAAAGGGCATTCCGGCCCAGTGCTTCTCAAACCGGCAGATCAGGAAGAGGAAGAAGCCGACGAATCCGAAAAACCTGCCGAACCCAAAGGTATCGGTGCCGCTGGGGAGATTCCCGACCGGTATATTTACTGTCTGGACCTTAGGGATCGTCCCACCCATGAACCGTATCTGGAAGAAATTCGTCGGATTGTTGCAGAATGTCAGGCCAGAGACGAGCAAAAGCATCGGCAACGGGCATTGCAAAATGCCCCACTCATTCAATTGGGACTTCCCGCTGCCAAACCCGCTGCTCCTTTGGCTGCCTCTCCCTTTACACTTGCGGAACCTTCTTCGGCTGCCCCTTCCTTGATGGAGGCCTTTACACCGGAAAAACTTTTGGCACCCACAAACCGGCGTTGGTATCCGGTGATTGACTATAGCCGATGTACCAACTGCCTCGAATGCCTCGATTTCTGCCTGTTCGGTGTGTATGGCGTGGATGAGTACGATCGCTTGTTTGTCGAAACTCAAGACAATTGTAAAAAGGGATGCCCCGCTTGCAGTCGAGTTTGTCCCGAGCAAGCCATTATGTTCCCCGAGTATAAATCCCCTGCAATTGCCGGTGCTCCCGTGGGGGCCGTCGGTGCTTTTAAGATCGATCTGTCGAAACTCTTTGGGGGAGATGATAAAGATGCACTCACTCAGGCCATTGAAGAACGCGACCGCGAGTTGGTTGCCGACGGGCGTGGGGCCGTCGGTGCCACCGTTGGGATTCCCAAACGACAAGCCCATAAGCCCGCTGCTCCTAAAGATGATCTCGATAAATTGATGGACGATCTCGATGCTTTGGAACTGTGATGCTTCCGATTTCTATTCAATTTCTCGTTTCTTCTTGAGAGGTTGGATCGGAGTGAGATTGGAACTACTCAGGGGGATTCGGCCCGTTTGCGGATGAAGTTTCCCGCGACAACAACTGCATACAAAATTAGTAGGGATGTTGGGCTTCTCCCGCGACCAAGAATAGTTGGGAATCGCTCCCGTTGTGGGCTTAACCCATTCGCACAACAGGAACAATATCGGCGCTAGATACAGCATCGGGAGGCCCCCTCACCTTAAATTCATCCGAAATTCCCGTGAAACCGAATCGAGCATTTCGACACCCTTTTATTCTACCAAATCGGCCCGCTTATCTTCCATTGGCGATCATTTCTTCATCCTCAATCTCCGACTCCGTTTTCGATCCAGCATGCTTCGGGACGGTGAGCCGATCTGCCTATTTTCACGGCCCGCTCGACATAAGAATCGCTTTGATCCGCCAACCACAGGTATTGCTTCGGATGGAAGAAGAAGCGGCTATCGATCGGTCGGGGTCATTCGTGGGAAGATTTCTTTTCCAGTGGGACGAGCCATTTGCGTAATAAACAGATTAAATCGTTTCGATCCATTTCGTTCAAAACGGAAATCACCTCAGCAGCCTCTTGAAAGCGTGTTTCCGTGGCTTTATCGATCAATTTTTTCCCCTTAGGGGTCAAGGTCACCACCACTCCCCTGCGATCCTTGGTATCTTGTTGACGTTTAATCAGGCCCGCGTTTTCCAAACGATCGAGCCGATTGGTCATAGCCCCTGATGAGAGGATCACACTTTTGATCAACTCGCCGGGGGTCATTTTGGTTCCCTTCCGCCGCAGGGTCGCCAAAATATCGAAAGCGCCCAACGAGAGTTTGTGCTTCTTCAACGCAATTTCGACACTTTTTTCCAAGTGCTTCGCTAAGACGAGAATGCGACCCACTAATTCCAGCGGAGAGGGGTCCAAGTCCGGACGTACCTGACGCCAGACAACATTCATGCGATCGATTCGGTCTTGTTCCATATTCCTCAAGTCTTCCCAAGTATTTTGACGTCAAGAATCTTGACGTAAAGATAAATGCCCACTACAAATTCCCAGAGTATTCACTAACTCCCTTGGAGATTGTAGAGATGAAAGAGATTCGGATAAACGATTTTGTGGAATATGCCATCGAACGTTCCGATTACCCCTTGGATAAAGTCCGCGAAATTCTCAAGGGGGAAAAAATTGCTGTGTTGGGCTATGGGGTTCAAGGTCGGGGGCAATCGCTCAACATGCGAGACAACGGCCTTGATGTGGTGATTGGCTTACGTCCCTCTTCGGCGGCATGGAAAACGGCCATGGAGGATGGCTACGTTCCGGGAAAGACCCTATTCCCATTGGAAGAGGCGGCCGAACAAGGTACTGTGATTCAATATCTTCTTTCCGATGCCGGTCAAAAAGCCTTTTGGCCCACACTCAAGAACTATCTCACCGCGGGCAAGGCCCTTTATTTTTCGCATGGCTTTTCGATTGTCTTTGCTGATCAAACGGGAGTGGTCCCCCCCCCTGATGTTGATGTGATTTTGGTGGCCCCCAAAGGTTCAGGAACCACCGTTCGCCGACATTTCCTCGAAGGGCGTGGCATTAATAGTAGCTTTGCCATTCATCAAGATGCTACCGGACGTGCCCGCGAGCGTTGCTTGGCCTTGGGCATTGCGATTGGTTCGGGATACCTGTTTGAAACCACCTTCCAAAAAGAAGTGGTCAGCGATCTGACCGGAGAACGGGGAGTTCTCATGGGTGCCATCTACGGCTTATGGTTAGCTCAATATGAGGTCCTCCGTGAACACGGTCACAGCCCCAGCGAAGCCTTTAACGAAACCGTTGAAGAAGCGACCCAATCGCTTTACCCGTTAATTGCCGAAAAAGGGATGGATTGGATGTACGCCAATTGTTCAACGACCGCCCAACGGGGAGCTTTGGATTGGTTCAAACGCTTCCGCGATGCGGTGAAACCGACCTTTGAGAAACTGTATCAATCAGTGGCTTCGGGAGAAGAAGCGCGAATCACACTGGAAGCGAATAGCCGACCGGACTACCGCACTCAATTGGAAAAAGAATTGGCCGAGATCGCCGAGAGCGAAATGTGGAAAGCCGGCGCACAAGTCCGCAGCCTCCGCCCCGAAAGAAGTTAACGATCACCACTCGTTCCAATCCCGATTGTTGCAAATTCATAACCTATGTCAGCGTTAGATGGATGGGTGGTTAGATTTGCATCCACTCGAATAGTTTGTATCTCAGTTTAATGATAAAGAATCGTCTTCTCACCTACCCCAAACGTAGTCCGAAAAATTAGTTTCCCCAAAATAATTAGCCTCCAGAAAGAGATCGGGACCTTTGAAAAAAAAATTCTTCGGCTTGATACGATTCGCTTCTTCACTTTCGCTTTTTACTTTTTGCTTCCGACATCAAGTATTACGAGATTCTTGAGTTTGAAATCTCAAAGAGAGTTATCGAAGCCATCGAGATTATCGAGTTATTTCCCAGCCACTTTTTGAAGGTTCTCATGTGAAGAAATTTTCACACAAAGTTCAATTCAAAGAGGTACCATGGATTATGACATTTAAGATTGTGACATTTGAGAAGTGAAGTCCTATGATAGATTGAGAAAGCCCGATTCTGAGACCCTCCCTCCCACCCAATACCGATCGGAACAAAATCGGATAGTCGCCATGATCTCGAACTGAGATTCTCGACCGAAGGGATTGAACGAATTCCAAAAATTGTTGTGAGATGAAGAAGACTTTGAGGATAGAAATCCAATAAAACCCTGTCATTA
>JAOAAA010000010.1:0-26143 GCA_026419115.1 Gemmataceae bacterium
TAGAAGAAGTTTCTTGAGCTAATTTGAGTTCTTTTTTGAGTTGTAGTATTTCCTCAGAATATTGCCCTAATTTCGTATTCAACTCTGAAATCTCATCGGCCTTGCTTTTTTTCTCGTTGTCGAGTTGTTTTTGGAGTTCTGAAATCTGAATTTTCAGTTTGCTGACTAAATCTTCATTTGCTTGTGTAGGAATTACAGGAGCCTGTTTCTGTTCAAGCAGGACATATTCTTTGATTCTTTTCTGAAAATGTTCGTTGGCCATTAATTGGCGGATACTGTCTGCTTCCAATTGCAAGTACGAAAAATCTCTTATTAAACGTTCCCAACGGGATTGATGATGGATTATTTGATCTGAACTCAGCTCAATTAACTTCTCATTTAGAACTTCCTTCCATTTAGGCCATAGTTTTGCAATCTGAGAGAATATCACTGGAGCCAGTCCCTTCAGTTTCTCAATACACCAATCGGCGTACTGTTTTTGAGTGTACCAATCGTAGCGAGTTCCAAGTGAATCTTTTGGTCTGAAAAGCAAATACTTTCTTGGAAGTGGTGATCGTTCAAAGTTGACTGGAAAAACATATTCACATCCAGGAGGCAGCTTCATTTTTTCAAAGGCAAATAAATCTTTCTGGGTCGGATAAGGGCGAATTGATTTACCTCGATCTTCTACAATCGATTTACCGACAATCCAAAGTCCGAGATATCGCTTATTTGAAGTATCGTATAGGTAAATTTGTTCATTTTCATTTACGCCTGTCAGGACGGGTGTATCACAATTTAAGAAATCAAAATTATCCACCTCAACCACACGATTCCCAAATCGTTCACACTGCCATTTATTGTTGATTTGACGAATTTTCCACCAATCTCGTTCTGGAGAATCATCCGATCCATAATCGCTTGTTTGCTCACATTGAAATCTAACTAATGTAGATGGTAATATGTCAGTTGCCGGACGTTGCGGCCAAAATACTTTGTCGGTTTTTCCAAGATCAATTCCAACGTCCTCTCCAATTCGTCTATCAACAACGTAATCACGCGATGAATTTTCTTTCAAGGATGCTAACACTTGAACTCTTCCTGCTTTAAGTCCATCCGGAGAGCTCAAGACCCAACCTAGAAACCATCGATTTTCCATGTCTTACACCTTGCCTCGAAATCTAATTCGGATCAACTCTGCTATTTGCTTAATGAGTAAATTGGAATGAGTCGATGCTACCCTTATTAACTCTTTCGTTTCTTTATCGAAAGAAACAATACCGATCCTAAGAAGCGTGGTCAACCGGCTCCAAAGAACTTCTATTGGGTATACAACCCGATTTTCGAATGTGATTCTAGGCCAAATTCCCTCGATCTTTGATCCGGTAATTGTTTCGTTGCTTTTGCGATCTGACTCCGAAGGCCATAGATCGATTGTGGATCGACTCCAACCTGAATTGGCACACCGAATTAATTGTGGTTCAGGCCGGTACACTTCAAAAGACTTTCTTATCCTTGTCCCTTCAATCCTAATTTCATGTTTTCCAACCTCATTCAGAATAGGACAAATTTCTGGTGAGAGTACCCCATTCTCAATCTCGATTGGAGTTTCGTCTACCAACACTGTTTTGACCTTGTAACGCTTGATGCGAATTGTAGGGCCGACTCCTTCGAGCCATTTATTTTCATATCGAAGTCCACCAATAAGCTCAATGCGGGTCCGTGGACTCTTAAACCGCTCTCTTAACTGTTCACATCTAATTTCTTTTTTTGTCAGGTTCTTCTTGACACGAAGTTTGACAATACGCCAATTTTCAAAGGGATGACTGGGAGTGACCTCGTTAACTTTACCTTTTTTGGCGATACTTTTTAGACTCGGTTCAATCTGCCTTAACAACGTAGATGGGCAGGCAATCGCAATTTCTTCGCCCCTTCGGAAAAAGTTGGTTTCGGTAAAACCGCGATCTTCTTTTTTAGCTATGACAAGCTCTGGATCGTAAGGATTATACGAATGAGTGGAGCAAATTTGTCCGTCTTCGATTCGGAATTGTTTTTCTAATGTTTTATCTCTATCTGATAGATTGGTTAATTCTGCCTTCTCAAGACGGTTTCCAGAAAGGTGTAATACTAATCTGACTCGATTTTGTCGCTTTTTACCCAAATCTACTTCGTTCAAACCGTCCCATTGTCTGAATGCATAGAGAATTTGTCGAACAGCACCCTCAAACCTTTCGGACTCGGCTAACACTCGACGACAATGAGAGCTTGGAAAATACTCCATCTGGTCTTTGTGGGCATTTATTTTTTTCCGAAACTCGTTCAAATCTATATCCCAACCAGCTCGAAACCCCACTTTTTTGAAGAACTGCGGTAATTTTTGAATATCCTCTTGTCGAAGCAATCCGTGTGCAAGTGGAATTTTAACGTGTTTGTAGCCCTTTAGATTGGTTTCATTGGGAAGTTCACCATATTTTCCTTTACAAATGTCGTTGCACCAGCAGCGGAGTTCCTTCCAATTTTCTTGGTATTCAGAAAATCGTTTAGATCCCCAGCCTCCTAACCCTACTTTCGGGTCTACCACTTTAACCAACTTTCGGAGCGATTCCCAGTAGCTGCTCTCTCCCTCTTCGTTAGGGCTCATGTAGAAAACTGCGAGGACTTGAATTGCTAACTTGGCTAAATGATTTGGTTTTTTATCCTGTGTTCCCATGCGAAACCACCAAGGATCCGTTAAGTTTTCTTTCATTTTCTGAACAACTTTTTTGACAAAATCCGTTGCGGCATCCTCGGGAGTGTCATATACCTCGGTTTGTTTTAGATTGTGTGAGGCTTCTTGCAAAATAAGGGGGTCAATTGAAAATCGAATTGGCTTCCCTGCATTAGTTTCCTGAAAACAGAAATTTCCAATTGCTTGATTCCACTCAGGGTAGGTGAGTCCAATAGTTTGCATAACGGGCATTCAGTGGAAAAGTTTTAACTTCTTATTTTATTCTTAATCAAGCGTTTATCAAGATGCCGAAGGTGTGATTTTCAACATCAAAAATAGTGGATTGCGTCTGGCCGAATTTTCGGGCAGAGCTAAGCGCCTGTTGCTAAACGGATTTGCTAACTACTGGTTAAGCGAACAAGGCATAGCGTACCAACAAACATCCAGAACTCAGAATTCAAATGCGCAGACAATGTTAGAAACAACTCCCAGAGAAACATTCCAACAGGTGAAAAAATGTTGAGTTAAGAGGGGTTTGGAATGAAAACAACGATAAAAATGCCGATTCTAAAGGATGATTTCATGGAGCCGAGGGGATTTGAACCCCTGACCTCTTGAATGCCATTCAAGCGCTCTCCCAGCTGAGCTACGACCCCATTTGTGAAACAATAATCTAGGAGCCAATGCCCCCTTCGTCAATGACTTTTCTGGACAAGATTTCATCGATTTAATTCAATGAGTATCAGGACCGGTGGTCGGTTCGCAAAATTCTTGAGCGGAGATGGTTAATCGCGTGAAGTCCTCTCTTTGGAAGAATCTCTTGAAATACGGGCTGGCCATTGGTTTGCTCGTATATGTCGTTTCTCTCAATTGGGAGGAAAAAACCCGTGAGCCGACCCCAGCTCAGGCTGCTCATTCGTTGGTAGCGGGGGGCGCTTCGTATGTTGCGATCGTTCAAATCCGTACGACGCCCGGTCTGAAAGATGTCCTATCGCAGAAAATCGAGTATCCTCCCTTGGCCTGTGCTTTTCTCGTGGCAGCCTTGGCCCTGATGGTGACGTTTATCCGCTGGCATCTTTTAGTACGGGCACAAGGATTGGAATTTAGCCGCTGGAATGCCATTCGCTTGGGGCTAGTGGGCTTTTTCTTCAACACGATTTTGCCGACTTCCGTTGGGGGAGATATTCTCAAGGCCATTGCGATTTCCAAAGAACAATCACGACGGACCGTCGCCGTTGCCACGATTTTGATTGATCGTGTGGTCGGCCTATGGGCGTTGGCTTGGTATGTGGCGATCGTCGGCGGAATCTTCTGGGTAGTTGGTGACCCGTTTTTAACGGAAAAGCCGGCCATTCAAACGATTTGGTTGATCTCGTCGCTGGCAGCGATTATTCCTTCGGTGCTTTGGTTATCAATGCGTTTGATTCCCTCTACCCTATCGGCAAAACTTTCGGATCGATTGAGTCGAGTTCCCTTGGCAGGTCGGGCGTTGAAAGAATTATGGCTGGCAGGGTGGATTTACCGAGATAAATATGGGGTAATTTTTGCGGCGTTGTTGATGAGTTTCCTTAGCCATTCGGGTTGGGTGGCCGTGTTTCATTTTGTGGTCATCTCGTTCCCGAGTTTGTCGCCGGCTAGTTTCTGGGAACACATGATTTTGGTGCCGGTTGGAATGACCGCTCAAGCGATGGTTCCGCTTCCGGGCGGCGTGGGTGGTGGGGAAGCCGCCTATGGGTACTTGTACCTGCTCATTGATAAGCCCTCTTCGGTGGGGGTTCTCGGTTCGATGGTGCAACGAGCCGTGATGTATTCGCTGGGGTTCATCGGGTATTTGGTGTACCTCACTATGAAATCCGATGCCAAAAAAATACCGGAAAAATCCTTGAACGAGCCACTTGCCAGCCAAACGTCGTGACCATTTATGATGATCGATCTCGAATGAAGATATTTAGTCCAGAAGAGCAGGAGGGCCAATGCGATGAGCCTCCTTGTGAAGAAACGTGTTCTTTTTTCAAACAATCGCTACAACCTCTGAGATGCCCCCCTCAGTATCAATCTTAATGACCTCTATTGTGAATCCTGCAGAACTGCCCGAGAATCGTTGGCCGAAAGCGATCCCGTTACTCATCTTGATAGGTTGTTTGACCTACATTAATTGTCTAACGAAGACTTTTACCTTTGATGATGAGGCTTGGATTTACGGGAACGAAGATTTAGAAAATCCCAAAAAATTCTATCTCACGTTTGCCAATCGAGTGGTGGTTGCCACCAGTATTTTAATGAACCATTGGATAGCAAGGGATAATCCGATTAGCTATCGCGTCTTCAATGTGTTCATTCATATTTGTACTGCGTTGACGATCTATGGTTTGATCCGGCGGAGTTTATTGCTCCCTCGGTTTAAGAATCGTTTTTTTGGCCGTGCCCCGTATTTGGCCTTTGGTACCGCTTTGTTGTGGATGGTGCATCCGATTCAAACGCAGAGTGTGACCTACATCATTCAACGATGCGAATCGATGGCGGGCCTGTTTTATTTATTGGCAATGTACGGCATATTACGGGGGCACACCAGTTCACCGTTTCGGCGGGAATTATGGCACATGGTGAGCATCATCTCTGTGTTAGGTGGCTTTGGCTCGAAAGAAACAATGGTGACATTCCCCGTTGCGATGTTTCTCTACGATCGAATTTTTCTTCAAGAATTGGGGCAGAAAAAAGGCTTTTGGGGCTGGTGGCATAATCAATTGATCAACCCCGTTTATCAGATGATTACTCAGCGTGCTGGTGCCTATGTCGGAATGACGGTGATAGTGTTAGCCATCATGGGGATTAATACCTATCGGGCACAAGCTGCCGAAGGTGGAATTGGGTTCAGCGAGACAAGGTTAACGCCCAAGTTGTATCTGTATTCTCAAGCGAAGGTAATCCCGTTTTACATCCAGCAGATTTTTTGGCCCGACAAATTAGCAATCGATTATCAGGTGAATTGGGGAAATGCTACCAAAGTGTTGGATCGAGTGAAAGAAGAACCGGATGGATTCGATTCCGAATGGTATCGCAACCTCAGTTCAGATAAAACCACCTCTCCCTATAAGCCCAGTTGGCCGATCGCTTTGCGATTGAAGGACACTTTTCCGGAATCAATTATTGTGGTGGTGCTGGTCGGGGTGTCGTTACTCCTGCTGTGTTTGTATCCTCCTTTGGGTTTCATCTGTTTCTGGTTTTTCCTGATCTTGGCTCCCACCTCGTCGATTATGCCTATCATCGATCCCATTTTCGAGCATCGATTGTACCTGCCGATTTTAACACCGGCTTTTCTGGTAATATGGTTGGGTTCCTCGCTATTACGAGCGGTTCGATTGTCGCAGTTTAGTCCGTTGCTTTTGGGGGTGTTGGCGATTGCTCTTTCGTTAAGGACTTACCTTCGGACCGAGGATTATGCCACCCGTGGGAAATTGTGGCAAACCGCAGTCGATGCCATGCCCGATGCTATTCGATCGCGCATCAATGCAGGGCATGGCTACAGCGTGGATAAAAATTATGAAAAGGCCGAGGAGCATCTGAAACGAGCGCTTGAACTTTCGCCCTATGATATGCAACCGTTGGTGATGCTCGGCGCGGTTTATGAGAAATTAGGAAGATACCAAGAAGCGGAACAATTATACGAACGATATACCGATTACTACCCCAAAGAAGAGGAAGCGATTAGTCTTCGAGCTTATTCTTTGCAGATACTGCAAAGGTTTGAAGAAGCCCTACCTTGGTGGAAAAAACTCGTCGAGAAAAAGCCGGAAAGTGCCGCCACGCGATTCTATTTAGGTTGTTGTTACCATAAATTGAATCGACCTAAGGAACGAGATGCAGCTTTGGCCGAGGCGATCCGTTTGAATCCCGAGATTGCCTCCGAGCAATTGAACGATGTTCGAGAATTGATCATTGCCCAAGAAAATCAAGAGATACCCGAACGATTGGCTTCGGCCCAAATGCGTGCGGAGGTGGCCTTGTTATTAATCAAGCCCGAAGAATTGACGACTACCCAACTGGATACCTTGGGTTTGTTGGCCGCCGCTCGGGGCGATTTCGAGAAAGCGATTGAGTATGCCAAAAAAGGATTGGAAAAATCCCGAACAGGCCCTTGGCATGTTGTGCATAAAACCCGATTAAAGAATTATCAAGAGAAGAAACGGCCTTGGGAGCATCGAGGCGAATAATCCTAGGGCCAAGTGGTTCGACAGCAAGCCATGAGCGAAATGAGCATGTCATCACCAAATTCAATTTCGATTCCACAACCGACTCCTTGGAGTTGGCGTGTGGGAATTTTGGCCATTATAAGTGCGATTGGCGTATTAGCCTATTCCTTTCAAGGCGTGATTGGCCCCCGAGGGCAAGCCCTTGCGGGGGTGTTTTTCTTTTTCGGATTGGTGGCAGCGTTTTCTCAAAACCTTCGTGGGGTCAATTGGCGGACGATCTTTTGGGGGATCGTGCTGCAAATCGTTTTGGCTTTGTTGGTACTGAAAGTCCCCTTCGTTCGATCCTTATTTGAAGGGGCCAGCGATGTGGTCAAAAAGTTGATCAATTGTTCTAATGCGGGCGCTGAATTTGTGTTCGGGAATCTTTCCGATGCTCGGCCTGCCCAATTCGGTGGCACTTGGTCGCGGTTGTTCCCCGAGGAGGATACTTATCGATTCCAATTCGCCTTCGTGGCCCTTCCACCCATTCTGTTTGTCTCGGCATTGTTTACCGTTCTTTATCATTTTGGCATTTTGCAATTGTTCGTGAAAGCCTTGGCCTACGTTATGCGATTCTTTATGCGAACCAGTGGTGCCGAAACTCTTTCCGTCTCGGCCAACGTGTTCATGGGGCAAACCGAAGCTCCCTTAATTGTCAAGCCGTATGTACCCAAAATGACCAATTCGGAATTATTTGCTCTCATGGTGAGTGGGATGGCTCATATCTCGGGGGGAATGATGGTTGTGTACATCGGCTATGGGGCTGACCCTGTTGCGGTACTAACAACGTGTGTGATGGCCTGTCCTTGTAGCCTTTATTTAGCCAAACTTCTGTTGCCGGAAACTTCTGTGCCTGAAACAGCCGGCGACACGAAAATGCAGATGCAAAAATCCCCCTATGCGAATGCTGTGGATGCCGCCACGGCGGGTACGGCCGATGGGTTGAGATTGGCCTTAAACGTGGCTGCCATGCTCATTGTGTTTATTGCGTTTGTGGCCTTGTTTGATACCATGCTCGGTCAAATCAAGCCTGCCCTAGAACGTCTAGAAATCACCGCATCTTGGGCAGAGCGAATTCCGGACGATCTCTCCTTACGAAAGATTTTTGGGTGGTGTTTTGCTCCTGCCGCTTTTCTCATGGGGGTGGAACCTTCTGATACCGATCAGGTCGGCAAACTTTTAGGTACAAAATTAGCCATGAACGAACACGTTGCCTATCTCGATATGAAACGATTTCGAGAATTGCAAATGGCCGGTCAGGTCGAAAATCCTATGTCTCCTCGATCGTATGTTCTGGCAGCATTTGCTCTAACGGGTTTTGCGAATTTTGCTTCGGTTGGGATTCAGCTAGGGGGGATCGGAGCGATGGCGCCCGAGCGCCGAAGCGATCTAGCACGTTTGGGGATGCGGGCCTTGTTCGTCGGTTTTGTGGCGACGCTTTTGAATGCTGCCATCGCAGGGGTGTTGCTCACGGCCTAGGTGGAAGTCACAACCATCTTCGCAGGTGGACGGACTGAAAGTCTAAGTGGACGCCAAGGTTTCTCGAAGTTGATTGGCCTTTTTTTGAATCTCCTTAAGTTGAGTGGTTCCAAGTCGAGCGAGGTTTTTCATTTGCATAGTCATGCGAGGATTCTTCTTCACTCGAACCTGATGACGGGCAAGAAAATCCCAATAAAGGGTGGTAAAAGGGCAGGCTTTTTCTCCTGTCGATTCAACGGGATTGTATCGGCAACCCGTGCAGTAGTTGCTCATCCGTTGAATGTATTTGCCCGTAGCCACATAGGGCTTCGAGGCCATGATTCCCCCATCGGCGTATTGGGACATTCCCAAAGTGTTGGGAAGTTCAACCCATTCGATGGCATCCACATAGACGGCTAAATACCACTCGTGAATGGCCACAGGGTGGACCCCGAACAGCAAAGAGAACAAGCCGGTCACCATCAATCGTTGGATGTGATGGGCGTAGCCATACTCCAGTGTTTGTCCAATCGCCTGACGAAGGCAATTCATCTCGGTCTCTGCCGTCCAGTAAAATTTCGGAAGAGGTAAGGTGGCATTCAGGGCATTCCAGCCCAAATAGTCGGGCATGTATTTCCAGTAAATTCCTCGGACATATTCTCGCCAACCGAGAATCTGCCGAATGAATCCCTCGGTCGCTTCTAATGGTGCGTGACCCAATTTATAGGCTTGTTCGGCAGCCTGAATCACCTGCCTTGGATCGAGGATTTTCAAATTCATCGCGGCAGAAAGCCGAGAATGGTACAACCAAGGTTGATTGGTCCACATGGCATCTTGATAATCGCCAAACAAGGGCAAACGATAAGTAATAAAATCATCCAATGCCTTTTGGGCTTGCTGCGGGGTCACGGGCCAATCAAAATGAGTTAACTTTCCGGGATGGTTGGGAAATTCTTTCTCCACAAGTTTCAACACAGTCTGGGTGGTCTCATTGGGTACAAACCGTATGGGGGGCGGGAGATAAGTCGGCCCTTTTTTCCCAAAGGTCTTCCGATTGCTCGTGTCGAAATTCCAAGCGTCACCTATGGGCTTTCCCAATGAGTTCATGAGGTAGCCGGTTTTTTGGCGCATTTCCCGATAAAAAAACTCCAATCGAAGTTGTTTACGGGATTGGGCATGTTCTTCAAATTCCTGTCGCGAGCAGTGAAAATGCGCATCGGGTAAAACTTCCAAGGGAATTCGTTTGGCTTGGGTTGCCTGTTGAAGCTGTTGTTGAACGCGAAAATCTCCCGCTTCCACCATCACCACCTTCTGAGGCGGATCGCGATCGATAGCCCGTTGAAGTTCCGCTCCCAAACTCTGTCGATTCTCAGGATCATCCAATTCCGTGTAATAGACCTGATGCCCCTGAGCTTTTTGCGAATCGCGAAAAGCACGCATGGCAGAAAGAAACATCGCTATCCGTGCTTTATGTGACCAAACATGTTGCGATTCTTCTTTCACCTCGGCCATGAAGAGGGCATCTTTTTGGGGGTCCCAATTTTTGAAAGCCACAGAGTCCGAATTCAATTGATCACCCAGAACGACAACCAAATTTCGCATTCCTTTCCTCCGACCTCGTTTCCCACCTCACTGACTAGGCGATTGTTAGACTTCAGCGAGCCAAAAACCAAGGGAAATGTTTATGGAGAATGGAGAATGGAGAATGGAAAATGGAGAATGGAAGATGTAAGAAGGGGGAATGGAGGAGGAAAATGGAGAAGGAATAAGGCGGAATGCAGAATGCAAAAAGGTGATGCTGAAATGAGAAAGGTGGGCAGAAATTTCTCGCACAACCTATAATAGGTTATCTTCGACGATTCTAATTCGGTGCCAATGAGCCTTATGACAAACGATGCCACCCAAACCCGAAAAACCAGATACATCTGGTTTCCTCTTTTAGTGATTCTCACAGGAACAGGGATATTAACGACGTTAGCATTCCTCCCCAACTCGCGAGAGGATTCCTCGAAATACAACCTTTTGGGGATGATCACCTTCTCGATCGTGGCCTCCCTGCTGCTCGTTTGGACCTTACGCTACTCCGGAATCAAGCGCTTGTACGTCCTTTTGGGAACCTTATTGATTGTCGGGACTTTTTTAGCTTCTTTCCAGATCGTCTCGATGGATGGACGATTCCTCCCGATTTTTGGCCCCCGACCTTGGCTGGCACGCATCCTTGGTTCCGATCAAACCGAATTGGTCAACGCTCATCATGCCCAAATCGGCAAATATACCGGTCCGGTGAACCTCACTCCCCAGCCGAATGATTGGCCCGGTTTTCGAGGGGGTGATCGCTTAGCTACTGTGCCCAATGCCAAGATTCAATCGAATTGGGAAACCAACCCGCCCAAATTGGTTTGGTCTCAACCTTGTGGGGGTGGATACTCCTCCTTTGCGATTGCCAACGGGTTTTTGGTGACTTTGGAACAACTCGGTGACCAAGAAGCCTTAGTTTGTTATGAAGCAGCGACCGGCAAAATCGCATGGAAACATTCGTGGAAAGCCGCCTTCCGAGAATCGACTGGTGGCGATGGTCCGCGTTCGACCCCCACAATTCATGAGGGCCATGTCTACGCACTCGGCGCCACGGGCCATTTCGTTTGTGTTGATGGTGCCACGGGGCAAGAAAAATGGTCCAAAGAACTTTTGGAAGGTAATAGCAACGTTCAATGGGCCATGTCCGGTTCACCCTTAGTGGTCGATGATTTGGTCATTATCAATCCGGGCGCCCAAAAAGAATCGAGCAAAGGCAAAGCGCTCCGAGCCTATCATCGCTTGACGGGTGAACTCGTTTGGCAATCGGGGAATTATCGCACAGGGTATTGCTCGCCGCAGTTGGCAACGATTTCAGGGGTTCGGCAAATTTTAATTTTCGATGGTCATGGTTTTGCGGGATATGCTTTGGAAAATGGGGCCGAACTCTGGCGAAAACCTTGGCGAACGAATTACGACATCAACGTAGCTCAACCCATTCCTTTAGGGGACGATTGCTTTTTTATTAGCTCTGGTTACGGGACCGGTTCTGCCGTAGTTCAAATCTCTAAGAAAAATGAGCAATGGACCCATAGAGAGCTGTGGCGTGAAAATCGCGTTTTGCTCAGTAAATTTAGTTCGCCGGTGAGAAGGGGCGACTATATTTACGGCCTGTCCGATGGCTGGATGGAATGTGTTAATGTTCAAACCGGTGAGTCGGAATGGAAGGACAAACGCGAACAGAACAAAGGGGCTGCCTATGGTCATGGTCAGGTCTTGCTCTGTGGGGATCGCATTCTCGTTTTGAGTGAATTTGGCGAGTTAATCCTTCTCGAAGCCACACCAGACAAACTTACGGAGTTAGGCCGAATCGATGCCCTGACCGAAGGCCCAAAACCCACCGGCAAAGGCGGAGTGAAATCGTGGAATTATCCTGCATTTGCCGATGGCAAAATCTATGTCCGTAACGAAGCCCAAATGGCCTGTTACGATCTGCGCTAATTGTCATTGAAATGTTCGTCAGAATGTAACTCAGAAGGCCTGATCCGATCTGCGTTAGTTGTCATCAAAATGTTCATCGGTCGGATCAAATGCGGGAATCGCTATCACAATCGTTTTCACCACCTCATCCGCTTTCAGCCGGTGTCGAACACCAGCCGGAATGGTAATGACCTGTCCCGCTTGGATGCGATGGGTTTCCTGATCCAATTCGATCAGGCCCGATCCTTCAAGGATATAGTAAATCTCATTGGTATGAGCATGATAATGCTTAACGGAATCGCGAATCTCGGTGATGTGAAAGCTGGCCCCTAATCCATCCAAGGCCGTGACTATTCTGGTTGAAAAGCCACAAGGGCAGGGGACCGTGGGAGCATCCGCTACGTTCCGAATCAGATTTGATAGCGTGGCTGGGATCATGTTGAGCCGATCTCCTTTTGTCGATAAGATCGCTTGCGAATGCGATAATACTTTAAGCCGGGAATGAAGAAACACAAGGCCGAGGTCGTTCCAAAAAGTAAAATGCGGATGTCCTTGAAAAGGGTCATCAGAATCGCGGTCAGGAACATCCCAAAGGCAGCGAGATAAAATTGACCCGAAAGGATACCCGCTTTGAAAAGAAAGATCATACCTGCTGCCACTGCGGTGGCCGGTGACAAGGTCAGGG
Source organism: Gemmataceae bacterium (assembly GCA_026419115.1). Taxonomy (GTDB): domain Bacteria; phylum Planctomycetota; class Planctomycetia; order Gemmatales; family Gemmataceae; genus SKW135. Next base: position 12,554 of record JAOAAA010000010.1, read on the forward strand.
CATCCAACCCCGAAAGAACTTCGATCACGAACATAATGATACTAGCAGCAATTCCTGCGGCCCAAGCATGGGCGATCTGCCGTTCAACAAATAACACAGGGCTTGCCCGCCGCCTTAATTGCCAAAGGATCGTCCCCCAAGTGACCAAACCGACTCCCCATAATGCGAGGTAGGTCAAATGGCTTTGTTCCCCTTGCCATTCCAATATCTGTGTGAAAAAACACAAAACGAAGGTGGCCAACGAATGCCAAATCCACAATAAGCCCCAGTTCTCTAAAACGCTGGCATGGTGAGTTTCTCGAAGCATGCGGGAAATAAAATACGTTAATCCGCTTTGGGCACTCGAAATTTGTTCACCTGCCAAATAGGCTTCAAGGTCATCGGCTAAACTCCCTGCATCACGGTACCGGAGCTTCGGATTCTTCTGCAGACATTTTAGGCAGATATTCTCTAAATCTCGATCGACGCCCGGAGCCAACACTCGGGGGGGGGTCGGTTCTTGCTCTAGCACCAACAACAAGGTTTCCACCGGATTATCCGCCCGAAAAGGGGGGTGACCTGTTAAACATTCATAAAGGATGGCACCGAGTCCATACACATCTGAAGCGGGGCCAGATTCTTTGGCCCCCGTCGCATGCTCTGGGGGAAGATAGCCCGGCGTCCCGACGATTGCTCCGGAAAGGGTTCGGGCTTCGGGGATACTTTCGGGAGTTAGAGTCAGACGTTTTGCTAGCCCAAAATCCGAAATTTTGGGGGTCGCTAAACCTTCCATCAGAATGTTAGAGGGTTTGAGATCGCGGTGTAATACCCCCAGATCGTGAGCATGTTGCACCCCTCGGGCAATTTGAGCCACTAGCTGGGCGGCCTCGCGGGGAAGAAGGGGTTTGCCCCCCAATCGATTGGCTAAAGTCCCCCCCGGTACATACTCCATCACCAAATAAGGTAACCCTTGCCATTCACCAACTTCGTACATGGTGACGATGTAAGGATGCTTGAGGCGGGCCGCACTCGCAGCTTCGGCCCGAAATCGGGCGCGGTCCGATTCGCTTCCCAAGCGAGAATCCCGCATAATTTTCAGGGAAACTTCTCGATTCAAACTTTTCTGCCGAGCCAGATATACAACCCCCATCCCACCTCGACCCAATTCGCGAATGATTTCGTAGTCGGGAATTTCCGGAAGGGGTTTTGTCGAGGGGGGGGGAGTCGTCATCTCCGAATTCTGGGCCAATGTGCTAGAGCTTGGTTTAGTGAATACCGAGGCAAATTGAGCCGTAGCCCACAATCCGCGAAGTTCCGTAGCCAAATTGGGGTATTTTTGGCAGATCCCCTCAAGGTCTGGGGTTTCTCCTCTCTTCTGCGATTCGGTGAACTCCGTCAAAATCTGGGCGAGAAGTTCGTCATCATTTGTTGTCGCCGAAAACACCGCCACGGGATCACTGTCTCCTCATCATTCTTTCTTTGATGGAATGTAGTTGGCTCACTTTCTTTGATGGAATGTAATCGGCTTAGGCTTCTGAACTTCCCTCGGTTTTTGATTCGGGAAGTAACACGCTACGAAGTTTTCGTAACGCTCTGAGGTAACGCATAGAAGCAGCCGCTTCCGAAAGCCCTAGAGCCGCAGCCACATCCTGATTCGAGAGTTGTTCCTGATGACGCATCAGGATAATTTCTCGATCGGCCTCGGGAATTTCCCGAAGAGCTTGGCTGAGTTTCCGTTCTAATTCTTGATGGATCGCCGCCGAGGCCGGTGTATGCTCGGTGTCGATCAGTTGGGAAATCAACTGTACGCTCGATTCATCGTCCCAAGTCGGCCCCTGAATGGCTTGCTCTCGATCCACACTCCGACGTTGTGCTTGACGATGCCGCCGATGTGTGTCAATAATCCGATCCTGTGCCAAATGCCTGAGCCATAAATGAAACGGCATATTCGGAGACCGAAGATAATCGATCAAGCGTAAATTGGCTTCTAACAGGACATCTTGCACAATGTCACTAGCATCAACGCGCCGTGCCAAGGCAGGGTCCAAGCGCAGGTCCACCACCTTTCGGAGTGGTTCTCGGAACTCGGCAAGTAATCGTTCAACAGCTTCGGCATTGCCTCCTCGGGCATCGCTGAGCAGTCGTTCGGTCTTTTCTGCGTTTGGCCACATACCATATTTATAGTTGAATTGTTCCCAGAAACGACACTCAGACCAGAACATTTGTCGAGTTCTGAGAAACCTGACTCGGGTTTCTTGAGCAATTTCGAGATTCAAGAAACCCGAGCCCTTCCTGAAATGATTTATCGAGTCGTTCTCTTAGCTATTTCCTTCGAGTTCCTCCCTTGAGTTGATCGGAGTATGACCCCGTAGGGGTTTCATGTGGGATAAATTCCCCCCAGCGGCAATATCCCCTTTGTTCACCCGAGTTTGGCACTTGGGCACCAGAACCGGCAAGGGCAAGGGTTTCACCAAGGGATTTTCAAGGAGGGGACAGAGCAACCCCATCGTTCTATATGGGTTTAAGCGAGATTATCACCTTTTTGAGTCCTATGAAGATCGAAAGATCGATATTGACCAACCTTTGTTTCGCTCTTAGACTGCCTATTTGGACGGATTGTACCGATTCGGCACGAGGCAACGGTTGGGAGACCCTGAGAGGAACTATGGCGACGGAAACCACCACAATTGAGCAATCGTTTTTTGAAAAAATCGGCGAGAAATGGTCTGCTTTCTCGGATGGTTTTGCCCGTTTGTTAACTCGGGTCGTGGGTTCGAGCAACGAACGAGCCATCAAAGGGGTGGGATTTATTCCCTCTCGCGATCCCGCCAAACCTCACACGATTATTCCCGGTTCGTTGATCGCAAGAATTAACGATCTCGAACCCAAAATGGCCTCCCTCACCGCCTCTGAGTTGAAAGAACAAACCGCCCAGTTTCGCAAAAGACTCGCTGACGGTGCTACCTTGGACGATCTGCTTCCCGAAGCGTTTGCTGCCTGTCGTGAAGCAGGTAAACGGGCCAAGAACATGCGTCACTACGATGTTCAAATCATCGGGGGGATTTTTCTCCATCGCGGTTGTATTGCCGAGATGATGACGGGGGAGGGGAAAACCCTCGTGGCCACTTTAGCCGCCTATCTAAATGCCTTAACCTCGGAAGGGGTTCACGTCGTCACCGTCAACGACTACCTCGCTCGTCGGGATTGCGAATGGATGTTACCCATTTATCAAATGCTTGGGATCACCGCAGGGTACATTCAATCGGATCAAGACCCCGACGCTCGTCGCCGTGCCTATGAATGTGACATTACTTACGGCACCAACAGCGAGTTCGGCTTCGATTATCTCCGAGATAACATGAAACCGGCCCGTTGGGATGATACACGCTATAACCCATACTACCGTCAGGTGCAAAGAAAACTGAATTATGCGATTATCGATGAGGTCGATAACATCCTGATCGATGAAGCCAGAACGCCTTTGATTATTTCCGGTCCCGCCTTTTCCGATGTTCGCCTTTACGAAGAAGCCGATCGGGTCGCCCGTGCCTTAACCGAAATGGAAAACAAGGCTCGCGCTGAACTCGCTGCGGCCGGAACCCCGATCGATGCTCCCCTAAAACCGGGCGAAAAGAAACGAGAAATGGGGGTCTATTTTGAAGTCAAAGAGAAGGATCGCACCGTACACCTGACCGATCGGGGAGTGCGTGAAGCGGAACGACTCGCTGGGGTCGATAGCTTCTACACCGCAGGGAATATGGAATGGCCCCACTTGATTGATAACGCCCTGAAAGCCCATCACCTTTACCATCTCGATCGAAACTACATGATCGCCATGCACGAGGGCGAACGGAAGATCATCATCATCGATGAATTTACCGGTCGAGCGATGTTTGGTCGCCAATGGTCCGATGGTTTACATCAGGCAGTCGAAGCCAAACATAAACGAGACGGAGTCAAAATCAAGCAAGAAAATCAGACGATGGCGACCATCACCTTGCAGAACTTCTTCAAACTGTACAAGAAGCTCAGCGGGATGACCGGTACCGCCATGACCGAAGCGAACGAGTTCTGGAAAGTTTATAAGTTGGATGTGATTGCCATACCGACCAATAAAGTTACCCAACGGATCAATTATCCCGATTTGGTTTACCGAACCGAACGCGAAAAATACGATGCTGTTTTAAAGGACATTATGGAAGTCCATGCCACCGGCCGCCCGATCCTGATCGGGACCACTGATGTGGCCAAATCCGAGCATCTGTCGCAAATGCTCAAAAAAAAGGGCATCAAACACGAATTATTGAATGCCAAGCCCGAAAACGTGGCCCGCGAATCCGAAATCGTGGCTCAAGCGGGTCGTCGCGGCGCCGTGACGATTGCCACGAATATGGCCGGTCGGGGGACCGATATTATTCTCGGGGGGAACCCCGAATATATGGCGTGGAATCAACTCAAAAACTCTTATCCCACAAGGCTAGATGTCCCCGACGATATTTGGAAACAAACCGTCGATGCGATTGAAGCCCGCGAAAAAACCAAAGAGGCCGGTCGGGAGATTGCCGCTTTGGGCGGGCTACACATTATCGGGACCGAACGGCACGAATCGCGTCGGATCGATAACCAGCTGCGTGGACGGGCGGGCCGCCAAGGTGACCCCGGTTCCAGTCGATTTTATCTCTCTCTGCAAGATCACCTCATGCGTCTGTTTGCAGGGGAATGGGTCTCGGCCGTTTTGACCCGCCTTGGCATGAAAGAGGGAGAAGCGATCGAATCTCGCCTTGTTACCAAACGGATTGAAGCCGCCCAAAAGAAGGTGGAAGAATCGAACTTCGAGATTCGAAAAAACCTCCTCGAATACGATGAGGTCATGGACGTCCAACGCAAAGGGGTCTACGGCAAACGCCAAGAGATTCTCAACGATGCCAATCCCCGTGCCATGATCCTCCAAATGATTGAAGAGCAAATCGCTCAAGCGGTCGAACGGTATCTGAATCCCCATTATGGTTCCGAATCGTTTGCCGATTTTGCCTCGAATCGCTTGGGGATTGATTTTGAAGAAGGTGAATTTCGGAACTTATCGTATCCCGATGCTGCTGCCACCGCCAAGGAAAAAGCCATTCGCTTTATCCCGACAGTCATTCAAGAAGGGATCGACGAAAATCTCTCACTAGATGAAGACCCCGAGAATTGGTCGTGGGCGGAAATGGCTCGGATCGTTAACACTCGATACGCTCTGAAATTAAACGAGCGAGAACTCAAACGAATCGGTCGCGATGACCTTGCCGAGTTTCTGCTTCGCGAAGCCACCCGTTATGTCGAGCAGATCGATCTCTCCGAGGGCCGCCGGTATCTCGAACCTGAATGGGGAGTTTTATCGTTATGCGATTGGGCCTCGAATAAATTCCGAATCGAGATCAGTAGCTCGGAAATTCAACCCGATACCCCATTCGAAAAAGTCCGAGAAATCCTCTCTCGAAAAGTTCGAGAAGCCTACCATCGCAAGGATCAGGAATTTCCCGTTCAAGTGGCTATGACAACCTTCATGGCAGAACGGGCTTCTGGCCCCGGTGCCGTGGCCCAGAAATATAATCGGGAAGGTTTATTCATCTGGGCAATGAATCGATATCCTCAGGCGGTGGAAACCCTTGGCAAGGACTTTTTCCTTACCGAATCTCGAAATCTGATTCGAGAAACCTTGATGGATATTTCCCGCAGGGAACATCAGGAACTCGATTATGAACTGATTTCCGAAAAAGTCGAACAAGCCCTTTCGGGGACATCACGGGCAGAGCTAGATGATGCCCGTGAACTCGTGGATTGGTTTAACAGTCAAGCAAAAACGGCTCTCTCCCCTGATTTGTTAGTCGGGCAGGATGCAAACCGCATCAAAAACATCCTTTGGAATGCCTACGACGATCGTTATCGGCCCGAAATGCATCGGATGGAACGGGGTTTATTGCTCGAAATCATCGATGTGAGCTGGAAAAACCATTTGTTGGTGATGGATCACCTGCGGAGCGCCGTCAGCCTGCGGAGCTTTGCTCAAGAAGATCCCAAGATCGTGTACAAGAAAGAGGGGATGAAACGGTTTGCCGAAATGTGGGAAAGTATTGCTGACCGAGTGACCGATACGGTCTTCCGTATGGAAGAGGCCCCCGAAGAGGTCATGCAGGATGTGCTTTGGGCCGGTGCCCGCGCCAGTCAAGAACGGGCTTTGGGGCTAGCCGAAGCCGCACGTCTAGCCGCTCAGCAAAATCAAGCGGCCGCCACGAACAACCAACAACTCAGCACGAATTCGACCGAAGCGGTCCGAGCCGAACCCATTCGGAAACAGGGCTTAAAAATTGGTCGAAACGACCCCTGCCATTGCGGCAGTGGCAAGAAATATAAGAATTGCCACATGAATATCGACCAAGCGCAAAAGTAATGCGCTTCTGACTCTGGCCCTTCCCGTATCTTCCTTCAACGATAATTCAATCAGGGTGCGAGGATGACTTCCCTAGCCCTTGGTCCTTAGAATCTCGCCTGCTGATCGTTTTTCAACCGAATGCGTGACTTTATGAAATCGCTACCTTTCTTTCTTATTATTCTGACACCGGCTTTGTTATTCAGTCAGGATTCTCTCGAAAAAAAAAATCTGCTGGTGCGAGAAGATTACGATTACCCTGCTGCCATGAAAAAAGTGGCCAGCCAATTCAAAGGCAAAACCGGCGTTTATCTCCATCTAGGGGATTCGCTCACTTATGCTAATCCCTACACCGCTTGGGCCCGAGGTGGCAAAGACCATTCCGACGAAGTGAAGAAATTTCTCAACTGGTCCCATGCTGGCAAAAAGAACGATAGCGACGGCTATTATCTCGCATCGGTCGATGCCCCGAGTGGGAATCGGAGTGAAACGGCCGCAAGTGGCCTACGGGCCGATGAGTTACTTTCAGGAGCTAAGGGATTGCCTCGCTTGAAAGAGATTCTCCAGAAATATCAGCCTCAAATGATCGTTTATATGTTAGGCACGAACGACCTGCTTCGTGGTCGCGAGACGGCCCAATATGTTCTAGATGTCGAGAAGGCAATCGATACCATTCTGGCCCAAGGGACGGTTGTGATTCTTTCCACTTTACCCCCAATACAAGGGAAAACCAAACAAGTCGAAGAATATAACAAAGCCCTTAGGGAATTGGCGAAGAAAAAACAGATTCCCTTAATTGATCTTTATGCGGAAATGAAAGCCCGTGTGGGTGACGATTTCGAGAAAGCCTATCTTAGTGAGGATGGTATCCATCTCAATGGGAATCATTCCAATGGACCCGCTACTGAGGACCATCTGAAAAATGGAGGCTATTTGTTACGCGGGTATCTTTCGATTCATAAAGGTATGGAAGTTAAGTCGAAGGTATTTGATAAGAAGTAAGTGTAGTAATAAGAGAAAAAAAAGCATTCAAACAGATCGCTCGACACAGAAACAAAGAGATCGTTCGACAGTAGACGTGGGAACCGAGAAAAAGCTATGTCCTCTAGCAATATGCGTATCCGTGAAGTTCGTTATTCTTACGAAGATTATTTATACCGCACACCTATTAAATTTGGGGGAATGGCTCTGGATCGGGTCACTTTGTTGAATGTGCAAATCGATGTGGAGGATGGTTCTGGTCGTCGTTCAACGGGAATCGGTTCGATGCCTTTGGGAAACGTTTGGTCGTATCCTTCGCGTCGATTAACGTATGCACAAACGTTGATGTCGATGAAGCGTGCGGCCGAATTGATTGCCAAGCGATATTCCGAATATACCGGAGAAGGGCATCCCATCGATCTAGGGCATCACCTTGAGAAGGAAGCGATTGGTTTCGCTACGAAAATCACCCAAGAGCAAAATCTCATTGATCCGATGCCCCCTTTGGCTTTACTCGTTGTGAATAGTCCTTTCGATGCGGCCCTTCATGATGCCTTTGGCAAGTTACACCAGTGCAGTACCTATCAAACCTACGGTCGAGATTTTCTAACGAAGGATTTGGGGTATTATCTGGGTGAAGCCTTTCGGGGGTATCATCTGGAGGATTATGTTCGGCGGACTCCTGTACCACGCTTGCCTTTGTATCATTTGGTCGGGGCATTAGATCCGTTGACCCCCGCTGAGGTCGTGACTCCGATTCGCGACGGCTTACCTGAGCATCTCGGGGAATGGGTGGTTTATAATGGGTTGACTCATCTCAAGATCAAGCTGAATGGCGAAGATTTGGATTGGGATGCCAATCGTGTTTTGGCGGTGGATCGGGTGGTCACGGAAACAAAAGGCACCGATTCGACATGGTTTTATTCCCTTGATTTCAACGAACGCTGTGGCAATGTCGAGTATTTGTTAGAATTTCTCCATCGGGTGAAAGAAGCCAATCCGCGAGCTTTTTCCCGTGTGCAATATATCGAACAACCGACCAAACGAGACCTCAAGGCTGATCGTGCTAATACCATGCATCGCGCTTCTCAGTTGGTGCCTGTGGTGATCGATGAGTCGTTGCTGGATTTAGAATCGTTGGAGATCGCTCAGGAGATGGGCTACACCGGAGCGGCCCTGAAAGCGTGCAAAGGTCAAACCCAAAGTTTACTATTGGCAGCGGCGGCTCAGATCAAGAAGATGTTTTTGTGTGTGCAGGATTTAACCTGTCCGGGCGCTTCGCTCATCCATTCAGCCGGTTTAGCGGCCCATGTTCCAACGGTGGCAGCCATCGAAGCAAACGCTCGGCAGTATTGTCCCGCTGCCAATGAACCTTGGAAAGCATGGCAACCCGGATTATTTCGCATCACGAATGGAACGGTGGATACCTCGGGTCTAGTGGGTCCGGGAATTATCGGCACTCCTCCTCCGGAAAGGGCAGTATGAAAATCAAAGTTTGTGGGGTTCGCACACCTGCTGAAGTGGCCTTGTGTGTCGATGCCGGTGTCGATGCGATCGGGATCAATTTCTATCCGAAATCGATACGATATGTCGAACCAAGAGCGGCCAAAACATTACTTCAGGAGATTCCCCCTTTTGTGACCCCCGTGGGGTTATTCGCAGAAATTCCCTTTCGTCAGGCGTGTGCGATCGCCTATCAACTCGGAATCCGAGTCCTTCAATACTACGGGGATTACTCGCAGCTTGAGGAACCCTTTCCCTTTGTGGTGTTACCAGTGGTTCGTGTTGGGAGTTCAGACGATCTCAACGAAATCGCTAAATTACAACAGATTTTTCAAACCTTGAAGGCACCTCTTACCACAGTGTTGATTGATTCTTACACGAAGGAGCAACTGGGGGGGAGTGGTCATCGTGCCCCTTGGGAGTTGCTGAAAAATCCCCCAGTGCCAATGATCTTGGCAGGGGGATTGACTCCCGAAAACGTGGCCGATGCGATTCGCACCGTCCGGCCTGTTGGGGTGGATGTGGCCAGTGGTGTGGAAACTCAAAAGGGTATCAAAGACCCCGTCAAGGTTAGGGAATTCGTCCAGAATGCTCGCAAAGCCTTTTTTGAATCGACGCAAGCCAAACAAGGCCTTTGAAGCCGTTAGCTTCACTCGACTTTTCCAGCAGGGCGGTTGCCTTTTCCGGTTTTCTTCGTGAGCAAATCGCCCAGTTCTTCTCTAGCTCGATCGGCTTCCTTCAAGAGGTCTGCTAACACCTCAGGATGTTTTTCGCTTAGGTCTTTTGATTCACCAATGTCCTCTTCGAGGTTGAAAAGCATTGGTTTTTCTAATTTTACTTGGCGGTACCCGTTGGGTTTTCCATCTTTCCCTGCGGGACGATCTTCGATCATCCGGCAACTATGGGGAAGAATCAATTTCCATTTGCCCATGCGGATCGCTTGAAGTTCGTTGTTCCCGTAGTAAAACCAAAAGGCTTTATGGGGTGAGCGGGCGTCCTTTTCACCTAATAACAAACTGCGACAATCTAGCCCATCGATCGGCAACTTGGGGAGTTCCGCACCAATCCATTTTGCGAGTGTCGGTAGCAGATCGATCGTCATCATGGGTTCGTGCTGGATCGAGTTGGGCGGAATTTGTTTGGGATAATGTGCAATCATGGGAACTCGGATACCTCCTTCCCAAACACTTCCTTTGCCCTCGCGGAGAGGTTCCTTGGTACCGCCATGATTCCCGTAAGATAACCAAGGCCCATTATCACTAGTGAAAATCACAAGGGTTTTTTCGCCCAGTTTGTGGTTCTTCAGTGCTTTGAAAATTTCTCCCACGCTCCAATCGATCTCTTGAATGACGTCCCCATAAAGACCTTGCTCGGATTTTCCTTTGAATTTTTCCGAGACGTATAAGGGGACATGCGGCATCGTATGAGCTAAGTACAGGAAGAAGGGCTTATTGTGATTCTCATTGATGAATCGCACGGCCTTTTCTGTGTATTGGGTCGTTAATTGAGCTTGATCTTTATCGGTCACATTATTGTTGATGATTTTGGTATTCTCGATAAGTGGCAGGGGAGGGAAGGTCGATTTTGTATTGGGATGGAAAGGCCACATATCGTTGGAGTAGGGGAGACCAAAATAATAATCAAACCCCCGTTTGATTGGCGAAAAGGATTCATGATCCCCTAAATGCCATTTCCCAATCATCGCAGTTTTGTACCCCTGAGATTGAAAGATGTTCCCCAAGGTGGTCTCTTTTTCTGAAAGTCCGACCTTGCTATTCGGCCCCAAGGCGCCACTAATCCCCACTCGATTGGCATAACACCCTGTCAATAAACTCGCACGGGAGGCAGAACAAACGGGTTGAGAAACATAAAAGTTGGTAAAGCGAATACCCTCTTGGGCCATCTGATCCAGATGGGGCGTTTTCCATCCTTTCGCGCCATAGCAGCCCAAGTCGGAATAACCCAAATCATCAACAAAAATGATGACGACGTTAGGACGAACTTCTGCACCAAAAGAGGGGACCGAAAGAAATACCCCCACTAATAAAAGCCAAAAACGATTAGGCTTAAGCCAGAAACGATCGTGTGCCAAACCGAGCTGATGGGGTATCAGCCAAGAACGAATGAGTTGCGGCCAAGAACGAAGGGGTTTCATGTTTCACCTCTTTGGGAATAACGTCGGAGTTGTTGTGGAAAAAATCGCGTTCTAGAACGATCGGACCCTATCAATCTATTGCCAAGGATAAGGCTAAACCGTTGAATATCTTTTTACAGAATTCGCAATCGAGGAAACCATGAATAGTTTCGGGACGAAAACAACCTTAAAGTCTGGGGGAAAAGACTACACGATCTACTCACTCCCTGAGATCGAGAAAGCCTATCCGCAAGCCAAAAAACTCCCGTTCTCCTTGAAAATCCTGTTGGAAAATCTTCTTCGCAACGAGAATGGTCTTTCCGTTCGCAAAGGGGATATCGAAGCGCTGGTGAATTGGTCCGCCAAGGCCGAACCCGATACGGAAATTGCCTTTAGTCCCGCCCGAGTGTTACTCCAAGATTTCACGGGTGTCCCTGCGGTGGTCGATTTGGCCGCCATGCGAGATGGGATTGCAAACCTCGGTGGCGATCCGAATAAAATCAACCCCCTGATTCCTTGCGAGCTAGTGATCGATCACTCGGTGCAGGTCGATGATTATGGTGGGCCGAACGCTTTTAGCAATAACACTAAATTGGAGTACGAACGAAATCAAGAGCGATATACCTTCCTCCGCTGGGGACAAAATGCGTTCCGGAATTTCAAAGTGGTTCCGCCCGAAACGGGGATTGTGCATCAAGTCAACATCGAATATCTGGCTCGGGTGGTCTTCGTCGATGAAAAGGGAACGGCCTACCCTGATACGTTAGTGGGGACCGATTCTCATCCCACGATGGTCAACGGGTTGGGCATTTTGGGTTGGGGTGTCGGGGGTATCGAAGCCGAAGCCGCGATGCTGGGGCAACCGGTGACGATGTTGATTCCGCAAGTAGTCGGATTCAAACTGACCGGAAAACTCAAACAAGGGGCCACTGCGACCGATCTGGTTCTAACCGTCACGCAAATGTTACGCAAAAAAGGTGTGGTCGGGAAGTTTGTCGAGTTCTTCGGCGAAGGTCTGGCGGAGTTACCATTGGCCGATCGGGCAACGATTGCCAATATGGCCCCCGAGTACGGCGCCACCTGCGGGATTTTCCCTGTCGATGCCGAGACCTTGCGATACCTCCGCACGACGGGACGCTCCGAGGAGTTGATCCAACTGGTCGAAACCTATTGCAAAGCCCAAGGATTATTCCACACCCGCGAAACACCCGCTGCCGAGTATAGCGATGTCCTTGAACTCGATCTTTCGACCGTTGAGCCGAGTCTCGCAGGCCCGTCGCGACCTCAAGATCGGGTTGCACTCACTCAGGTGAAAAAATCCTTCCACGATTCCCTCCCGAAACTCAAAACGGCTGCTTTGGCTGCGAAGAAGCCCGCCTTACCCGTCGTCGGGGGGGATGCACCTTCCACGGCGGTCCATCTTGCGCCGGGAACCTTACACGATGGCTCGGTTGTGATCGCAGCCATCACCAGTTGCACCAATACCTCGAACCCCTATGTGATGGTGGCCGCCGGTTTGGTTGCGAAAAAAGCCAATGCCTTGGGATTGACCACGAAACCTTGGGTGAAAACTTCTTTGGCACCCGGCTCGAAGGCCGTTACGGATTATCTCAAAGAATCGAACCTGTTGGGCGAATTAGAGAAACTTCGTTTCCATGTCGTCGGTTATGGTTGTACAACCTGTATCGGGAATAGTGGCCCCTTGCCCGATTCCGTGAGTAATGAAATCCACTCGAATTCATTGGTGGTGTCTTCGGTACTCAGTGGCAATCGAAACTTTGAAGGCCGCGTTCATGCCGATGTTCGCGCCAATTATTTGGCTAGTCCTCCTTTGGTGGTCGCTTATGCGTTGGCAGGAAAAATTGATATTGATTGGGATACGGAACCGCTTGGGACCGACTCAACGGGCAAACCGGTTTACCTCAAGGATATTTGGCCTTCCCAAGAAGAAGTTGCTGCCGTGGTGAACAAGCACATCACGACCGAGCAATATCGTCGGATTTATGCCAGTGTGTTTGAAGGCGACGAAAATTGGAAGAACCTCAAGGTTCCCCAAGGCGATCGTTACAAGTGGGAACCGAAATCCACTTACATTGCCAATCCCCCTTACTTTACAGGGATGAAAAAATCGCCTGATCCAGTAAGCGATATTAAAGGGGCACGGGTACTCGCTTTGTTGGGGGATAGTATCACCACCGACCATATTTCGCCGGCTGGGAACATCAAGAAGGATAGCCCTGCAGGGAAGTACTTGTTGGCCAATCATGTCGAGGTGAAGGATTTCAATCAATACGGTGCCCGTCGAGGCCATCACGAGGTCATGATGCGTGGCACCTTTGCCAACGTGCGATTGAAGAACCTTTTGGTTCCGGGCGTTGAAGGTGGCGTGACCCGATTTTTGCCGACGAATCAAGAAATGTCGATCTATGACGCAGCCATGGAGTATCAGAAAGGGGGCATCCCCTTGGTGATTCTCGCCGGCAAGGAATATGGTTCGGGTTCCTTACGAGATTGAGCAGCGAAAGGAATGCGGCTTCTCGGGGTCAAGGCCGTTATCGCAGAAAGTTATGAACGAATCCATCGC
>JAOAAA010000010.1:26153-46658 GCA_026419115.1 Gemmataceae bacterium
TCTTCCGCTCCAGTTTCTTCCCGATCAGAATGCCCAGACCCTTGGCTTAACAGGCGAGGAAGTTTTCGAGATTCAAGGGATTAACGAAGCTCTTGGAAAAGTGGGTTCCGGAAAAGTTCATATTCAGGTGCGTGCCGGTTCCAAAACCTTCGATGCCATCCTGCGAGTGGATACCCCGCAAGAAGTTCTCTACTATCAACACGGAGGCATCCTCCCGTATGTGTTGCGCGGATTGCTCGGTAAATAAGTGCCCTTTTTAGGTTCAATCTTTTTAAAGGCCCTTATAGCCAAAAAGTCAAAAGAACTATAAACCTCAAAAGCCTTGGCTTCGATTTTCTAGAAACCTTCGATTTTATTCCATTCACCGTATTTTGTGGCTATTTCACAAAGTATGTGGTTAATACCAAAGGCGTTGTTCTTCTAGTTTGTGCAAAATGCCCCTATTACTCAAGTTTCAAGAAGGATTGAGCCGATAAAATTCCGACTTTATCGAATTCCCGACTTGTCTCGTCTCGACGCAGGATCGCGACAATGATATAGCCCACATTGTGCAAACATCCTCGCGCGGGTTGCGTCACAATATTAATGGGGGATTTTTTCCAATCATTGGGGAGAAGGTTATGCGCTCAGCGCTAGGACTCTGTTTTATCCTGACGATAGCAGGGATTTCGCAAGCCGAGACCCGTTACTCCAATAGTACACGCATCCGAATTCCTGTTTCTCTGAGTGATTCAGGGCCGGCCGTTTCTGAAATTTGGATTTATTATGCTAGCGACCGAGGCGGCTGGGAACTTTATAAGAAACTGATTCCAGGCGATGAAAGAGCCATCATTTTCGATAGCCGACAGGATGGGGTTTATAGCTTTGCCACGATGGTGAAATTTCGTAACGGAGGGAGCGACCCTGCATCAACCCGAGATTTAGTCGAACAACATCGGATTGTGGTGGATACCACCAAGCCGGTTATCTCATATGTCCGTTCTTCTACCGCCAACGACGGGGCGCCGGGTATTGAATGGGAAGTGACCGACGCCAATTTGGGCGCTCGACCGGTGCGATTAATGTATCGCTGGGCCAACGAAGCGAGCTTCAAGGAATTTCCCGATCGATCCGAGTATCCCGCTCGGGGCAAACAACATTGGCGATTGGAACCGAGTGATCGGCTTCAAGTCAAAGTCGTCGCCCGAGATCGGGCTGGTAACGAGTCGTCATCCGAACCCGTATGGATTACTCCCAACGGTTCGGGAGGATCGAAAGAAATCACAGGAGTCGGCACAGGACGCGATCCGCTTTCTCCAAGCGCTGGGGGCAAAGTGCAACCCGCCTCTACACCCAATACTCGTTTGGTTTACCTGAACAAAAAAGATATTACCCTGACCTACGATGTTGAGACGGGACCTTCGGGTATTACCGGTTCACGTCTGTTTGCCGCGAATCAATTGTTGGAATGGAAAGAAGTCAGCCAAGGTGGTCCCCAAAAACCGAAAGATGTGGCCGCCGGTGCGACTGTGGCAAAACTCGTCAGCCTGAAGTTCGAGCAGAAAGTCGAACAGGATGGAGAGTACAACTACATCATCGTGGCCGAGAATCATAATGGCCCGAATCGCCCTTTTCCCAAGCCAAAAGACCCTGCCGAGATTACCGTGATTGTCGATACCACTCCCCCCTCGGTTTCGATTACTAATACACGGGTGAGCCAAACGGGGGATCGAACGGTGGCCGTTGATATTCGTTACACTGTGAACGATAAATATCTGGCACCGGTCCCCATCATGATCGAATTCTCTCCGAAGAAAGATGGGGTTTGGAAACCGATTACGAATGATTGGGTCGATAATACCGGTCAAATGACGTGGACCCCACCCACGGGTGAAGGACATGAATTTTATATTCGGGTCCGTTGCCGTGATCGTGCCTCCAACGAAGGGGTAGCGATTACCGATAAACCTGTAAACATCGATTTATTTGTTCCAAAACTCGAATACAAAGAAGTGATTGGTGGACCCAGTGCCATCAACGCCAGATAGAATCTCACGATTTCTCGATCAGCGATCACAATATCACTCAATCACCAAATCCCCCCAGCAGACCAGCCATCTTATTTCTTTGAGCCTCTCTTTTATCCTCTCTAGGGAAATCACTATAATCCCAAAACCTTTGTTCCTTTAGGAGTTTTGGTCATGGGAGTGAATGGTTCACTAAATCGCAAATTACGGATGGCCCTAGTCGGAGGCGGACCCGGTTCCTTCATCGGTAAGGTCCACTCGATTGCTGCTTGTTTAGATAATCGCGCGGTGGTCACGGCAGGGGCCTTGTCGAGTGATCCGGTGAAAGCGAAGGCAGGGGCAGCCGATTATGATATTGCACCAGATCGTGCGTATGGTTCGTTTCAAGAGATGCTGCAAGCTGAGGCAAAACGGCCCGACAAGGTCGATTTCGTTTCGATCACCACGCCGAACCACATGCATTTCCCCGTGGCCAAGGCCGCTGCAGAAGCCGGTTTTAACGTCGTTTGCGATAAACCGTTGACTTTTGATCTCAAAGAAGCGGAAGAGCTAGCCCAGATCGTCCAAAAAACAGGGGTTGTGTTCGGCGTCACCCATAATTACACCGGCTATCCTCTCGTTCGTCAGGCAAGGGAGATGGTTCTCAATGGCGAACTAGGCGAAATTAATGCCATCCGCGCCTTTTACATTCAAGGTTGGCTGCGGACCCGCCTCGAAGGCGAAAATCAGAAGCAAGCAGCTTGGCGGACCGATCCGAAACGATCCGGAGCCGCAGGGTGCTTCGGAGATATTGCCACCCATGCGTACAACTTGGGTCGATTTATCACAGGGTTGATTCCGGAACAAATTTCTTGTCATCTAAAAACATTTGTGGAAGGACGACCCTTAGATGATTACGGAACCGCCGTGATTCGATACGCGAACGGGGCACTCGGAACGGTGACCGCATCGCAGATTAGTCATGGCAGAGAAAACGATTTATTTATTGAGGTGGATGGCACGAAAGGGGCTATCGAATGGCAGCAAGAAGAACCCAATAAGCTGATCGTCCGCAAGAATGGGGAACCTCATAAAATCTACACTCGCGGGGGGGGGGCCTTACCTCGGAAGTTTAGCCGGTGCTGCGACCCGTCTCCCCTCGGGGCATCCCGAAGCATTTTTTGAAGCCTTTGCCAATATCTATGCTGCCGTGTTCGATGATATTGTGGCTCGGGCTGAGGGGAAATACAAACCAACCTTTGATACGATTTACCCGAATGTTGCCGATGGTGTCGATGGCATGAATTTCATCACCCAAGCCGTGGCCAGCTCGCAACAGGGGGGGGCGTTCTTAAACCTCAAACATACTCTGTGTCGAAGTTAACATTCTCACTCGGATCACTTTTATAGTGAACACGATGAGAATTTGTTAAGACCACAGTCATCCGTTCATAATCAGGTTCAGATCAGATCGGGATCATACCGAGATGTGATCGGGAATCAGATCGAAATATCGTATATCGTACCCTCCTCAAACAAATTTCTTATTTTTTATTCCCCATTCTCTCACTCGATTCGGATAGTATTGAACAGGCAGTGAACCAAGGGAGGAATCGAAATTATGTTGAATCCAATGATGAATCCGAATCGATCTCAAAGTCCAAGTCTTTCAGAAGAACGCTCTACGATTCTTCTCATGCAGATACTTGCTTTGGATGGGGATAATGTGGCCCAAAAACGGTTCGCAGAAGAGTTAGCCCGAAGATATTTCCCAAGAGTTCGGGATATTTGCATTTGTAGGGGGATGCAAGTATCCGATGCAGATGAAGTCACTATCAAAGTTCTGACTGAGGTGTTTCTTTCACCCGAGAGATTTGAACCAGAACGAGGAAGATACCGCTCGTGGGTGATTTGGATTACTCATCGTCGAATTCTGGATCATCTCCGGCGGGAAGCCCGATACCAATTTCGTTCCCAACATGCGAATATGAATGAAAGCCCCCAGAAGAGCCGAGTATTGAATATCTTTGTTCGCAAATCAGCCCCGATTCAAGGTGAGGAAGAACAGCGTTCTGCGATTGATGGGATCGATGCCGATAACACAGAGTATTGGCTTGCAATGGATGTTTTCCTCGAAGCCGAGAGAATTGTCCAAGAAAAAGTGAATGAAAAACAATGGGCTTGTTATTTCAAAATCAAACGGGAATATCAATCACCAAAAGAAGTCGCCAAGGAAGTGAGCTTAACAGAACTGAGTTGTAAAGCCTATGCAAAGCAAATTGCTAAGAAGGTCAAGTCCGAATTTCTCCGACTTTCTGAAGAAATTGATCAAATCTCGGAGTAATTCCTATGAGTTTCACTACTCAAGAATGGATTGAATTTTTAGATGGGGCAATCTCGGACCCTGAAAAGAGAAAGGCGATGGAGAAAGTATACGAGAGCGAGTCTGAAATTCGCCAAAAGGTTGATGAGATATTTTTTGTGGATGACGTCGATTTTCCATCAGATTTGAATCAACCACTATCTGTTAATAATGCTCAAGCGCATCAGATATTCCAAGCCATCAGACCGAGTTTTGGATCCTTTCAAATTTTGAAAGTCCTCGGTGGTGGAATGGGCCTAGTCTACTTAGTTCAAAGACAAAATGAAGAACGACTTTATGCTCTAAAGACCTTGAGAGAGGGGGTCACTCCAACCCAACCGATTTACAAGAGATTTCTCCAAGAGATCGAAATCCTTCGTCGAGAGTCGATCCAAAAAATTGAAGGAATTGTTCGAGTATTTGAATCGGGTGAGGTTGCAGGTCGTCCCTACCTTTTGATGGAATATGCCGAGGCACAGAGTTTGGAAAAACATGCACAAGCCCTGATCCAACAACCGGAAGAGTTGAATCGATTACTCATTCAAGTGGGCAAGACCCTTAAATTTCTTCATGATAATGGTATTATTCATCGTGATATAAAACCTAGTAATATCTTACTGCGAAAACGAGTCATATCCGCAGAGGATATATCATTCATTAATCCGAATGAAAATTCAATCGATTTAAGTCAATATGATGCAATAGTTACTGACCTAGGTTTAGCAATTGATGAATATTCTGAAGCATCAAAATTGACACGATCCAGAACTATTTTAGGTACATGGGATTACATCTCTCCGGAACAGGCGCTCGATTCAAAAAATGTGGATTATAAAACCGATATTTATAGTTTTGGTGCAGTGATCTATTTTTGTCTCACCGGCTTACCGCCTTTTCAATATAATCAATGGATACCATTACTGCATGCCATTCAGAATGAACATCCCACACATCCGACCAATTTTAACCCCTTGGTTTCAAATCGATTAGTTCGGATTGCTCTTCGATGTTTAGAGAAAGACCCTAGCAAGAGATTTACTGACAATCAGTTAATTCATGCACTCGAAAACTTAGATAACTCGGATTGGCTTCCTAAAGGAACGCCAAGTTATTCTCGATGGTATCGCTTCCGAAGATGGTGTCGGGAATATCCCTATTTTTCTGGTTCCATATTATTGATCTTCTTGTTATTATTTGGGATCACCATCATTTCAATTTCCTTACTTTTCTCCGAAAGAAATCGAGTCGAGATAGCCACGGCAAAATACCGGCTTGAAGAACATCAAAAGAATATGCTGCAACAGCAGCAATTTAAGGAGTATATTCAATTTGCGGAATTCTCCTCTCGTCGAGGGGAATTATCGAAAGCCATCCATTACTTGACACTGGTTATTGACAATTGCGATTCACAAATGGGAATCCCCTATCGGTTACGTCGATTACACTTGTATTTTTCCTCTGGCGATGTTAAAGAAATTGTAAATGAGCTGAGAGAGCTTCAGAAACTTGATTTGGGTGAAAATCAAGCAAGATATTATATGATTTTGGGTGATTGGAAAATGTGTGACCAAACCACTCAGAAAGAAGGACGCGAATTTTTAGAGCTTTCGCTAAAACTCAAGGGAGACCTTAAAGAATACGAAATCAAATATACGCAGGCATTGCTTCAAAATAATTTACGCCAATCGCTTTCTTTGCTTCGTGAATCGCTGAACCTTGAACCTTTAAATCTTCGCACAAATGAGGTCTACCTTTTAGCTTTGACCCTTTCGGGACATTTTGATGAATCGTCTCGAATGATGCAATTCATGAATTCTGTTTTTCATGAAAGTATATCGGTTCAGCTTGTTCAGATTATCCAAAATTTACTTTTGCAATCGGAAGAAGCCCCTAAGCAAATCGAAATTTTTTATCAGGAAGTGAGACAAAAATTGGGAGAAGAAAAAGCCAATCAAATTCGGGATTATGTAAAATCTCTACTCAATCTTTCGGTATTGCATATTACCCAGCGGGCGACCGGTGGTATTGGAATTCCAGAGTTCGATCGAAATAAATTAGATGAATTTATACATCAAAAGAATCGTAATCCTCCTATAATTTTTGCCTACCCCTTGTTGCATCCCTTACAGAAATTCGCTACCACTGTGGAACGATTAATTCAACAAGGTTTCATCAATGAACCGATCGATCTGGAATTTCT
The DNA here is from genome assembly GCA_026419115.1 of Gemmataceae bacterium. Classification (GTDB taxonomy): domain Bacteria; phylum Planctomycetota; class Planctomycetia; order Gemmatales; family Gemmataceae; genus SKW135. Next base: position 32,701 of record JAOAAA010000010.1, read on the forward strand.
TGAGGACGCATATGAAACAACTTCTGAGGGCTACTTTGCCCGAGTGGCGTTAAATATCAAATACAATCAAGAATGGAAGAAAATGATTCAAGGAGATATTGATATTTCCAGACGAATTGCGGCCGAATTATTCAAATGGGAGAAACGAGTTCGTGAATCTCCTACATTATTTCCTAAACTTCAATCTCTAGAAGATGCTCGATTCATCGGTTGTATCATAAGAATTTACCTCTTAAAGTGCGATCCCGAAGCCTCGCGAGAACTTTTGAAAATTCTCATTCAAGATTTACAGTCCATCGCCCAAGACAAACCCAATCGAATTTTTTATTTTCAAATGATTATTAATTTGCTATGCGCTCCTCCTTCGATTGCTCAACGCGAACCTTGGGATTTGGCAAATGCGGAGGACTATCAAAATTATCTCAAACGGTATGACCAACTTTATCGAGCGATTCAGACTGCGGTTGACCTTTGGGGATTGGAAGAGGATCACTTTGCTCAACGTCAAGCAGCTAAAAAAATCGAAGATTGGCATCAATCTTTCCAAAAGGATCCCAAAGGTTTCGTCTTCATCCCCAAGAAATAATCTCTAGCACGCAGAGCAATACCTTCTTTGTGCTCTCAAGCTGTAGGAATTTCCTTATCGGGTCATTCAGTTTCTTTCAATCGTGACCTTGGCTTGATCCGAAATTGCTCATTTCGGTGACCGACTTACCTTCCTAAATTCGCCTCGGCAGGGTATACTTCGGTGATGAAGATTAGAATCTGATGTCTAACCACCAAAATACCATGAATTTGCAAGGTACCGATCCCTTTTTAGGCGAGGCCGAGCCGACTCCTTCCGAACCTTCATTGTTTTCGGATTTAGAAGGCCAACCTGATGTTTCTCACACAGAACCCCCTAGTTCCACCTTTGCAGAAATTGTGTTCGATCGGCCTTTGGATCACACCTATTCGTATTTAGTGCCGACGCGGTTGATTCCTCAAATTGGCGTAGGTAAACGTGTTTTGGCTCCTTTTGGAAGAGGGGATACTGGAACAGTGGGCTATTGTGTTCGAGTTCATAACGATCCTCCGCGAAGGGAAGTCAAAAGTGTATCGCAAGTTTTAGACGAAGAATCTTTACTCACCGATTCGCTTTTGAAATTAACTCGATGGATGGCCGACTATTATCTGTGTGGTTGGGGGCAAGTTCTGCAAGCGGTGCTTCCAGCGGGGGTGCGAGATCAGGCAGGGATCAAGCAAGCCATCATTTTGGAAGCTGTTCCCGAAAATCAACTACCGACCCCGTTGCCCAAATTAAGTGAGAAGCAAGCACAGGCTTACGATAAGCTCCGGAAACAAGGCGGGCCGATTGAGCAGAAATTGCTTTGCCGTCAAGCAAAGGTGACGTTGGGAGTTGTGAAAGCGCTGGTTGAGAAGGGGTATGCTCGAAAATTTAGTGAACGAGTAGAACGATTGGAATTGGATTTGAATCCAACAACCGGTGTGCCTTTTCGTCCTCAAATGACCGAGGCCCAAGAACGGGTCTGGGGTGAGGTCCAATCCTCTCTAGATGAAAAAGCGGGTTTCAAAGCCTTTTTACTTCACGGCGTGACTGGATCGGGTAAGACCGAGATTTATCTAAGAGCCATTGAAACCGTCATTGCCCAAGGACGGGAAGCGTTGGTGTTGGTCCCTGAAATTTCTTTGACGCCGCAAACCTTAGAACGATTTCGTGGGCGCTGTGGATCGGTCGCGGTGATGCACTCGCATTTAACTGATTCGGAGCGGGGGGCGCATTGGCGAAAGATCGCTCAAGGTGAAGTGCAAGTGGTGGTCGGTGCCCGATCTGCCATATTTGCACCGACGCGAAAGTTAGGTCTTGTCATTATCGATGAAGAACACGAAGGGAGTTTCAAACAAGAATCGACTCCGCGTTATCATGCGAGAGATGTGGCGGTGATGCGTGCTCGGTTAGAGAATGTCCCTATTCTCATGGGCAGCGCTACCCCCGCGCTCGAGAGCTGGGCGAACGCCCAAAAGGGTCAATACCATCTCTTGAGTTTACCCGGCCGTGTGAGTGATCGCCCGTTGCCCAAGGTGAAGATTATTGATCTTCGCCATGAATCGCGTGCCTCGATGCAATCGGGTGCCATTAGTCCGACTCTAGAGAGGGCGATGCACGATTCGCTTTCCGAGGGCGGACAAGTCATGCTCTTGCTCAATCGGAGAGGATTTTCGACTCATGTGCATTGTCCCGCGTGTGGATTTATCTCCACCTGCCCAAACTGCGATTTATCGATGACGTTCCATCGTCAACGGGCAAGCCTGATGTGTCACTACTGCGGATATGAACAGCCGCCTTATCGAAATTGTCCTTCCTGCTCGCAACCCTCGATCTTGTATCAAGGTCTGGGAACTGAGAAACTCCAAGCGGAGATTGAAAAGAAATTTCCGGATCGGGTCGTTCAGAGAATGGATAGCGATACCATGTCTCGCCCTGGCTCTCATCAACGGGTGTTAGATGCGTTCCGCCAAGGTGCGGTCCATATTCTCCTCGGAACACAAATGATCGCCAAAGGGTTAGATTTTCCAAATGTGACCTGTGTCGGGGTGATAAACGCCGATGTAGGTTTGCATTTGCCCGATTTCCGAGCCGCAGAAAGAACCTTTCAGCTTTTGGCCCAAGTGGCTGGTCGGGCGGGTCGAGGAAATCGATTAGGGCAGGTGCTCATTCAAACCTTTACCCCCGATCATCCTTGCATTACCCTAGCTGCCCAGCATGATTATCTCAAGTTTGCCGAATTAGAGTTGAAACATAGAGAGGAACATCAATATCCACCGTTTCAACGATTAGCCCGATTGATTATTCGCGGAGCCAATGAGGAACGAGTGATCGAATTTTCGGAATCGCTGGCGGGGGCTTTTCGGATTGCCCTTCAACAAAGGGAACGCCATGGATCGCAGAATGTCCCGAACCTTCGATTATTGGGGCCTGCCGAGGCACCTGTGTATCGTTTGAATGGCCTTTACCGCTATCACTTTCAGCTTCAGTCTCCGAGTGCGGGCCATCTGCATCAAGTCCTTCGTGAGGTTCTCAGTGTGGTGAGAACCCCTTCTGGCGTGGAATATCAAATCGATATTGATCCTTACAACATGATGTAAAGGCCAGCATGATGAAGAGAACGCCATCATCAAAAGGCCGACATGATGAAAAGGGGTAGGGGCGATCATTCGTTCTCACCTTAGTATTCACCGATTGAATCGAACTTGATAATCTGACCTAAAAATCTCGACAAATTCGATTGGATCGGTATACTGCACGATTTACGATTCACAAAAATCTAGGAGAACAAAACATGGGTAATCCTGCAGGTGACAGACGCAAACTCAAAGAGAAACGCCGCAAAAAGGCAGAGAAACGATTGGAAGCCAAAGCTAAGGCAGCCGAAGCTAAAAAGTAACTATTCTTTTGCCAACGAAACGCAAATAATCTCTTTATCGTTTCGGACAAAAACGCAACGCTGAGCAAAGGCAGGGGAACAGAAAACTACACTCCGCCCGAAAGAAGTTCCCGTCGGTTCGATAATTTTCTTCCGATCCAACTCCTCGTGGTCTTTGTTGTTCAACTTAGCGATAATCAATTCGCCTTTTTCGTTGAACATAAAAAATCGATCTTGATGTTTCACTAAAAACACCGAGCCACAAGGGGCTTTTTTCCCTTGCACATAGTCAAAGGTTTCCCAAACCCTTTTCCCAGTTGCTAATTCAATACAACGTAAATCTCCATCGTAGTCAACACCATAAATGTAATCTCCTTCGGCAAAGGGTTGGCAGTTAACAGGGAATACACCGAGGCCGCCTTTCTTTCCTTTCCAAAGAAGTTCAGGCGCCTCCCGCAGGCTTTTCCACAACATGCCTTGCCCGACCCCATCATAGCCACTGACAAAAAAGTATTTACCAACCTTCATCGGCGACATGATCGAAGCACCGTTGGTCGGTTTCAAAGGGACTTCCCAAAATTTCTTCCCCGATTCGGGATCGAGGGCATAAACCCCTTCGGAATTCCAGACCATCAAGGCAGCCTGACCTTGATCTTCAAGGACCGCAACGGTGCCGTAACCGGGTTCTCGTGCATTCAGGGATTTCCAAGCCTCTTTGCCCGTTTTCTTATCCCATGCCACTACGCAAGCATTCTCACCACCGACCAAGGAAATGACGAGGTTCCCAAAGATGAGCGGATGGGATGCGTGCCCCCATAAGGCGGTTTTCGCATTATAATCTTGCTGAAAATCTTTTTTCCAAATCAAGGTGCCTTTATTGGCATCGAGGCAGACAAAATCCCCTTCGGCCCCCAAAGTATAAACGCGATCTTCATCCACGGTAGGGGCCGAGCGTGGACCGTTGGGAAAGCTAATGGTGTACTTGCGATTGTATTCGTATTTCCAAATTTCTTTGCCTGTTTTGGCATCTAGACACAGGATACGTTCTTTCCCATCAAAATTCGTTCGAGAATAAACTTCTTTGGTGTTGTCTCCCTTAGTTAAAAAGTCGGTGACATACACCTTTCCGTTCGCAATCGAAGGAGAGGAATAACCCCCACCAATGGGGACTCGCCAAAGGACTTTGGGGCCGTCTTTGGGAAATTTGTCCAAAATTCCGTCTTCCCGCCAAACATTGTCGCGTTTTGGTCCCATCCACTGAGGCCAATCATCTGCATGAAGGCAGGCACTGAGAACGATCAGAAAACACAGAGTGACTCCAATTCGCATTCGATTCCCCTATAAAAGATGCAACGATTAAAATTATACAACCCCCCCTTTGAACCTTAAACCTTGGAAGTTTTGTTGTTATGCTCATTTTCGATGCTCACCTTGACTTGGGTTTGAATGCGGTTGATTGGAACCGCGATTTGCGGATGGATGTTCGGGATATTCGGGTACAAGAAATTACCTACAACATGACTGATTTAGGTCGTCAGCGGGGAACCGTCAGCTTTCCCGAGTTGAAAAAAGCCGAAGTTCGCGTTGGTGTTGCGACGGTGCTTGCCCGAATTGAAGAACGAATCAATCACAGTTTTGGATACACCACACCCGAAGCCTGCTATGCGGTAGCACATTCCCATCTCGCTTATTATCGTGCCATGGAAAAAAGTGGTTGGATGAGAATGATCCGAACCAAAAGTGATCTGCAAGCCCATTTACAGGCGCTGAATGAGCAACCCGACAGCACTCCCTTTGGCTATATTTTGAGCATGGAATGTGGTGATCCTGTTTTGGACCCCGATAATATCTTCGAGTGGTATTCGCATGGTCTTCGCGCGATTGGTATCACTCATTATGGACCCAATCGATACGGTGGGGGGACTCGTTCCGAGGTTGGCTTGACCTATGAGGCGATCCCTCTTCTGAATAACATCGAAAAATTGGGCATGGTGTTAGATATGACCCATCTTTCCGATCGCGCTTTTGACCAAGTGCGAGATATTTTCGGCGGGCGGGTATTGGCAAGCCATCAAAATGCCCGTAAATTTGCCGATTGGCAACGACAATTTACCGATGAGCAAATCAAGTTTGTGATTGAACGAGACGGGGTTCTAGGTGTGGCTTTCGATGCGATCATGTTGCAACATGGCCTCGTTCGTGGACAAACGATTCCGGAAATCACGATCGAAAGAGCCGTCGATAATATCGATCATGTTTGCCAACTCGCAGGGAATTGCCGACATAGCGGGATTGGGAGCGATCTCGATGGAGGCTTCGGAAACGAACAAACCCCCAAAGACCTTGATACGATTGCCGACCTGCAAAAAATCCCCGATCTCCTTGCAAAACGGGGCTATTCCGACTCGGATATTCGGGCCATCATGCATGGTAATTTCCTCCGACTTTTTTCCGAAGTGCTTCCCGATTAAAAGTACCGGTGTCGATAACCCTTATTTTCGAGATAGGATCAATGAGAAATGAGGTGGAAGAATTCCCAATTTGGGAAGCTCTCCCCGAGCAAAAACAAAGCAAAAGCATCATCTTTCCGAATGAGGCGATTTCCGCTATCCCAAAGGAATCGTCTCGTTCGCCCCAACCTTCCTTAGTGACCCTTTTTTATGACACGTTCATTACTTTCATTGGCCTTGGTTTTCGCTTGTACGGGCTTCGCTACGGCCGACAATTGGCCTCAATGGCGAGGCCCCAGCGGCGATGGTATTTCCAAGGAAAAAGGCTTTGCCACAGAATGGAGCAAAGACAAAAATATCCTTTGGTCCTTCCCTTTACCGGGGATGGGGTGTTCGACCCCGATCATCTGGGGGGATAAAATTTTCCTCACCTGCGAAGATAAAACGGACCTGATTTTGCAATGTATTTCCACGAGCGGGAAACCCCTTTGGCAAGAAAAAATTGGACCTGCGACCAAGAAGGCCCGTGACGACGAAGGGAACGGAGCCACCGCAACCTTGTCCACAGATGGAAAAAATGTTTATGGCTTTGTCGGATCGGGCACGGTGTTTAGTTACACCCTCGACGGAAAAAAGAATTGGGATTTCGATGCCCAACAGCGTTATGGGAAGTTCAATATCCAATTTGGAATGCATAGCACCCCCGTTCTCCATGACAATCGCCTTTATTTCATGTTCCTTAGCACGGGCAAACAAATCGTGGCTTGTGTGGAAGCAAAAGATGGTAGCGAGGTCTGGAGAGTTAATCGAAAAAGCGATGGTACCGATGAAAACGAACATAGCTACGCTTCCCCCGTGATGTGGACCAATGGAAAACAAAGCTATCTCGTTACGCATGGTAACGATTACACCGTTGCTCACGATCTCAAAGATGGCTCCGAAATTTGGCGCTTACAAGATTTGAATCCGCGATTACCATTGAAGGATGGAAAAAGCCCCTACAACAAATTCTTGCGATTTGTGGCCACTCCTCTGGTTACCCCCGATCTGATCGTGGTGCCCACTGCGAAGAATGGTCCCATCGTAGGCGTGAAACCCGATGCGAAAGGTACCTTTGGCATCGGCAGTGAGTACGAATTGTGGCGAAAACCCAATGGCACTCCCGATGTTCCTTCCCCCTTACTTTGGGATGGTGTGGTTTACATCGTCCGCGAGAATGGGGCCTTAATGGGGCTTGATGCGAAAACCGGCAAGGAACTCTGGAACGATCGTGGACATACGGCTCGCCATCGTGCTAGTCCTGTTTATGCTGATGGGAAAATTTATGCTACCTCGCGGGATGGTGTGGTGAATGTCATTAAAGCCGGCAGAACCTTCGAGAAATTAGCAACCAATCGGCTGCCCGATGATTTTGCTGCTTCACCCGCACTGGCAGATGGGGTCATCTATCTTCGAGGCTTCAAAAATCTTTGGGCAATTAAAGAGACGAAGTAATCTCGATCCTAAGAAATATCATTTAACAGGTGCCCCAGTTTGGTCTTTTTCGTTTTTAAGTATCTCAGATTATTGGGATTGGCAGGGATTTCGATCGGGACACGCTCCACAATTTCTAAGCCATGACTTTCGAGACCAACAACCTTTTTAGGATTGTTGGTCATGAGACGAATTTTGCGAACACCGAGATCGTGAAGGATTTGGGCACCGACTCCATAATGTCGCAGATCGGCGGCAAAACCGAGCCGTTGATTGGCCTCGACGGTATCAAGACCCTCTTCTTGCTGCAATTTGTAGGCCCGAAGTTTATTGAGCAGGCCAATGCCTCTTCCTTCTTGTCTCATGTAAAGCAAAACTCCTTGACCTGCTTTGGCGATTTGCTTCAATGCGCAATCCAATTGCACACCACAATCACACAGGGCACTATGAAGCACATCCCCCGTTAAACATTCGGAATGAACACGAACCAAAATAGGTTCTTCATGGATGGAAATTACGCCATCTTTTTCGACCCCAATGTTACCTAAAGTCAGGGCTAAATGTAATTCGGGGTCCACCATCGACGAGTAGGCAAACATGTCGAAATCGCCGTATTCAGTCGGGAGTTTCAGGACGTTTTCTCGTTTGATTAATCGTTCTCGACTGCGACGATACTTGATCAAATCCGCAATGCTACACATCTTAAGGTGATGCTTTTTGCAGAACTCAATCAGGTCGGGAAAACGGGCCATGTAACCATCTTCGCGAACGATCTCACAGATGACGGCAGCATGTTTCAGGCCAGCCAAGCGCGCCAGATCGACGCTCCCTTCCGTGTGGCCGGCTCGCACAAGAACCCCGCCTTCTCGTGCTCGTAGCCCGTCCACATGGCCTTTATCGAACACGAGGTCTTGTGCGGTGGAATTATCATCGATGGCGGTCAGAATACTCTTGGCACGATCATAGGCTGAGATACCCGTGGAAACACCGTATCGGGCATCAAAGTTGTGTGTGAACGGTGTGGCAGAAGGGTCCAGATGAACGCCGGGCAAAAGTTTTAGTCCCACTCGGTCACACATTGGGCCGGACATCGCCAGACATAAACGACCACAGGCTTGGCGGATCATAAAGTTAATGGCCTGAGGAGTGACTTTCTCAGCAGCAATCACAAGGTCGCCTTCGTTTTCTCGATGTTCATCATCCACCATGACAATCATTCTGCCGGCTCGAATTTCTTCAATGGCTTCTTCGATTGTACACAGGTTGGGATCACGTTCTGGCATAATTACTCACTCTGAACCTAATCATTAGGTGTTAGATCATTATTTGTTTTAAGGTTTTGATGCCTACCGCAAGGTCAGCGATTCGGTTTCCATCTTGTCGGCGAAGCACAATAGGACCGCGATATTCACAGGCAGATAAAGTTCCGATAATGGCCAACCAAGGAAGGTCTCCCGCACCGACCGCAACCTCCTTAGGCCCTTGGCTGGCATTCGCCGAGCGAATATCACGAGCATGAACGTGTTGGAGGCAATCCTTCAGTGGAAAAATTTGCGAGGTCGGCTCGTGTTGATGAATGAGAAAATTCGCCGGATCGTAGTTCACTCGTAAACATGGGGTCTTGTATTTTTGGAGATACTCGACCACGTTGGTTGCTGGATCAAGGCCAATATCGAATGCCAAATTGACCCCGATCCGATCTCCCAACCGACCGAGGTGTTCCATACTCTCTTTGAGAGTATTTTGCTTGGTCGGTTCATTTTCGTTGGGGATTTTGGGAAAGGGCACCACCACAGTTTGGCAACCCAAATCAAAGGCGAATCCCATAACTTCCGAAATATATTCGAGGCGTTTTTGTTGATTTTCAAAAACATCAAGCCCGTATCGCAAAGGGGTTTCGATCGAAAAAAGCTCTAAACTGTAGCTTCGCAGCATCGTCCGAATTTCCCGACGAGCCGTTTGACCCAATTGCTGGGGGTGCAGGGCCGCCAGTGCTTGGAATTGCACACCGATCCCACCGAGTTTGGCAATCGCGGGGAGGGCCTCGCGAAAGGGCAAACCTGTCGATTCAATGGAAATACCAAGTTTCATTCTCACACCAACAAGAGAAATTAGGTTAAACTCAACCCTAATTCTATCATAGTGCGGACCATGGCCCCCGTTCCTCCCGAATCCCGAGATGGTGATTCTTTTTCAGACCAAGCAGGGCCGGCTATATCGAGATGAACCCACGGAAGCCCGTTCACAAATTGTTCCAAAAATTTCCCGCCTAAAATAGCTCCCCCGTAGCGAGAGGGGGGGGCATTCCTGAGATCGGCAATCTTACTTTTGAGACCTTCCTCGAAATCCCGATCCATCGGAAGTTGCCAGACCCTTTCACCGGCGTTTTCTGCTGCCAGTTTGACCTTGTTGCCCCAATTTTGATGATTGGTCATCAGACCAGCGATTTCGGTACCCAGTGCAATCAGGCAGGCACCCGTTAGAGTAGCTAGATCGACAATCCCCGCAGGTTTTTGCTCGGCTGCATAACTGAGAGCATCGGCAAGGATCACTCGGCCTTCGGCATCGGTATTAAGAATTTCAATCGTTTTGCCATTGCGTGCCCGAATGACATCTCCGAGTTTCAAGGCATTGTTCGAGGGCATATTCTCAGCTAGCGCCATAATGCCAATTGCGTTGATTGGTGCTTTCAACTTGGCCAGAGCAGTCAGTGTCGAGAGAACGACCGCTGCCCCTGCCATATCGCATTTCATATCCACCATTTGATCGGTGGTTTTCAAAGAAAGCCCACCGCTATCAAAGGTGACCCCCTTACCGACATAGGCAATCGGTGAAGATTGGCCCCCTCCAAAATATCGTAGGACCACCAAACGAGACGGGTGAATCGATCCTTGGCCTACTCCGACCAGTGCATGCATTCCCTCGGCACGCAAGCGAGAATCATCCCATACTTCGCACGAAATCCCACATTCACTGCCGAGTTGCTGTGCAATCGCCGCGAATGTTTCGGGATACAATTCATTCGGTGGGAGATTCACCAATTCTCGGGCAAGGCAAATGGCTTCAGCCTCGATTTTGCCACGATTGAGTACGGTTTGTTTTGAGGAATTATCTTGGACCAAAAAATAAATCACACGCGGACTAAATCGCCCAGACTCTTTACGGCGAATGGCCGTCGGTACGGTGCTAATCCCTGCACCGACGATGGCGCCAAGTAGGCAATCCTCGCTGAGGTCCCCTGTGTGGATGGCGATGGAATCGACTTTCTTTGTGGTCACAGACCTGATGGCCGTGGCGATGGCATCGTTCCAAGTGGAGCGTTTTTGCGATCGTTTTTCACCTACCCCGACTAAAACAACCTTCTTTGCAGATGTCCCCATCGAATCGTATAGGGTCAACAACTCATTGGGTTGTCCGTTAAAATCCCCCGATTCTTTGAGCGATTGAATCATGGAGACGAGACGTTCTGCAGGAAACTGGGCAGGGGTATCACTTGCAACCGGTACCACCAAGACATCGGTTGGCGAAGGAGAGTCGATCGGAGAGAGGACAAAGTCGGTTTGAATTTTCATGGTTTTGGTTTGATCTTGTCGAGTTCGAGTAATTCGAGAATCTCTTTAACTAATTGGGGATCATCCCGTTTGGCTTTGAGGATGATTGGTTGTGCGTTCGGGTCTTCACAACTCAAAGAGTAGCGGATAATCGCAGCTCGGACGAGGGGAGAGGAATGGCTTTTTTCGTCATAAAGGGCAAAAATTTCCTTGGAAAGGTCCCACCAGCGCCATTGCCTGAGGTCCTCGATCAGCATGTCTGCCGTGTCTGGTCGGGCCAGAGCAGGGCGAATCGCGGCAATGATTTCTTTACGAATAGCTTCTCCTTTAGAACCTTGGAGAAACCGTAGAGTATTGATGATATTCAAACGATCATCAAGCCGAGTGCTGGGGTTCGATAAGCCCTCTTGGATCATTTTCCAACCCGATTTGGCATCTTGCTCGATAATCCCTGCCAAAATCCCAGTATAAGCAGAGGAATTGCGATCGTTGAGCTTTCCGAGGAGTTCCTGTAGGGTGGAAAGGTCTTTCTGATCTCCGCACATTCCCAGAAGGTAAGCATATAACCCCAATCGAGGGCCAGAGATTTTTGGATCGTTTAATAAAGGTCTGAGTGTTTTCGGATCGAGCTTAGAAGCAATCGCTGCCACCTCCTTATCCGACGATTTCGCAAATTCCAAAAAGGCATCGGCTGCTACTTCGGGGTCTTTGGAGGTGAGATGTTTACCATAAAATTCGAGCAGTTGAGCGCGATCTTTCTTAGGATCAAAACTCAATGCCATTTTCAAATAGGTCCCCATTTCGTTTCCGTTCAGTTGCACACCTCGAAAAGGGTCCGGTTTCCCGTCGATCAGATCGAAAAAAACGAGCATTTTCGGTGCGGGTTTATTTTCGTCCAAAGGGGTCCAGCGTGGCAGGACGATGATCTTTCCCTTGGGTCTTTGCGGATGGTCGAGGATCACCTGTTCCACCACAAGGTCCGTCATCCCCTTTTCTCCGACAATGCGGGCATTCTGCAAAGAACCAATGACGATGAACTTACTGGTTTGGGCATCCTCTCGAAGAGTGAGTTTTTTACGAAATTCCGGATCGCAAAGGGAGCAGGCCTGCGAAACGGATGGAACGATGGCAAAAAGAAGCAAAACCAATCGCTGAATCATATTAGTATCCTAGAGAAAACACACCGGAAGGTTAACAAAATGGGGTCAAAAGAGGAAGGGATCATTTACTCTGGTGTAAGAGCGAATCTGAGACATGAACCTTTCATTTCTTAAGACGAGCTTTTAGGAGTATGCCGGACTTTTCGCTTTCTTCAAAGGAGGTAGGTCGAACCAATTTTGTTTCTGCTTGGGGCAATGCGATTCCTAAAGTTAGTTCATTCTCAGCAACTTGATAGATCGCTGGTAGAAAATGACGGGTCCCTTTTTCCGTGTTTTGAACAATGAGGTCTAACTTTTTGGGGCGGCTTGTTTCCTCGGATGCCAGACTGAAATCCTTGAAGTGTTCCAATGCCTTTCCTTGCATCATAAAACAGAGCTTGCGATTCTTAATCACGATTTCATCAGGGCTATTTTCCCCCGGAACCACCTTTTTCCCATTCAAGCTCATTTCAACAATCGTCCAACTCCCCTCCGTGATGGGGACTTCGCTTAGAGGAATTTCTTGGGTCAGGGCAGGCAAGGAAGCCAATAAAATGAGGAAGAAAAAACGAATCAAATTCATAACAGTTTTCCCAGAAGATCAGTGGATAGGTCTATAACAAACACTTTGAAAAGAGGGAAGGGGAGTTTATCTCTTCCCCTTGTATAATGCCGAGGGTTTTGAACTTCTCATTCAGGTAAAAGAAAAATGACCTTGCAAGAACTATGTTGGGATGTGGCACGTCGAGCGAAGGAAGCATCGTATCATTTGGCCCAAATCCCCAGCAAAGCAAAAGATGCATGGCTGAGAGAATGTGCTAGCTTACTTGAAGAAAAAACACCCGACATTCTCCGAGCCAACGAACGTGACTTGGAACAAGCGGAGAATCTCAATGGTCCGATGCGAGAACGGCTCATTCTGAATCCCAAACGCATCCAAGCCATGGCAAATGGTCTGCGGGAGGTAGCCGGCTTACCCGATCCTGTGGGCCAAGTTCGGCAGGGGTCAATTCGTCCCAATGGCTTAGAGGTAAAGAAAATTAGTGTCCCGTTAGGAGTAATTTTTTTCCTTTATGAATCTCGACCGAATGTGACGAGCGATGCAGCGGGCATCTGCCTGAAAAGCGGCAATGCCGTGATTTTGCGAGGTGGTAAAGAAGCTCAGCATACTAACACTTTGGTGGTGGAATTGCTGCGTTCGAGATTGAAGCCCCACGATCTGCCCGAAGAGAGTTTGCAGCTGGTACCCACACAAGATCGAGAGGCGGTCGGGCATTTCCTTCAGATGGCCGAGTTCATTGATCTTTGTATTCCTCGCGGAGGCGAAAGCCTAATTCGCCGTGTGGTGGCTGAAGCCAAGATGCCCGTGCTGAAGCACTATCTGGGAAATTGCCATGTGTATGTGGATAGTGCTGCGGACCTAGAAATGGCAGAAAAAATTGTGATTAACGCCAAGTGTTCCCGCCCCAGTGTTTGTAACGCGGCCGAAAGCCTGCTCATTCATGAGGCTGTGGTAAAAGACTTTCTCCCGAAAATTGGGGAAGCCTTGCGGGTTCGGGGGGTTGAAATTCGAGGCTGCGAAATCGTCTGTTCTTATCTGCCTTACGCCATCCGTGCGACCGAAGCAGATCATGCCAGTGAATTTTGTGATTTAGTCATCTCTGTGAAGATAGTTTCCGATCTTAACCAAGCAATCACCCATATCAACCGCTATGGGTCGAAACATACAGACGCAATTATCACCCGAGACTTGCAAAATTCGCGGCGATTTATTGCGGGGGTCGATTCTGCAGCGGTGATGGTGAATGCCAGTACACGATTCAACGACGGGGGAGAACTCGGGCTAGGTGCCGAGATTGGCATCAGTACTGACAAATTCCACGCTCGGGGGCCGTGTGGTTTGGTCGAGTTGACAACAAG
>JAOAAA010000110.1 GCA_026419115.1 Gemmataceae bacterium
GCAACCATCCCGCCACTCCCTTACAATCGTGGCTCTTTGCAACCATCCCGCCACTCCCTTACAGTCGTGGCTCTTTGTCTAGACACATTCAAAGAAGCGTTTCGAGCAAATTCCAAGTACGAGGAGCAGCAACGATTCCCTATGAGGTTCCCTTCCGCTGACGATCGTACATTTCTAGAGATAAACGTTTATGAGAAACCCTCTATTTCACCCAAATTTCCTGCCCTGTGGGGTGAAGCGTTCCGCTTGACCGATTCTGCCGATGTGTGGTATCGCCTCTTTAGTCCAGTTTGACTTGAGCCAACCAAGGGATATTTACAATATGACTCAAACGACCTTAAAATGGATCGCCGCAGGCATGGGCGTTGTGACGGGCCTTGCTATTGCCACTACATTTACGGGTTGCGGCCGAACCCCCGCCCAAGAAGCTGCCGAAAAACCTGCCCAGTCCAGTGCTGAACTGCCGACCCAGAAATATCTCTCGACCTTCGAGCAAGCCACGATCCGTCATCAGCTGGAAGGGCAAACGGTGCCCGTCGATTTCACCATCAGCAACAAATCCACGGCCAAAATCCGCCTGAAAGTGGAAGAACTTTGGAGTAGCTTCCCACTGACCGATACCGAAGGGAACCCTTTGACCCCCGTCGTTGAGATGGAAACTGCTCTTGGAAATTTCCAGATTACGTTGAATCCGGAGTGGGCCGCCAACCATGTGCGGAACTTTCTCTCCTTAGTGCAAGCCTCGTATTATGATGGGCTTCGCTTTGATCGAGTGGTTCGACAAAAAAACATGATGGACGGCAAAGAGGAATCGATCGAATTTATTCAAGCAGGTTGCCCCGTTGGGACTGGTGAAGTGGGCATTGGTCATTTAGGCTATTTTGTGAAGAACGAGTTCAACAAAAACATCAAACACGAAGTGGGTACGGTCGGCCTGTTACGAGATACTCATCCCGATTCTGCTGGGGTGCGCTTCTACATCGTGTTGGCCGATAGCCCCCCGATGGATGGAGCCTTTTCCGTAATCGGTAAAGTCACCAAAGGCATGGATGTGGTTCATAAAATTAGTCGTCAACCGATGCTGCCGTTGGCTTTGGACCCCACAGGCGAGATGCCCTCTCATCCGGTGATCATTCAAAAAGCCAAGATTCTTCCGACTCACATGGCAACCCCTTCCCCGAGTATCCAAAATAAACCTTAATCACGACTGCCCCACCATTGGTTCCTCAAAATAAGGGTGACGAGCTATTATGCCACGACGTGCGAAGAGTGACTCCGCTCCCACTGATCCAACCAACATTGCGAATGGCCCTGCTCCTGCTGATACCAAACCCAACGAGGTGAATACTCCCCCTTCGACTGAATCAAAAACCAATACAGGGACGGGTCCGGTGGCAACGAATTCTAAGAACTTGGAACAAGAATATACCGTCGTCGCTCGGCGATACCGGCCCCAACAATTTGCCGATCTGGTAGGTCAAGAAACGGTGGCCAAGGCGATCACCAATGCCATCAAATCGGATCGGGTGGCTCATGCTTATTTATTCACAGGCCCTCGGGGGGTGGGAAAAACGAGCACGGCTCGCATCATCGCGAAATGTTTGAATTGTGTGACGGGGCCGACTCCGACCCCGTGCGATCGTTGCGATATTTGCTTGAGTATCATGGCAGGGCAGGACCTTGATGTTCTCGAAATCGATGGGGCTAGTAATCGGGGGATCGATGATGCTCGCGCTTTGCGGGAAGGGGTAGCCACAAGACCAACTCGCAGCCGCTACAAAATTTACATCATCGACGAAGTTCACATGTTCACCCGCGAGGCCTTTAATGCCTTGCTGAAAACATTAGAAGAACCCCCTCCGCATGTGAAATTCATCTTGGCAACGACCGATGTTCAAAAGGTTCCGATCACGATTCTTTCCCGATGCCAACGATTCGATCTCGGCGGAATTAGTGCCAATAAAATTGCTCTGCATTTGCAAAAGGTAATGGCCAAAGAAGGCTTACCCGCAGAGGAAGAAGCCCTACGGATGATTGCCCGTCGAGCGGGCGGCTCGATGCGGGATGCGCAATCGCTGCTCGAACAACTCTTGGCAGGGGCCGAAGGGGGAAAACTCACCACCGAGCATGTGCGGTCCGTTCTGGGGGCTGCCGCGGAAGAACGTGTCGTCGAAATTGCCGAAGCGATTTTGTCACAGGATGCAGGAAAGGCCCTCACGTTGGTGAAAGTCGCTGCCGAAGAAGGAGTGCAACTGATCGAGGTGCTCGATGAATTAACGATGTTTTGGCGTGGTTTAATGCTGGCCAAAGTGAGTGGTGTCGGTAGCTTAGACGATTTGAGCGAACTCCAACAAACGAGCATCGCCAAACTTCTCGAGGGGGTGCATCTCGATACCATCCTCGCAGGTTTGGATATTCTCTCGACGGCGAAAACACGGCTCAAAGCAGGGGCCGTCACACAAATCGTTTTAGAAATGACGCTGGTTCGTTTAAGCCGACTGGGAGATTTAATTCCGTTGACGCAACTGGCAGAAGCTCTGAGTCGATCGGGGGGGATGATCCCCATCGCAAGTTCAGGTCAAACTAATGTAGCTCACTCGACCGAGGCTGCAAAAAAAAACGGCTCATTGATGGTCAGTAGGCCCCCATCCGCAAAAAATTCTTCGACTTCTTGGGAAGCCAATCCGAACGAAATTGCCATCCCGTTGACTGCCGCAAACCTAGAATCGGTATGGCTTAAGGTTCTGGAACATGTCGGGCCGATGTTGCGGGCGAATCTGGAAAAAGCAGGGTTACCCCAAATTCCGCAAGCAAGTACTGGGCCAAAAGTACTGGTACTCCGTTTCCCCGTCCGCTATAATACTGCTTTCGAGTTCTGTAAAAGTCCCGATCGGGCACAAGGAATTGAGAACGCACTCCGAAAGATCACGGCCCAAGACTGGGCAGTTCGGGTCGAGATCGATTCCTCTCCCCAAGGAGGCACAACATCGGAAGCACCGGTTCTCAGCCCTCGCGATATGCAGAAGCAGGCCTTGGAACATCCACTGTTGAGCCAGATTGTTACGAAACTCGAAGGACGACTGATGCGAATGGACGAAGGTTTTGGGCAACCTTATCCCACCCAACTCGATAGGGAAAGCTAGTTCAATAGAGACAACAAAGCGAAGACCAGACCAACAACACCGAGCGAGGAGTCAACATGTTTAAGGAAATGGGCCAGATCATGGGGTTAATGCGAAACCTCCCCAAAATGCAAGCATCGATGCAAGAGATGCAAGCCAAACTGGCGCTCATCTCGGTAGAGGGAACCGCCGGCGGAGGCTTAGTGACCGCCAAGGTCAATGGGCGAATGGAAGTCACGGGCCTAACCATTTCCGACGAGGCCATGAAACTCAATGACCGCGAAATGCTCGCAGACCTGATTGTCGCTGCCACCAACGTGGCCTTGACGAAAGCTCGGGAACAAGTGGCGTTGGAATCGAGCCGACTCGCACAGGAACTCGGCTTGCCCCTACCGGCAGGGGGCCTACCGGGCTTTCCCTCTTAGGTCTTAGGGGAGGCAAGTTTTTATTTCTGTGCAAAAGAAGAGAAAGGAGTCTTCGTGGCAGAACCGATCGGCCCCATTTCGCGACTCACCAAAGAATTGACCAAACTTCCGGGGATCGGGCCAAAATCCGCCGATCGTTTGGCTCATTTTCTCTTGGCGGGGGATCGATCTGTAGCCACCCAATTGGCCGAGGCCCTGTACCATGCCGTTTCTTCTGTTCGGGCCTGTCGGAAATGTGGGAATTACTCCGAAGGAGAATTGTGCCCCATTTGTTTGGACCCCAAACGCGACCCCTCGTTGATTTGCGTGGTCGAAACCCCACGCGATATTGATGCTATTGAGCGGGTCGGTTTTTTCAAAGGGCGCTATCACGTTCTCGGCGGGCGGTTGGCCCCTCTCGAAGGGATCGGGCCGGATAAGCTCAGTTATTCGAGCTTGGTTGATCGCGTTCATCAGGAACAGATCAAAGAGATTATTCTGGCCACCAGCCCGACTCTCGAAGGGGATACCACCGCCCTTTTTGCCGCGAATTTACTCAAAGGGGCCGGCGTTACCCTCTCCCGTTTGGCACGGGGAGTGCCCACGGGTTCCTCGCTGGAATTGGCCAATACGCAAATGCTTCTGGATGCCCTCGAAGGACGACAAAAATTTACCTAATCTGCTCGAAACGATTCGGAACCATTCGGTTCCTTCCGGAGAAGTTTTATCATGGGACATCTGCTAAGGAGATGAGATGAAGATTGGAATGGATTTTTCGGCACAGCAGGCCATGGGTCAATATCAGACCCAGAAACTCACCCTGCGCCAAATTCAGGCCATGAAAATCTTGCAGATGCCCAACCAACAGCTTCAAGAGCGCATCGAAACCGAATTGGTGGAGAACCCCTTACTCGAACTGCGTGACCCACTGGGGGAGGAACGAAACAACGATGCGATCGAGATGGAACCCCGCCCCGATGAACCGCTCAAACACGACCTGAAAGATGCCAATGCGGAAGCGGAATTTCAACGACTGGACGAAATCAACCGAGATTGGGACGGAGTCTTCGATGAGGAGCATCGGCTTTCTCGATCGCTTCGCGAGGAAATAGGCGATCGAAAGCTCGATGCCATGCAAAACGCCCCCGATCGGCTTCCCTCTTTACTCGATCATTTACTCGAACAGGTCACCGATCTCGAAATTCTTGATGTGCAACGACCTGCGATTATTTATCTGATCGAGAATCTCGATGAACGGGGGTTCCTCACTGCGGACCTGCCCGAACTGGTTCGGCTCAGTGAAGGACGTTTTGCTCTTGCAGAACTCGAAGACGCCCTCATTTTGCTACAGCAGATGGACCCCGCCGGAGTCGGTGCCCGAGATTTTAAGGAATGCCTGTTACTGCAGATTCCCAAAGATTCACCCCATCGGGACCTTCTGCAGGCGATTATTTTATCCCATTTGGAAGATGTGGCGCATAATCGCCTCCCACTGATTGAGAAACATCTCGGATGCACGCGTGAGGAACTGCAAGAAGCCTTGGCAGAGCTTCGTCGTTTGGACCCGAATCCGGCCAGTCGATTTGCACCTAACCAAAATGAATACATCAAGCCCGATTTATACGTTGAAATGGATGCGAACGGCGAATATCAGGTCTATTCGGCCGACGATTGGTCGAACCGTTTGTACATCCCTGCCCAGTATCAGAAGATGGTCAAGGATCGCGAGGTTCCTAAAGAAACCCGAAACTACCTCCGCGAACGCTACCAATCGGCCATGTGGTTGAAATATGCTGTTGAGCAACGCAAAGCCACCTTAGAGAAGGTGGCCCGTGCCATTGTCAAACACCAGCGAGAATTTTTAGATAAAGGCCCCGAGTATATCGCTCCTCTCAAGATGCAAGACATTGCCGAGGAAGTGAACGTCGTGGTTTCGACGATCTCCCGTGCCATTAAGGATAAATGGATTGTCACTCCTCGGGGAACGTTTCCACTCAAACGTTTTTTTGTCAGTGCTGCCACCAACGAATCCACAGGGGAACTAGTGGCATGGGAACGAATTAAACAAGCCTTATTGGAAATGGTGAAGAACGAGGATAAAAGTAATCCCCTTTCGGATGAGGATTTAGAGAAAAAGTTGCAGGCAGCCGGTTATCCTGTCAAGCGACGGACCGTCACCAAATACCGGAAATTACTGAATATCCCCTCTTCCCGTGAACGCAAACAGTGGTCTTAATTGGTGTTGGTCACTTCCCCACTATTGTGAGTGTTTGAGCGATGACTACTGGTGCTTCGGGAGTGGTGTCTTAGTTCGTGTTGGCCATTTCTGATTCGGGAGTGGTGTCTTAATTGGTGTTGGCCACTTCCCCACCATTGCGGGTACACATGGCTCGGTAGGCAGCGAAATCGACCGAGTTGCGAACGTATCGGACCGAGCCATCTGCTAGACAGAAGTTGGCGCCCTGTGGGTGACGACTGCGGAAAGACATGGCCGAGGGCCAGTGATTCGGATCGTTCCCCGCAGGATTGGTGTTGAGAGGCACATGGCAGGCACAATAATCCCCGTTCGAGTAGTAGGCGGTGGAGTGAAAATTCCAACGGGGCAGGTCTTCGCCAATCATAAAGGTGTTACTGGTACCATCGGTGATCGAGGCCATGTTCAAAGCATCTTGGTAGGCATTCCGGTAGAACAGGCCTCGGCAGGTCCCATTGGTATTGTGGCAGTCGGGCATACCGGTTCCGTAGCCCCCCATTCTTCCATCGCCTAAAACTCCCTTGTAGTTGGTCACAAAAACCGCGACGCCCCCCCATTGATATTGATCGGTTCGGGTACGCCCGCCATCGGGGTCCGACGGGCAAATGAGACTGGGCAATCGCGTGGCCATTAAGCCGGACACGCTCCACAAGCTACTGGTTAGGCTGGGAGCAAATTGATTGAACAAGGCATCTTGCTCTAAAAACGGAAGCGTCTCTAGAATCCAGCCTCGACCCGTTAACGGACTGGTCCAGCGAGACCCTTCGGCCCAAGGGCTTTTTCCTGCGGGAAACACACCGTTTTGTTCGTGATGGTTAATCACAGCCAAGCCCAATTGTTTGAGTTTGTTCGAGCAGTTCGCACGGTTCGCCGCTTCCCGAACCTTTTGCACTGCGGGTAACAACAACCCGATGAGAATAGCAATGATTGCTATAACAACAAGTAATTCGATGAGGGTAAAGGCCCCTCTTTTTGGAGTGGTGGAGTTCATAGGGAATCCCCAAAAAAAGAATTATAAAATGATGAAATTGATCGTAACCACAGAAAAAACCAAATGCAAGCCCATTCCGAAAAAATTCGAGAAATAACCTTGGGAGACCAGAACTTCGCTTGAGGGGTCTAAGGAATCGCTCAGAGGTGATAGGTCACTCAGGGTCATATTCGGGGTTATATCCCACGATGGTATTAGCCAACATTCGTTCAATAAAGCAAGTATACCTAACTACGGAGCAGAATTTTCTCCATTATGACTGGGGGAAGTTCTTCAGGTGGAAGGTGTTAGCAAAAAAAGCCTGTGAGTTATACTCTGGGACTTCATCGTAAGGCTTATAAGTTATAATCTAGGACTTCGCCGTTATGAGTAGGGGCTTCGCTGTTATGGCTGGGGGGCTTATCAGGTTGATCCAACACTTCACGAACTCGGGTTGCTAAAGAAGCAGGGGTAAAGGGTTTCAGGAAAATTTCAAACTTACGGCCCTGTTGAGACTGGAGCAAGGGAACATCGGCATAGCCCGTCATAATCAGGACACGAATCTTAGGAATCTGAGTTTGAATAATGCTTGCTAAGGTGCGTCCACTCATTTGAGGCATCGTTAAATCGGTAAGCAATAAGTGAATCGGCTCTTCGTGACGGACCGCGAGTTCTGTGGCTTCGACCCCATTGGAGGCTTCGATCACTTTATAGCCTGCGGAGCGAAGAACCAACGAGGCCAGATTGCGAACGGCATCATCGTCATCCACCAAAAGAATCGTTTCGTGCCCCTTGGGAAGCGAGGAAGCCATGCCCGATTGGTTAGCGGATGCCGATGAGTGAACGACTTCGGGAAAGGTTATCGTGAAACGGGTTCCTTGCCCGAGTTGACTTTCAACCGTGATGAAACCCTGACTTTGGTTGACAATCCCATAGACCGTGGCCAAACCGAGACCAGTCCCTTTGCCGACCTCTTTGGTCGTGAAAAACGGCTCCCAAATGTGGGCGAGCGTTTCCTGATCCATGCCCATCCCCGTATCGGCAATCTGTAGCGAAACATACCTTCCGCCGGTTGGAAAAATCGCATCCCCGTGTTGGCACTCCCCCCGACCCGTGGTAATACTAACGGTTCCCCCATTGGGCATGGCATCTCTGGCATTGATCACCAAGTTGAGAATGACTTGTTCTATTTGACCAAGGTCGGCCTTAATGGATAGTGGTTCCACAGGGAGATGGGTCACGAGCTGGATGCTAGAGGGAATAAGCCTTTGCAGCATTTTGAGATTATCGTTGACTAATTTGTTCAGATCAATGATCCTTGGTTTAACGAGCTGTCTACGACAAAAAGCGAGCAATTGTCGGGTCAGTTCACTCGCCCGCTGGGAAGCCCCGTTGATTTGTTCGATCGCTTCTTGCCAAGGATGATTCGATTCCAGACTATCTTGCAAGATCGCCGAATACCCTGTGATGACCGTCAAGAGATTATTGAAATCGTGAGCAATTCCGCTGGCCAGCCGGCCGATCGCTTCCATTTTTTGGGCTTGGCGTAACTCCACTTCTTTACGCCTTTGATCTGTAATGTCACGAAAGACGACCACCAGACCATAAATGGTTCCTGCATCATCACGAATCGGGGTTGCACAATCATTAATGATGTACTCTCGGCCATCGCGAGCGATGAGAATTTTGTGATTCTCGATTCCGAGGATATGCCCTTGACGAAGGGCTTCTTCAACGAGATTCTCGGCAGGGGAACGATCCGATTCTTTGAGAACTCGAAAAATCTCATCAAGGGGGTGCCCCAAGGCTTCTACAGTGGTCCAACCGGTAAGCCGTTCCGCTATGGGATTCAGAAAAGTAACCTTCCCGTTTTGATCGGTCGTGATCACACCATCGCCAATGCTCGCCAAGGTGGTAGCATACCGATGTTCGCTTTCCCTGATGCGGCGTTCGGAAACATGCTTGTAAAGGGCAATTTCAATAGCGGTCCGAAGTTCCCTTTCCTCAAAAGGTTTTAAGACATATCCAAAAGGCTCAGCTAACTTAGCTCGTTGAAGTGTGGCCTCATCCGCGTGAGCTGTCAGGTAGACCACGGGAATCCGAAAGCGTTGGCTTATTTGATGGGCCACCATGACCCCATCGCCATTCCCTTTGAGCTGAATATCCATCAAAACAATATGAGGGGCGCGTTCACCTGCTAGACGGATGGCCTCTTCCGGATGGTCCGCTTGACCGACGACTTCATACCCCAAACGGGTCAGCCGTGCGGAAATGTCTGCGGCAATAATCAACTCGTCTTCCACCACGAGAATCTTGATAGGAGAGGAAGGGTTCATTTTGGTAACCTCAAGGAGAAGATGGCACCGCTTGGGTCGCGACCAATTTCTAAGGTGCCACGGAGTTGACGAGTCAGAACTCGGACTAGGTACAGGCCGAGAGAAGTGGTCTTCTCAAGGTCTAGGTTTTCTGGAAGACCAATACCATCATCTGCTACAATCAAATCGTAATGGGTGTTTTCGGTATTTTTAAGCGAAACTCGAATCTGCCCGCGGCGTTCGGCAGGAAAGGCATACTTCAGTGCATTCGAGACCAATTCGCTAACGATCAACCCAATCGGCAACGCGCGATCCAAATCAAGTTCGATGGGGTCTACATCCCGTTCGAGTTTCACGCGATCGTTCCCGCCAAAAGTCTGGAGCAAAGAATCACACAATCGGCCGAGGTATCGAGGCAATTCAATCCGAGCCAACGATTCCGAACCGTAGAGCGTTTCATGCACCAAGGCCATGGCCCGCACACGGCTTTGGCTTTCGAGAAAGACCGCACGGGTCGCTGGTTCTTGGATTCGCTCGGCTTGCAAATTCAGCAAACTCGTGATCACTTGGAGATTATTCTTGACGCGGTGATGAATTTCTTTGAGCAGGGCTTCCTTTTCTCGAATTGAATCTCGAAGCATCTGCTCAGCGATCACCCGATCGGTGACATCGTAGTTAATCCCAATCAACCGCGAGGGTTTTCCGAAATGATCAAGGCAAACGACGCCTGAACCATGAATCCATCGAACTGCACCATCCGTGCGAATGATTCGGAATTGGCCATTGAAATCCTTCCCTTCAGCCGCGTTAGCCAAAACTTGTTGAACGGCGTCGAGATCATCGGGATGAACCATCTTCAAGAATGTGGAAAGCAGACCATCGAACCCTCCAGGAGAGAAGCCGAACAGAGCCATTTCGCGAACATCCCATGTCAGACGATTCGTCCCGATCTCCCAATCCCAAGTACCCATTTGGCCTGCATCGAGTGCAAGACGTTGCCTTTGTTCCACCTCTCGAAGTTTTTCCTCTGCTTGCTTGCGCTCTGTGATATCCGTGACAATGTTCGCGTAGCCAATCACTGTTCCTTCAGTGTCGCGGACTAAAAAGATATTGTTAAGGACCGACAAACGCTGACCTTTTTTTGTTAACAGATCAAATTCACCTGTCCAATTCCCAATCTCTCGAGTTGTAGGTAGTACTGAGGAATCTATGAAGGGATGCAACTCGATAGGTATAAACTCCCAAAACGTATGTTTGGAAATATCTGCTTCGGGTGGCAACTCTAAAAGTTGACGAAAAGAAGCATTTAAATAGACAAAATGGCCATCGAGGTAAGAAATACCGATCCCTTGGCCCGCGACCTCGGCCAATCGCGAAAATTGTTCCGCCCGTTCCGATTCGATTTTCAAACGATTCAACGCCATCTCGGCAGCATCACGGGCACGGACTAATTCAGCCGCGGCTTGTTTTTGGGCTGTGATATCGAGAACCGAACACATCATATGCGTCGGGTGGCCGTGACGATCGCGAATGAGGTTAGCCGATATTTGAGCATTGAAACAGGTACCGTCTTTACGCAACGCCGTCAGTTCACCTTGATAGCTACCGACCGTTTTTAATTGTTCGATGATACTCTCAACCTCCGAGGGATTTTGCCAAAACTCGAAGGCATGCCGGCCCAGAACCTCTTCTTCCTGTTGATACCCCCACAAATCAAGAAAGGCACGGTTCACATAGCTCAATCGTCCTTCCAGATCGGAAATGGCCTTGGCATTGATCGCAGCTGCAATCGCCGAATCCTTCAGCCGAAGTTCATCCTCAACTTTTTTGCGTGCAGTGATGTCGATGAAAGTCAAAATCACATGAAGCAAAGAGCCATCGACTGCAAACCGAGGCGTTCCATTCACTTGCATCCAAGTGCGTTTTCCGGTCTTTTGGTTGGTTGCACCCACCACGATATTCCGCAAGGGTTGGCGTGTTTGAACCACAACGGAAAAAGGGATTTCCTCGGGGCGAAAGGGGGTTTCATCTTCGCGAACGATTTGCCAGCGAACGTCTTTCGCCAGAACTCCTTGAAGTTCTTCGGGGCTTAATCCCAAAATTTCCGAGGCGGCCGGGTTACTTAAGGTGATTCCATCATTAGGACTTAACAGTACAACCCCAACTTGAAGATCATTTATTAGGGTGCGGAACCGTTCTTCGCTTTCTCGTAGTGCGGCTTCGGTCTGCTTTTGTTCGGTAATATCCAGAGCTGTGGCAATATCCCGAATGGCTCCCTCAATTTGTACTCGACGGATTGAATATAAAAATGTCCGTTGACCGTCTCGAGTGGGAATGCTGACTTCCTCGTTATCCACCATGCCATACTTTTCGACTCGAGCCATGACTTCTTGGAATGAATCTTTCTGATCGGATGGGAGAATCCCTAGTTCTCTGCGAGTCTTACCGAGGACTTGTTCTGGGGTTAAACCCGACATTTTCGTAAATGCTGCATTGACTGCCACGTATCGTCCTTGC
>JAOAAA010000111.1 GCA_026419115.1 Gemmataceae bacterium
GCACAAAGGGCGCCCCACTTATCGACTGGTGACACAAATGACCGGCACGCATGGCTATCGTCGGGTCGATGCTGGCGAGGCATTGGCTCGTGGTTTGGGCAAGGCGATCCCCGAATCTTGGGTCCCTGCCGAAGAGAATGCTTATCTGGAAATTTGGCTTACTATTCGGGGTTCGCGGGCGGTCTGCGGGGTGCGGCTCAGTGATAAAACCATGCGGCATCGGACCTATAAGCAAGAACATCGGCCGGCAGCGTTACGCCCCTCGATCGCAGCGGCCATGGTTCGCTTAGCAGGGGCCGCTCCCAGTATGTGGGTGTTGGACCCCATGTGTGGGACAGGGACCATTCTTGCTGAGCAGATCGAATTGAGCAAAAAACGTCGGGCTGGTCGGATCGAGACCATGGGGGGGGATATTGAAATGGATGCGATTCGGGCGAGTGCCACGAATCTCAAGAAGGTCGGTCCCGCCACGCTGGCCTTGTGGGATTCGCGTCGGCTTCCGCTCCCGAATGCCTCCGTCGATCGGATTATCTCCAATCCGCCTTTTGGAAAGCAACTTTCGACCCCCGAAGAAATTGCTCCCCTCTACAAATTCTGTGCGCGGGAATGGGACCGCGTTCTGAAACCGGGTGGCAGAGCGGTTTTACTAGTCTCAGAGCAAGAGATTCTTCGGGAAGCCCTGAAAACCACGGGTTGGAAACCCTATCGAGTGCTTCGTGTAGAGGTTCTCGGACAAGATGCCTTTATTAGTGTCTGGAATAAAGAATCCCGCTTTGATAGTATGGAAGAATAAATGACGATTTCGACTTTGGAAATGACAGGCCGCCCCGAAGGATGAATAGGACAACGATTGCCGATAACTCGATAAGATAGGCCTAGTGGTTTCCAGAGATTGTGAATCGTCTCAGCGAAGGTTTTCTAACACCCCAAAACCTATGCCAAGCTACACTTGTCCCAATTGTGGAACGGAATTGCAACGCAAAGAGCCAATACCGCCCGGCAAAAAAATGAAATGCCCCGTGTGTGCTCATATCTTTGCGCCGGTTGCAGTGGAGACCCCCACGGCCGACGAGGACCTTCCCATTAAATTGGCCGATGAACCGGAACCCCCGAAGCCAGCAGCACCAGCCGCGGCTCCTTCAGCGAGCAAAGCCAAAGGAGGGAAAGGCCCCCCCCCTCCCCCTGTGAAGGCCAAGAAAGACGATGAGGAAGAAGAGGACGACCGAAAGGATTATGGGGTTGTTCAAGAAAAGGAAGAAGAAGATGGTAAAAAACCCGAGATTAGCTACGGCTCACTCCGCGATAAATTTGCGAAATCGAAAATTGGCCCCGCCCAATATATCACGGTGAAACCATCAAACTGGTTATTGCGGCTGGGTCTTTTTAGCTGCATCATGGGGCTATTCATGGCCGTGGTCGCCTGTTGGCCTATCATCTTTTCGTTGGTCCCCCCCCCTCGGGTCTTCATCCGACCTGCAATGAATGTGGCTCTCATAGGCTTTGCTCAGTTTTGCTGTGGAGCCTTTATCTGCTACGGCGCCTCGAAACTTCAGGACCTCACTTCCTTCCCCATTGCCCTCGCCGGTTCGATCGTCGCCTGTTTGTTCTATACTCCGTTTTGCATTATCGCGGGTCTCAAACTCTTCACCCTGATGGTGGATATGCTTGGACCTACGGGTTACCCTACCGCAGGGATGGTAACGGTCTCGATTGTGGCCATGGCAGGCGTCGGCTATTGGTGTATCGCAACCTTGTTTAACCCTGCCGTGCGGGAAGGCTTTGCCGAACGAAAACTCACTGGTGTTGTCGAACGATAGGAGTAAACACCTTCATGGCCAATTCTGCTGTTCAACTCGCTGTGAAAGATCACATTGCCTTCCTCACGTTTGATGACCCCACACGGAAGGTGAATGTTCTGTCCTCGCAAATCTGGGCCGAGTTTGGGGGATTAATCCAGCAAGTTCAACAAACACCGGAACTCAAAGGTCTCATCCTCCAAAGTGGCAAGCCCAACTGCTTCATCGTGGGTGCCGACCTGAAAGAACTTAAAGATGCCGATCCTCAAAATCCGGAACCGACCCGAAACTACATCCAACAAGGCTTAGATGTCCTAGCCGATCTTGATTCTTTAGAAATTCCCACAGTGGCACTCATCGATGGCTATGCTTTGGGGGGGGGGCTTGAAGTCGCTCTCGCTTGCGATTATCGGGTTGTGGTCAACCAGCCAAAATCCCAACTCGGCTTACCAGAAATCCGCTTAGCCCTCATGCCCGGTTGGGGAGGAACCCAACGCCTTCCCCGTTTAATTGGCTGTGAGGATGCGGCCAAAATGCTGCTCACCGGTGAATCTATCCTCCCGGAGCAGTTCGTTGATATTCCCTTGGCCAGTGAGACGGTGGAACGTGCCGAACTCTTGAGTACTGCCTTGGATATTATCCATAACGATGATTGGGAAAGTATCCGAGCTTGGCGCATGGACCCTGCCGACCCAGATTTTCTCCCCAAAGATTCTTTTGAAAATTATGTTCGGGACCTATTAGATTCTCTGGAAGAAGAAGTTCGGCCCATCGGTCATACCATGATCTATGCCATGCTCAAAGGTCTGGAATACCCGATCGAGGAAGCAATTCCCTATGAAACCGAAGCGTTTTTAACCATCTGTGGATTGGAACCTTCCCGAAATCGCATGCAACAATTTTTTGAGAAAAGAGGCTAAGAATGGGGTTACCCGTTACCCATATTGATCATTGCACCGTGATTATAACCGATGTCGCCCTTGCCCGAGAATTTTACGGAAAAAAACTCGGATTGAAGGAAATTGCCCCCCCTAAAAGTTTTGATTTTGTCGCCCTCTGGTACGATCTGGGAACAACCTATTTACATTTGTTGCTCAAACCTCATGCCGATACCGAGTCGGCTCGCCATTTCTGTTTCCATGTCAGCGATATTCAATATGCCCGAACTTACCTGACTCAACAAGGGTTAACTCTCGAAGAAACGGTGAAAATCCGCTATGCCGATCGTTTTTTCATTCGGGACCCGTTCGGGAATCGGATCGAAATTCTTCAATGGGAATATAAATACGATCCCAACCTCGACGGAAGATATTTAGTTTAACGACCATTTCTCAAACGATTCTCAAATTGCCCTACATGATGTGTTGCTGGTTTGCCTAAATATCATGGAATAGTTACTAGAGTTTGTAAGGAGTTATCCATGAAAGCCGAAATTATCTCGATCGGAAGCGAAATTACCAGCGGGCAAAATTTGGATACGAACGCTCAATGGCTTTCGCGACGATTGGCCGAATTGGGTATTCCGGTCGGCTTTCATACCACCGTTGCCGATGATCTCAGCGATAATCTTGCGATTTTCCGACTCGCCAGCCAACGAGCCAATTTGGTGATTTCCACGGGGGGGCTAGGACCCACTCAGGATGATCTCACTCGCGATGTGCTAGCGGAAGTGGCAGGGGTTCCTTTGGTTTACGATCCTGCTTCGTTTGAGCATATTCAACAGATGTTTGCCAAACGGGGCCGCGTCATGCCCGAACGAAACCGCGTTCAGGCCTATCATCCCCAAGGGAGCGAAATGGTCTTCAATGCCGTGGGAACCGCTCCCGGAATTTGGATGAAGATTGGCGATTGTTATTTGGCAGCCCTGCCAGGAGTCCCTTCGGAAATGTATTTGATGTTTCAAAATGAGATTGTCCCGCGTTTGAAACAGGTCGGCCTCGGGGGGGGGGGGGTCTTCGTTCAGCGAAAAATTAACACTTTCGGTTGGGGAGAATCGGCTGTTGAAGAGAAATTCCTCGATTTACCCCGACGAGGTCATGTGCCCGAAGTGGGAATCACCGCCAGTGATGCGACCATTTCTCTACGAATCCTTGCACGGGCCGAAAATTACGAGGCCGTTGAGAAGTTGATTGCCCCCGTGGAATTAACGATTCGCCAACGCTTGGGTTCATTAGTATACGGTTTCGAGGAAGAAGAATTGCAACATGCGGTGGTCAAACTCCTCAACGAGAAACGCCAAACCCTTTGCACGGCAGAAAGTGTAACCGGCGGATTAATTGCCCATCGAATCACACAGGTAGCCGGTGCCAGCGAGTGGTTTTATGGCGGGGTGGTGACCTATACCGATGCGATCAAACATCAAGAATTAGGGGTTCCCCTAAATTTATTGGAGCAATACGGGGCCGTGTCCCAACCTGTAGCAGAAGCAATGGCCCAAGGCGCTTTGCGAAAATTCCGTACCGATCTTGCCGTGGCCACTACCGGATTTGCCGGCCCCAGTGGAGGGACCGAAGAAAACCCCGTCGGGACCGTTTACACCGCGATTGCCACCCGTGAAACCGTTGCGAGCTTGCGATATTCTTGGTTTGGTAATCGACAAGAGATTCAAAGTCGGGCGGCGAAATTAGCCTTGAATTTGGTTCGCCTCAAATTGTTGGAATTACCCACCCCTGCGGGGACAAATTCATGAATGTCTGGGCTTTAGCTAGCTTGCTCGTTGCTTATCTCATCGGGGCCATTCCCGTGGGATATTGGGTCGCGAAGCTCAAAGGGATCGATATTTTTAAGGTCGGCAGCGGGAATATCGGCGCTACCAACGTCGGACGGGTCCTTGGTAGAAAATGGGGTTTCTTTGTCTTTTTGTTCGATTTCGCAAAAGGAGCCATCCCAACGGCGATCGCATTGAACTTCCCCGCCAAAATTCGCGATGGTTTGGGTATCCCCGAGGGGGTCCCTGTTGGCGTGGCCCTAATGTGCTTTTTGGGACATTTGTTCCCCATCTATCTCAAGTTTCGTGGTGGTAAGGGGGCTGCCACAGGCGTAGGAACCGTATTGATCCTCATGCCTTGGCCGACTCTCTTTGCCGTTTTGGTTTTCCTAATCACACTGATTTCCAGCCGAATGGTTTCTCTCGGATCGGTACTGGGGGTTGTCACCTTAAGTGTGGCACGGTTATTGTTAACTGCCGACCCGTTTGCTGAATCGGAGCTTGCTTTAACGTTGTTTTGTTTCGCTGGAACAGGGCTTTTAGTCTGGAAACATCGGGCGAATCTCAAACGAATCTGGAACGGAACCGAAAACTGTATTGGAGCCGAAACTATGGGTGAATCGCTAACCAAGGTGTTACATGTGCTGGCAGTCGGATTGTGGGCCGGAAGCGGGCTGATGTTCAACTTCTTAGCGGCCCCGCCCATTTTCACCTCATTCAAAGAGGTGGTGGCCGGCTCCCCCAGCGATCGAACCGCATACGTTGACATTGCCGCAGGCTTATCGGAAGAGAAAAAAGCTCAGCTAGCGAGTGCCTTAGCAGGGAGTGCAGTCGGGCCAATTTTCCCACGTTTTTTTGCTTTGCACACGATTTGTACCGTAGTGGCCACCCTCACGGCAATTCGCTTTATCAAGCAAGGCGGACGGATTCACCGCATGCGATTGTGTTTGTGCATCGTCGGGCTGATCCTCGTGATTGTGGGAAGCCCCATCTCTGCGAAGGTTTCGGAATTACGGCTGGAACGCTTCACGAATCCCGAGGCCGTCGATGCTTTTGCTTCTTGGCACTTGCTGAGCTTGGGACTCAGTTCGATTTCGGTACTCATCTCGTTTGTTGTTCTTGCCTTGGCGGGTTTTCTGACCTGTCAGGCCTCGGCGGGCGCTCCCGAAAAATCTCTTTCCTGAGGTGCGACCTTTTTAGGCGACCCGCTCGGATTGCTTTCTCCTGAGTCCACTCTCACGTTCCTTTCCTCATACAATCGTGATCATTCATGAAAGAGATGATTAATCGTACAACCCGAATCAGCCATAAAATCGCTCCTTCGCTCGCTTCTCAAAAATGTACGAACCCCAGAAAATAACTTTTATGTGGCGGTTTTATGAAGAAGTCCGTTACCACAAATGTAAGGGGGGATTCAATGGTCCGTGACTGGGAGGCACTTTTGATGGAAGCCCGTTCGGGCAACAGCGAAGTGCTGGGGAGATTGCTCCAAGGTTATCGGTCGTATCTTCGGTTGTTGGCCGAGGTCGAAATCGGCCGACGCTTACAAGGGAAAGTGGACGCCAGCGATGTGATCCAAGAGGTGTTTCTCGATGCTCATCGCTACTTCCCACAATTTCGCGGAGAAATCGAAGCCCAATTCATCCGTTGGCTCCGCGAAATTCTGGCAGGGACGATAGCCAATCTGGTTCGGCGTTACTTGGGAACGAAAGCCCGTGATGTGCGATTGGAACAAGCTATTGCGGCCGACCTCGATCAATCCTCCCAAGCGTTGGGAGGGGTCGTGATCGATCCCCATAGTTCCCCCTCGCAACAGGTCGCTCAGGCCGAGCAGGCTTTTTTAGTGGCCGAAGCGATGGGGCGGCTTCCGGAGGATTATCGAAAAGTGCTGACCATGCGTCACCTTGAAGGTTTGACGTTCCCTGAAATTGCCAAACGGATGGATCGCAGTGTAGACAGCGTGGAAAAATTGTGGCTTAGGGGATTGGCGAAACTCAAAAAAACATTTGGTGAGGTTTCCGAATGAACGCAGCAAATCAAACCACCGAGGGCGATCCCCGTATCCTTCAAATTGCACGCCAATTCTTAGAGGAATTAGAAGCGGGTCACAAGCCGAAAATCGAGGATTACCTGAAACGCTACCCCAACATCGATGATTCATTGGCAGAATATCTCGAAGGGGTCGAAATGGTCCACAACGCCGGCCAAGCGGTCCGCCCCCCCAAGGCCCCCGATCCGATCCAAAATGTGACCCATTTTTTGAATGAAGAAGCCAAACCCCTCGGCGATTTTCAGATTATCCGGCAGATTGGTCGGGGAGGGATGGGAGTGGTTTACGAGGCCATTCAACTCTCTTTGGGTCGTCGGGTCGCCCTGAAAGTGTTACCCTTTGCGGCCGCGTTGGATAACCGCCAACTACAACGATTCAAAACCGAAGCCCATGCTGCTGCCCAGTTGCATCATAATCATATCGTGCCGGTTTATGCCGTTGGGGCCGAACGTGGCTTGCACTTTTATGCCATGCAACTGATCGAAGGGAAGACCTTAGATTCTCTGATTAAAGAATTACGCGGCGAAGTCGTAGCGACGGCGCAAGATTCCACGACTGAAGGAACCGTCCCTAACGCGAAAATCTCGACACAATCGCTCACTCAACCCAGCCGAACCCATAAACAACGCGATCATCATAAAAGTATGGTCCGCTTGGCGATTCAAGCCGCCGAAGCCTTGGCCTATGCTCATGATGTGGGGGTGATTCATCGCGATATTAAACCGGCCAACCTGATTGTCGAACCCAAACAAAATATCTGGATTACGGACTTTGGCCTAGCGCAGGTCTCGACAAATCCGGGCATTACCGAATCGGGAGATATTGTCGGCACTCTTCGCTACATGAGTCCCGAACAGGCACGGGGGCAACGGGGCATCGACCATCGGACCGATATTTACTCTCTGGGGGCAACTCTTTACGAAATGTTGGTGCTCGAACCCGTTTTTCCAGGGCAAGATCGTAACGAGATATTGCACAAAATTTTCAACAGCGAACCCACTCCCCTACGGCAATTAGATCGATCGATCCCGATTGAGTTAGAAACCATCGTTCATAAATCGTTGGCGAAAGACCCCCATGATCGCTACGAATCGGCAAGCGATTTTGCCGCAGATTTACGACGATTCCTCGAAGGACGACCGGTACTAGCTCGGCGACCTTCGCTGATCGATCGAGTCAAAAAATGGGCACGTAGACATCCCGGAATCATCGGCACAACCGTATTGATTTTGTTTCTGGGTGTGGTTGGTTTGGCAACCACAACAGGGATGATCGCTCGGGAACAATCGAAAACCCAGCAGGTCTTAGATGATCTGAAGGCAGAGCAAGCCAAAACGCAACAAGCCCTTGAAGAAGCCCATCGCGAAAAGATGGCGGCCGAACAACGCTTTGCCTTGGCCCGACGTTCTGCCGATGAATTGATTAAGCTCAGCGAAGAAGAACTGGGAGATGACCCCATCTCGCAGGGGTTTCGCAAACGGGTCTTGGAATCGGCTTTGGCTTATTACCAAGAACTCATTGAAATTCGTCGCGGCGACCCCAATGCCCAAAATGATTTGGCCCTCACTCGCGATCGGGTCAACCAAATCTTGGCCGACCTGACCGTTCTCCAAGGTGCAGGGAGCATCTTTCTATTGAACGAACCATTGGTTTTGGATGATCTGAAAGTGGTCGAACCTCAACGATCCATGATTCGGGAATTTGTGCAACGATTCCGAGAAAGTGGGCAGGAGATGTTCCGCGATTTTCACCGTCTCAAAGAAGAAGAACGACGTCAACGCTTCTTGGAACAAGCCCGCCACGCCGAGAGTGAATTATCGCGGATTTTGTCTCCCTCCCAACAGCAACGCATGAAGCAATTGGTTCTGCAATCCCAAGGGATTCGGGCCTTGCGAGACCCCTCGATCGCCAATCTTCTGAAATTGACCCCTGATCAACGCGAAAAACTACGGGCCTTAGAGTCCGAGCCGTTCGCCATGAGAATGGATTGGGGTGGCCCCCCCCCCTCGGGACCACGAAAGGGGGGATTCGGTGAAAAAGGGGGCTTCGGTGAAAAAGGGGGAGGCTTCGGCGAGCGTGGAGGACCCTTCGGAAAATTTGGTGGCTTTGGGCCCGAAACTGGTAGGCAAATCTACGAAAAAGCGATGGCCATCCTCACCACCGAGCAAAAAAACAAATGGCGGGAAATGATCGGCGAACCTCTGATCGGGATTTATGGGAAAGGCCCCCCCCCCAAGAAGAAAGACTAGACGAAACAACGGAACAAAATTTCATTTGAACATGACCTTGAAGAATCCTTCTCGGGGTCAATTTTACTACAGGAATCAGTCATGAAGAATTTGCGATGGATGAGCGGGTTGAGTCTCCTCGCCTTGGGTGTGCTTCTCACAATCAGCACCTCCGATTCCCAAGGTCAGCCCGACCCCAAAAAAGAAAATCCCTTTGGGAAAGAAAATCCTTTCGGCAAAGACAACCCCTTCGGGAAAGAAAATCCTTTCGGGAAAGGGGGATTCGGCCCTCCCGGCGGGGGATTTGGGCCTCCCGGCGGCACCACCCGTGAAATCATCAAAGATTTCGATAAAGATGGTGATGGCAAACTCAATGCAGAAGAGCGAAAGGCTGCCCGCGAAGCCATGAAGAAAGGGGGGGGCTTCGGCGGCGGATTCGGGAAAGGGGGATTTGGTAAAGGGGGCTTCGGCAAGGGAGGCGAATCGGGCAAACCAGGCCCCAAAGTCTCCCCCGAGGAGGTGAAAAAATATCCCGATGCCCCCTTCTACGATCCCAAGGTGCTTCGGACGATTTTCATCGAATTCGAGAATAAAACCGACTGGGAACAAGAATTGGCCGACTTCTACCATACCGACGTGAAGGTTCCGGCCACCTTGATCGTCGATGGGAAAAAATATTCTGGAGTGGGTATCTCGTTTCGTGGGACCTCTTCCTATTTCACAGTCCCTACCGGCTCGAAGCGATCCTTGAACGTGGATGTGAATTTCACCGACGAAAAACAACGCTTGTACGGCTACAAGAGTTTGAATCTGCTGAATTCACACGATGACCCATCGATGATGAACACGGTTTTGTATTCCCACATTGCCAGCCAATATATTCCGACCCCGAAGGCTAACTTTGTCAAGGTGGTAATCAATGGCGAAAGCTGGGGGATTTATGTGAATGTGCAACAATTCAACAAAGAGTTTCTCAGCGAAAATTTCCCCAGCACGAAAGGTGCCCGTTGGAAAGTCAAAGGCTCACCCGCAGGCGGGGGGGGGCTGGAGTATTTGGGTGATCGCATCGAAAATTACAAGAGCCGCTACGACATGAAATCGGGCGATGATAAAGATTGGAAAGCCTTTATCGAGTTGTGTCGTCTCCTCAACCAAACCCCCTTGGAAAAACTCGAAGAAACACTCAAACCGATTCTCGATATTGACGGCGTCCTCAAATTCTTGGCCCTCGATGTCACCCTGATCAACTGCGATGGTTATTGGATACGCGCCAGCGATTTCTCGATCTATCGCGATGAGAAAGGAAAGTTTCACATTATCCCCCACGATATGAACGAGGCCTTTCGGCCCGCCATGGGTCCAGGTGTAGGGGGTGGTCCCGGTGGTGGTAAAGGAGGCTTTGGTCCTCCGATGGGTGGCTTCCCGAAAGACGGGCCTTTCCCGAAAGATGGACCTTTCCCGAAAGATGGGCCGGCAGGTAAGGGCGGCTTTGGGGGTTTCGGTCGCGGAGGTGTCGATCTGGATCCGCTGGTGGGTTTGAACGATTCTCGAAAACCCCTCCGGAGCCGACTCTTGGCCGTGCCCAGTTTGCGAAAGAAATATCTGGAATACGTCAAAAAGATCGCAGAAGAATCTTTGGACTGGAAAAAACTCGGTCCTGTGGTGGCCGACTATCGGAAGTTAATTGAGAAAGAAGTCGAACTCGATACGCGAAAACTCGATTCTACCAGCGACTTCAAAACAATGACCTCGGATGATCCCCCTGCTCGAATGGGAGGCTTCGGAATGGGGTACCCTATCCGGACTTTTGCGGACCAACGTCGTCGTTATTTGTTAAACCACGATGAGATCAAGAAACTTTCGCCTTGAAGCCAAGGTAAGGAAACCAGAGAATGAAGTTTTGGAGGGAATTATGTTAAAATTTCGTGTAGGTTCTCTGGTGGTGCTTTCTATATTGTCGATACCAATCTTTTCACTCCAAGGGGCTGATCCCACCCCCGCTGGGAAAGAGAAAAAAAACACAAAAGGTATCGACAAAGAAGCAGGTAAGAACATCTTCGGGTTGACCAAACTGCACCAAGTGCATATCGAGGTGAGTGCTAAAGAATATGGCGAAATGCAACCCAAAGGGGGCGGTTTTCCCGGCGGAGGTTTTCCCGGTGGTCCCCAAGCACCCGATAAAGCCCCCACGAAATTTAATTACGATTTTCAATATGTTCACGCTAAGGTTCATTTCGGTGAACACGAGTTTCCCGATGTGGCCCTTCGCTACAAGGGAAACGGCACTTATCTGATGTCCGCTCAAATGCTTCGCCGATCCTTTAAAATTGATTTTGACATGTATGACGAAAACCTTCGTTTGGATGGTTTGAAGAAGATCAATCTGAATAATGGGATTACCGATCCCACCCGCACACGAGAGGTGTTGGCGTATGGGGTCTATCGGGATGCGGGTGTGCCCGCCCCGCGAACGGCCTTAGCAGAGGTTCGTTTGACCGTTCCCGGACGCTATCGGAAGGAGCTGCTCGGGGTTTATACTGTGGTCGAGCAGATCGACAAAGACTTTCTGAAAAAGCATTTTGGCTCGGCCAAGGGGATGCTCCTGAAACCCGAAGGTCTCAAAGGTCTGGAATACTTTGGCGAAGATTGGACCCTGTATGAGAAACGCTATCTTCCTAAGGATGAACCGAACGATAAACAAAAGAAACGTTTGATCGAATTTGTCCGGTTAGTCGAAAAGGCCGACGCGGCCACCTTCGCGAAGGAGATCGGAAATTATCTGGACATCGAAGCCTTTACCAAGTTCCTTGCCACCACAGCAATGATTGCGAATATGGATAGCATTCTCACCTTGGGGCATAACTACTACATGTACCTCTCACCGGAAAACAACAAGTTTTACTTTTTCCCTTGGGATTTAGATTTATCGTTCGGAACCTTTATGGTCGGGGGTTCACAAACTCAACAAGCCGACCTGAGTATTGACCACCCCCATCAAGGCGACAACAAATTCATCGAGCGATTGCTGTCGATTAAGGAACATAAACAAACCTATTACAATCAATACAAAAAGCTCTTGGAAGGTCCGTTTACGAAAGAGAAACTTTTCAAACAACACGCGGAAATTACCAAGGAAATCGCGACCCTTCTTGCCAATGAGAAAAAGGCATCCAACGATCGAAAGGAATTTAATTTTGCCTTGCTGACGCAAGCCTCGAATCCCGATGAGGCCTTGAAAAATTTCATCGAAAAGAGAATCAAATCGGTGGAGGATCAATTGGCAGGTAAAAGCCGAGGCTATATCCCTGGCACGGGATGGGGTGTCGGAGGATTTAATCCCCCGCCTGCTCCTCCCTCACCAGCGAACAATCTCGCGAAAGCGATCTTCGCTGCCAACGACACAAACCGAGATGGCAAACTGGATCGGGAAGAGTGGAAGGCAGCCACGAAAAAACTTTTCGAGGTCTGCGACGTCGAAAAGAAAGGTAAACTCAAGGAAGTCGAATTTGCCGCAGGGTTAGACAAAGCCCTTCCTCAGCAACAAGGATTTGGTGGATTCCGACCGAGTAATAAGCCTATGGCTAATTCGTTGAGTCGAGGCTTGTATGCTCGCCTGACGAAGGAAGCCAGCGGAGTTTTGACTTTAGCCGAGTTAGAAACAATCTCGGGTGACGTTTTTAAAACCTGGGATAAAAATAATAATGGCAACATTGATGAGAAGGAACTGGAAACCGGTTTGACTCCATTAATGCCCCCAACCCCTGGAGGATTTGGCCCTCCTGGGGGATTTGGCCCCCCCGGTGGGTTTGGCCCTCCCGGTGGCGGCTTTAATCCTCCGAAAGGTGGGTTTGGCCCTCCCAAAAATTAGTGTCCCCTTAACTTCATCCTCTCAAAGGAATTGGAATTGATGGTACCCACTCCATTAGAACATGTAAAACTTATGGTCAACTCGGCCGAGTCGCCCGCACTGGTCCGAGCTACGGAGACCCCTGCTTATGAAGTGAAGTTTCTTCTGAACGAAGAACTCGCCCAACGAGTCGTTCAATGTTTACTCGATTCGATGCAACCCGACCCGCATGGCGATCCTCGAACGGGGGGGGGGCATTTGGTTTCCTCCGTCTACTTCGATACCAAACAGCACGATGTCTTCCATAAAAATGATGGCTATCGCCGGAAAAAATATCGCATTCGACGTTATGGCGAAGGTCAAACGATTTTTCTTGAGAGAAAGTCGAAAAAGAAATCGGTCAAGAAAAAAAGAGTGGCGGTTCCCCTTGAGTCCCTTCCCGAGATTCTTCAACGCAATGACGATTGGGAAGGGCGTTGGTTTACCGAACAGATCGAGCGAAAGCTATTAGTGCCCAACTGTGTGGTCACTTACGAACGCCAAGCGCTGATTGGCTTAGCGGCCGAAGGCCCCATCCGCGTGACCTTCGATCGGCATGCACGCGGTATGAAAACCGACCAACCGCTTCCGACTCCCCTGCTCTCTCGGCAAGAGGGAATTCCATTACTGGGCGAGGAAGTGATCACCGAGTTCAAATTCCTTGGCTCTATGCCGGTCTTATTCAAAACCGTCATTGAAGAACTCCAACTTTCCGTTCAAGGTGCATCGAAGTATCGACGGTGTGCCGGATCGCTTTTGAACGGAGGTAACACGAGTGTTTGATTGGGTGACCAGTCCAAAAATTAACCACGAACCCATTCCGTTTCTCAGTCTTGTTGTTCTTTCGGGAATGGCAATTCTCTTTGGGTTGTTAGTGGCACTGGTGTACAGCATTTCGCTTCCGAGACAGGGGAAAGAACGCAAAGCCCTCGCCACGACCTTGGTGCTGTTGACCACGCTGATTACCTTTGTCACTTTGGTGATTGGGGATAGCCAAGCCCGCGCCTTTGGTTTGGTGGGGGCCTTGTCGATTGTTCGGTTTCGGACCGTTGTGGAGGATACCCGCGATACGGCCTTTGTGATCTTTGCGGTGGTGGTGGGCATGGCCATTGGGGCCGGTCAACTCACGATTGCTGCTTTGTTGATTCCCCTCGTGACGATCGCTGCCCTAATCATGCGATTTTTAATTACGGGGGACATTTCAAAAACCAGCAAAGGGGCATTGAGCCTTCGAGTTTCTTTGGGTGTGGACCCCAGCGCGAAATTTGCCCCGTTGTTCGATCATTACTTTAGCTCCTTCGAGGTCTTTGCCGTATCCACCGTGAAACAAGGTGCCGCCGTCGATCTTGTCTATCATGTCGAAGTCAAGCCGGAAGCGAATCCCCTTCAACTCGTCTCGGAGATCAATCGACAAGAAGGCATTCAATCTTGTGAGTGGAAACAAATCGTCGAACAATAATCGATACATCAGTAGATCGATACATCAGTAGATCGATTTGACCACACATCGGCGCGACAAGAGAAGGAAAGGCTTCTTCACCTTAGTGCGATTGCCAACTCCCGATTGAATCCCAAGTATGTTTCCTCGAAGCGTTAGTACCACTGAGGTACCACTGGCACCCATGAGTAATTGGTACGGAGCCAAAAATTCCCATTGGCATCCTTGATCTGGCTTGGGTAGGATTTTCTTATCCTGCTCATTATCCTAAGTGGAACATATATCCGAGTAGAAGTCAATAAACACGCGCCTAGGAGTATGACACCATGCATCGTCGCGATTTTCTGGCCCTGTCTGCCGCTTTGGGAACAGTGAGCGGTCAAACGACTCACGTTCAAGGTGCC
>JAOAAA010000112.1 GCA_026419115.1 Gemmataceae bacterium
CCTTCTAAGAGCATATCGGTCGTGATAAGAATTTCCGATTGTGTCGATTGTAGGAGGGCAGTATCGTCCCCCGGACCAAGCAAAACAAACGGGTTTGGCAAGGTTTTTTCACGGATTCGGCCGATAAAATCGAATTCTAATCCCATAAAGGAAATTTCAATCTCATTTTTGATGTAAGAAAAAATGACTTTCCTAAAAATTTATGACCTAAACTAGATAAGTCCTTCCCAGAAGCGACAAAACCGAGTATCGTAGCGAAATAATGAATTAAGCGATGATACCAATACAACTATCCAACCCGAATAGCAACCTATGAACTCTCCGTCCAATCTATTACAGTTGATTGTCACCGAAGATCGACCTACACCCTCTTTCGTCGATCGAGTGTATGGCGAACCTTTGTTTCATACTGAAAGCGAAGTTTATTCGTTAGCTTTTGGTGATGATAACACCCTTTGGACGATCGAAGAGGCGGGCTTGGTTCGACAATGGAATCTCGATGGACGGTTGCTGCAACGCCATTTTCTGAGCGATTTGGAAGATTGCTGGACCTTTAGTCCTGATGCGACTCGTTTGGCTTCGGGAACAACGGATGTGGCTTTGTGGGATGTGGCTAAAGGACGCTTGAAAGCCCGCCGACAAACGGGAGAGGCATGGGTGACCTGCTTTGCTTTCTCGCAGGATGGGCACTTACTCGCAAGCGGCGATGATGAGGGTGTCATTCGCCTGTGGGAAGTCGAGGGATTAAAACTCATCGGGCAATTCCCAGCCCATGAGATTGACGTTTCGAGTTTGGCCTTTACACCCGATGCATCGGGGATCACCTCGGCGGGCGAAGATCACATGGTTCGGCTCTGGGACGTTAAGACCTTTGCCAAGAAACAAGAATGGCATGGGCATACCGATCGTATCCCCGCACTGCTTTGGAGTCCGAATGGGGAATTTTTCATTACCGCAGGGTGGGACACAACCGCTCGGGTTTGGGAACCCTCTCGTCCCGAACCGTTGATGCTTTTGAATGCTCACTCGGATCAGGTGAATGCCTTGGCATTTGCTCCAGATGGTTCCTTGGCTTGTGCCGATTCCGATTTTGCCATCCATATTTGGAGCGACCCACGACGGGGTAAAGCTCGCTGTATCCTGCGAGGACATAACGATGAGATTCGCTCCTTGGCGTTTTCCCGAGATGGAAAACGTCTCGCCAGTGCAGGGGCCGATCGCGTTGTTCACATTTGGGATACCGAAGCCGGTAAATTAGTGGCCGGTCCCAATCCTGCTCATCGCCACTCCATTGCAGTAGCGGGGGATTTGCTATTCAGCACATCAACGAGTTCTCTGTTGGCCTATCAAATCGGGAACAGCACCACGATTTGGAAACCACAAGAAAACCCCACGGTTTATTCGGTGGCCGCCAGCCCCGATGGAAAAACAATTGTTTCAACGGGACCGACACCGATTGCCCAAGTTTGGGATGTTTTGACCCAAAAGCTGATTCAAAAACTGGAACACACAAAAGGGCCGATTGGCTCGCCGGTCTTCTCTCCCAACGGCAAGCAGATTGCGACCGCCAGCCAAAGCGATGGTTTGGTCTGGATTTGGGAGGTCGGCACACCCGAGGCTTTATTGGTCATACCCGAAGCGGCCGATGCCAGCACACTGGAAGCGATGGTCTATCACCCCAATGGCAAATACCTTGCCGTAGGGGGAATCGATTTTCTAGGGACCAGTGGAACGAATGGCTCGTTGTGCATCTGGGATTTAGAAGCAAAAGATAAGTATCTCACGCTCTCTGCAGGGGTCACCAGTTTGGCCTTTGATCATGTCGGGGTCTATTTAGTCGCAGGGGCCTATCAAGATAATCAACACACTCTCTTGGTCTGGAATTTAGAGGACGGGGCCGAACAGGTCTTCAATCTGCCAGGGCATCAAGATCGAATTAACGCCGTGATCTTCTCGAAAGATGGCAGCTACATCATCAGTGGCAGCGATGATTGTACAATCCGGATTTGGGATGTTCTAAGTGGACGATTGCAGGTGGTGCGTCAGTTCGATGCAGCGATTCAGTCCCTTACGTTCTCTGCGGATGGCAAAACCCTATTTGCTGGCTTGGGGAATACCTCAGCCATCCAAATGGAGTTCAAAAAACTCTTGGAAGAGTAGTGCTCAGTCGAGGAATCAGGTTGTTCGAGATCGCCCTCTCTCGTCGCCATTGTCAATCCTCCCCCATTGGCGCAATCCCTCGCAGAAATCACCTCAGTTACCTAATTCATTCTCAATGCCACTCATCCCATCCTCAAAGAGAGATCGTTCGGACCGAAACTCAATCCTGTAACGAAAAGGGGAAAGAGATGAGCTTGGGTTTTTCATCTAAGTCTTTGTCTGATAATGATTTGCAAGAAAAAACTCAAAAACTCTCCTAGACGGGTGATAGGTTTGGAAGGTATAATAATCTGAAATAACTCCTCTAACCCCTTTTGAAGGCCACGCAACATGCGTATCTATCGTCCGCATGGGACGCAAACCTGTTACGCTTTGGCTTTTACTCCCGAGGGGGGGCGGATCGCATCGTGTTCGCTCGACGGTACAACCGTCTTAACTGATCTCACCACAAACGAAACGGTTTGGCGTCGCCACACTCGATTGGTGCATGGGAGTATTGCGATCTCGCCCGATGGAAAATTTGTGGCCACGGGTCCTCATTGGTCCGCTCATGCGATTATTCGGGATATTCGGAATGGGAATCATTTGCGGATTTTGCCGGAGTTTCGAGGGGGCAAAGTCACATTCGACCCCTCCAACGGCAATTTCTGGCGGGTGAGCGAATCGATGTATGGTACCCCCACGTTGGCGGGCTTTAAACCGAACTCTTGGGAACAAATTCCCGATATCGCCTTACCATTTCGGGCTTGTTCGACGATTGATATTTCCAGCAAAGGGTTATTGACTGCGGGGACAGAATACCGAGGTTTCTTCGTGGCATCAAGCACCACACTTCAACCCACTTGGGTTTTTAATAATGTGCTTCCTTCAACACCGACTTGCTTGAAATTTTCGCCCGATGCCCAACATATTGCCGTAGTCGTGCGAAAAGATCTGTATGTTTTTCGACTTTTTCAGCGGGAACCGGTTTTGCATCATAGTATCCCCGATCGATTCTATCAAACGGTGGCATGGTCACCCGATGGCCAACACCTGATTGCAGGGGGAAATGACAAAATTGTTCGGGTCTTCCATTTTCCGACCAAACAGATCAAGAACGAATTTGCTTGGCGTATTGGCGATGTGATGGATGTTGCCTATTCGCCCGATGGCCTATCGGCGGCAGCGGCAGGTCGGTCCGGCAAAATTGTCGTTTGGGATATTGATTGATAAAGTGATTGGCTCG
The DNA here is from genome assembly GCA_026419115.1 of Gemmataceae bacterium. Classification (GTDB taxonomy): domain Bacteria; phylum Planctomycetota; class Planctomycetia; order Gemmatales; family Gemmataceae; genus SKW135. The sequence goes on from JAOAAA010000112.1 coordinate 3,386, forward strand.
TGTGAAAAAAATGGACGCTACAGGGATTGAACCTGTGACCTGTCCCGTGTAAAGGGAATGCTCTACCGCTGAGCTAAGCGTCCAGTGATAGGGTGATTATAAGAAATGCAGTTCCCTTTGGAAATACCAATCCTTCGGGGAATCGATTCGCTTAAAATCGTCGCGTTCGTGAAATGAGATATTCAATCAATGCCTTATCGAAACTAATTCCCGTATGGAGCGGGACATAATCGATGTTGGCTTTGGTGGTTTCTTCTTTATATTTTTGGATAAACTCTTTCAAGCTGTTGAGGTAATCCTCCTTCATTCCGCGAGCATCGAGTTGTAACTCTTCGGTGGACTCGCTGTCAACAAACTCAATTAACCCTTCAAATGGGAACTCGACTTCGGCCTCATCCAGCACATGAAACAAAATGATCTCATTGCCACGGTGGCGGAGATGGTACAAACTTTTCAAAAGAGGTTCCGGATCGGTCAACAGATCGCTGAAGATCATGACCAGACTTTTGGTGCGAATCAGAGAGGCTAATTGATGGAGCGATGCAGCGAGGTCGGTTTGACCGGTCGGTTTCAGCCCTGCAAGCAGTGCGAGGATGTTACCCAATTGGGTTCGTTTACTCGCAGGGGGAAGAATGTTCCGAATTTTGGTATCACAGGTGACTAACCCCACAGGGTCTTGCTGATGAATCATCAGATACCCCAAGGCAGCAGCCAGACAAATGCAATACTCGAACTTCGTCAATCGTTCAGGAGTCTCACCGGTGCCCGGAAGGTTTTTTACCCCACCGATTTTCGCTTTGGTCATTTCCTCCGCACCAGACCAATCCATCGAAGCGCTTAGGTCCATGACCAGATACCCCGTGACGTTGGTTTCTGCTTGAAACTTCTTAACGTAATAGCGATCGGTTTTGGCGTAGACGTTCCAATCGAGGTCTTTGAGATCATCGCCGGGGGTATATTTACGATGTTCTGAAAACTCAACGGAAAAACCTTGAAACGGGCTGGCATGCAAACCAGAGAGAAAACCTTCCACGATGAATTTGGCTCGAAGGTCAAGTCGCCCCACCGTGGCAATGACCTGCGGTCGAAGATATTTTTCTGCACTGGCCATACAGATATGATACGAAATGACGTAGGACTCATCATCTTTTGATGAAAGAATCCGACCACAAAAATTTCTGAAACAGCTTGACATCTCAGGCGTCACCTTTTTGATGAACGCAAACGATGCGACTTATCTGTTAGATCGCTATCAGGCAGCCCTAACGCTGTATGCCAGACAATTTTGTTTGGCGGCAGAAGATGTGGTGCAAGAAGTGTTTGTTTCGTTGTGTCAACAATCGACTATGCCGGCGAATCCTGCGGGTTGGTTATTCCGTGCGACACGCAATCGGGCGATTAGTCAACGTCGAGCCGAGCAGCGCCGTCAGAAACACGAAGGTCAATCGGCAGAGCGTCGCGAGTGGTTTGAGAAACCACAAGAGGGATTCACACTCGATGCGCAGTCTGCGGAACAGGCCCTTCAGCAGTTGCCCGAGGAACAACGAGAAGTGATTATTGCTCACTTATGGGGGGGAATGACTTTCGAGGAGATTGCCCAAGCCCTAGGGGGATCCGCTGCGACCCATTGGCGTCGTTACACCAATGGCATTTCCTCATTGAGACAAACATTAGAATCAGCACCCCCGATTTCCCAGAAACATTAACCCATGAATGAATATGCAAGAGTTTGAAAAAAAACTACAGGCTTTGGTTCCCACGACAGGTCAACGTGACCAAGTCCTTTTTCTCATGGGGCAAGCCTCGGTGAAACCCGTGAATCGATGGCTTTGGCCGAGCGTTTCTCTCGTTTTCGCGATGATTGCTCTCGGATTAGGCATCGCGCTCTACTGGGTGAGTGTTCGTGAAAAAGAAGTTGTTCCGCAAATCATTTATGTGGATCGAATCATTTCGGTGCCAGCGACTCCGCCGACTCTCCCCCCCTCTGTGACTCCTCAGCAGCCAGAATCGACACCGACCGAAAAATATCCCTCTCCTTGGGTGAAACGAGACCCCCAAGACGTGAATCCGATGACGATCCGTTATCAGCAGATTTATCGGGAATTGCTCCGCTTTGGCATCGATGCTTTGCCTCAAGCTCCGTTGTACGAATCGACTGCCTCACCGGTTTCTTCGTCAGTGATTCGTCAAGATTTATCCGAATGGTTAGGCGTTTCTCCCAAAGAGTTGGGAATCCGAAAACAGTAAGCCAGAACAAACCCGTTAAGGAAGTTGGCGATCCGAAAAGAGTGAGTATTTACAAACCCCACGAGGTGTAACCTTATGAACGTCATGTTTTCTCTGTTACCGCTTCTTCTCCCGCTTCAAGTATCGAAAGCGGAACCGGTCGCGGCCAAAATCAATACGGTTCAATTGACCGTGAGCCGAAACAAGGCCCCTGTACCCAGATTACGCTATCAATTATTGCCGGCCACTCGGGACTTGAAGCCGATGAACGCGGCGGTTTCGTATCATCGGGCCATTCTGATTATGGGAGAATTAGCTCGCCCCAAACTGGAGGAGTGGCAGAAAACGGAAGAGAAAATGCAGAAAGCCTTGGCGAGTCCACTTTCCGAAACGCCCAAAGAATTTTTGCGGCAAGAATTGGGCAAATACCCCAAAGCCGTTGGCAGAGAATTAGAATTGGCGGCTCGCTGTCAGTATTGCGATTGGTCCTATGAAGCACGCGAAGAACACGAACGGTTGTTGTTACTCATCCCCGAAATTCAGAAACTTCGAGATTTGGCCCGTTACTTACAAATTAAAGTTCGGCTCGCATTGGCGGAGGATCGCATTGAAGATGCCCTGAATGATATTCAAACAGGTTTAGCCATGGCACGGCATATCTCGGATGGGGCGATTTTCATTAACAATCTCGTTGGGTTGGCGATTACCAATACCCTCTTGGGTGAGATTGAGAAGTTGATGACACATCCTCAAGCACCGAATTTGTATTATGCTCTTGCTCATTTACCTCAACCGATTTTGAATCATCGTCGGGCGGTCGAAGGGGAAATGCGTTTATTGGATTCTTTACTACCGAAACTCAAAGACCTCGAAAGAAAGATGAATGCGGAGGAAGCCCGCAAAGAATACGAGCAATTTCATCAACGCTATCTCAATGCTTTTGGTGGACAAATCCCTCTCGATCTGCCAAACAACCAATTGGCATTGGCAGCGTGGACGACCCTGAAACTCCCTTCTGCCAAAAAATTTCTGATCGAACAAGGGCGAACGGAAGAACAAGTCAATGCAATGCCTGCTTTGCAAGTCATCTTGTTGGAATCGACCTTGAAAGCTCGTGATCTCCGCGATGAAATCATCTCCCTGTACGACCAACCCTACACGGATGCACTGAAAATGGCCTCGCAAACTGGTAAGAAAATCGCCCAAGTTCGAGCCACCGAAACCGATGTTCTCACGGTTCTGACCATGCAATTGGTTCCGAGTGCGGAACGGGTTCTGGAATCTCAATTTCGTACCGAACGAAAATTGTTGACATTGCAAACCATCGAAGCGATTCGGTTGCATGAATCGACAACGGGCAAACTTCCCGAGAAACTCAGTGATATCCAGATTGTCGCCGTCCCGAAAGACCCAGGTACGGGGCAATACTTCGATTATGAAAAAACGGAAAAGGGTTTTATTCTAAAGACCCCCCCCCTTACGGGCATCAATATCCAACCAATAACGAGTTGGAGATATGAACTCATCTTAAACAAAAAATAACCCACTCTTTCCCGAAGATAATCTCAAGGAGATACCAATATGTTGAACTCGATTCTTTATCTTTCGCTGGTATTGGCACAAGCGGCCCCTGCCAAGGACCTTGTTTCACCGATTCGGCCTTTTATTGATGAGTCCACCTTTATTGTGGTCCGACTCGATCCGAAGGGCGATTTTACCCATATCTTTAACGCGGCTTCTACCTTGCCTTGGTTGAATTTAGCGCTGTCATCACCTGAGGATTTAAAAGAATTCCAACTGTGGCAAGCCCAATTCACGAAAGCAGGTGGGACCGACGTTTATTTGGTCTATGGATCGAATGATTATCCGAATATGCCGTGTCTCATTCTGGTTGGGAAAAATCCCAAGGATTTACCGGTTTGGCCAGTCTTTGGCACACATCGTGAGCTGATCCATAATGCTCTCGTTGTGGGTGAAGAAAAAGCAGTCAAAGTGATCGCAGACAGAAAAGCGAGCAAACGACCCGAACTAGAGACCGCTCTGAATTCAGGTCAAGGGGCATTGCTTCATCTCGCCTTCGCCCTCTCTGCTGAGTCAAAGAAGGTTTTCGAGGAAATTAGCCCTGTTTTACCAAAATGGGCCGGTAATCAGAAGGTCGAAATTCTGACTCAAGGAATGCGATATATCAGTTGGTCCCTTGGGGCAGGGGAGAAAGTGCCCGAAAAGCTGATCATAAAAGCGGTCAATCCCGAACGTGCCGAGGCTTTGAAAGGTTTGGGTACTCTTACAATGCAGGGGATTCAACAAATCCCATTAGATATACGAGAATTGGGCGACAAGTACATGAAACTATTCTTGAAGGTTTTAGAGTCCCATTACAAACCGACCGTGAAAGAGGATGAGGTGGTTATTCAAGCCAATTTTGTAGATTTGAGTCAGGAGCTGGCCAAACAAATCCCGTTTTCCTTCCCAGCACTTTCATTGAGTCAAAATAATATGAAACAAATTTTACTGGCGATGCACAACTATGAATCGGCCTACGGTCGTTTCCCAGATGATATTCGTGATAAAGAGGGCAAACCTCTTCTTTCTTGGCGGGTGGCCATCCTGCCGTTCATTGAGCAAGAGGCTTTGTATAAGCAATTCAAGCTCAACGAACCTTGGGATAGTGAGCATAATATCAAACTTAGTAAGATAGTCGTTAAAGTGTATTCGAGTCCCTCGGGCTTGAAAATGGAAAAAAATAAAACGCCCTATCTCGCGATTCGAGGTAAAGGGCTATTCCTAGATAAAGTTGGTGGAACCAAAATCACTGATATTACCGATGGTACCAGCAACTCAATCGGGCTAGTTGAAGTCGATGAAAGCGAAGCGGTCATCTGGACCAAGCCGGCGGACTTGCAACCGAATCAGAAAGAACCATTCAAAGGTTTGACACAGACTTACAAGGATCGAATTTTGGCCGCCTTTCTGGATGGTTCAGTCAGAACCCTACCTATTAAATTAGACCCCAAAAATTTATGGGCCATGTTCACGATCGGCGGTGGAGAAGTCATCCCGATCGATTAATTTGTGAACATGGGAAGGTTCGTTGTTTCCTATGCTAATCCAAAGTTCGATCAGATCGAACTTGTTGAGAAAGCGCAACCAAAAAGCACCTCTCACCGAATGAAACAGATAGAATAACTTAATGCAGGTGATAGCATTGGGAACCGCGTTGGTGGATTGTGCGCGCCTCCGCACGGCGATCGAGGCTTTAGGGGAACGTTTGCTCTTGAAAGCCTACACGCAAACCGAACTGGAGTATTGTCACTCTCGACCGCATTCCACGGAATGTTTTGCAGCCATTTGGGCTGCTAAAGATGCGATACTCAAAGCATTGGGGCTTCGTGCGGGAGGGCCAGAACGAGGCCAAATTGAAATTCGTTTTGAAAACGGGATCGCGCAAGCCGTTTTATCCGGTGTGGTGAAAGCACGGGCCGAGCAAATGGATATTGGAGGTTTTCTGCTCTCGACGGCTCATACTCGTCTGAGTGCCACGGCCACCGCATTGGGTTTACGCCGCTGATTTCTACCGAACGAAAATTCTCTAAAACAAGATGATGAGCTTTGATCACCCTTGGGCATTTTGGTTATCGATTCCCCTTGCGCTGCTAGCACTGATCCTCGGGCGTGCCCAGCGTTGGCAACAGGCGGCTCATCAACTTCTCGGACAAGTTCAAGGGGTTCGGCCCGTAATTTGGTATCGTCCCGTTCTTCTTTTGATGGGGATGGCCAGTTTGATTTTCGCAGCAGCGGGACCTCGCTGGGGGAAGAGCCAGCAGAATGCTTCCATGTTGGGGCGAGATTTAGTGATTGTTTTCGATTTCTCTTGGAGTATGACCGCAGAGGATATGAATCATGCGGAATATAAAGAACGCTGGGATGCCGCTTTGGAAGGTGTCTTAAAATTGGTTCAACATATCAAAAGAAGGGGGGGGGAACGATTAGGATTTGTGGTGTTTGCGGCTCGGCCTTATGTGGTTTGCCCTCTCACTGCGGATTATGATCATTTTATTAATCGTTTGATTGAATATACTCCCCATGCCCCCCCCCCTGAGATTCGCCCTGCGCCCACAGAGGATATTGATTCCGGCTCGCGAATTGGTTGGGGGATCGGTGCTGCCTTGGAATTGTTCGATCGAGAAGGAGTCGGTTATCAAGATATTTTGCTGATTTCCGATGGCGATGGACCCGGAGTCGAAGCCGATGTCGAACCTGCGATCCGTGCCTGTTTGGATTTGCAAGTTCCCTGTCATGTGTGCGGGGTAGGAAACCCCAAAATGGCCACCCCTTTGACCATCGGGCGCGGGGAGGACCTTGAATTTGTAACAACGAAACTTCAAGAGGAATTTCTTCGCTCGGTTGCGCGTCGAACTCAGGGAGAGTACATTGCTGCTCATCAACAGATACCAGAACTGGATCAGTTTTATGAGCAGATTTTGAAGGATCGAAAGAAACGGGAATTGCCGGCGGACTCGATCCCTGTGCCGGCAAACCGAACGGCTTGGTTCATACTTCTCGGCTTAGGATTGATCTTCTCAGCTTGGTGGAGGGGTTAAGAATGATTTCCGTCAAATGCCGTTGGGGGTTATTCTTGCTCAGTTGTTCCCTTATGGGAGCTGCCCCTGCCACGATTGCCGATCCGATCTTATCCGCGCAACAGGCTTTTGAAAATCGTGATTATCCCGAAGCGGTGCGACTTTACACCCTTGCGATGAAAACCACGAACGACCCCAGTTGGATTTCATTTAATCTGGGAATCGTCAATCTTAAGCAATCGCAATGGGCCTTGGCAGAAAGTTATTTTCGACAATGTCTTTCCGATGATTCACTCCCCAAGGATCGACGCGCAAGGGCTTGGTACAATCTGGGCATTTGTATTCTCAAACAAGATTCTCAAAATCTCAAAAGGCTCAGTGCCGCTGCGGAGTATTTTGAATTAGCCCTTCGCGAAGCCCGTGAACAGAATTGGAATGCGTTAGCGGAAGATGCTGCGGATAATCTGGAAATTGCCCGAATGTTATGGTTAAAAACCTTACGGGAAAAACAAGGGGACCAACCGATACCCGACTCGGAAAAACCTAATCCGGACCCCATGAAAAAAACTCCTGAGCCAAAATCCAAAGAAGACCCCATTGAATCACAACCCCAAAAGAAAGATTCAACAACACAGAAAGGGAATCTCGAACCGGTGCCTGTGCCGAAAGACAAGAAAGATACCCTTACTGCGGACCCGAAAGAATCTCCCTTGAAAAAACCAAGTAAAGGAAGCCTCCCCGTATTGCCCGATCAAGCGAATCAGAAAATCGAGCTATCGCCCGAGCAAACCCAAGAGTATCTTCGCCAAGCGGCCGAACGAATTCGTAATGAACGTCAGAAGATTCGTCAGCAATCCCTTTCAGCGGATCGATTGCGTCCGAATGATTGGTAAGAAATGGGATCGAATGAGAGTTCCCTTAATCTGATTTCGGCTAGTTTATCTGATAGGAGAAGTGGTAAACCTCATAAGGAAGCATCATCTTTGATCGTTGACCGATCGAGCATCTCATGGGAACAGACCCCGTTTGGCTTTTTCAAGGGCCACCTTGGAAACACCAAGGCTCAAGGCGGCCATCCGCATCGAAAGTTTGCGTTCTTTGGCTAGTTTGCGAACACGATGGAACGATTGCAACATCAGGTCTTTCAGTTTCGCGTTCACTTGATCCTCATTCCAAAAGTATTGCTGCAAGTCTTGAACCCACTCGAAGTAGGAGACTGTGACCCCTCCGGCATTGCAGAGAACGTCGGGGATGATGAACACGCCGGCCTCGTTGAGAATTTTATCCGCTTCGGGAGTGGTGGGACCATTGGCCCCTTCTGCCAGAATCCGGCACTGAATGCGAGAGGCGTTTTCGATGGTGATTTGTTGTTCCAATGCACAGGGGGCCAAAATCGTGCAGGGGGTTGTCAAAAGCTCTCGATCCGGAATGATTTCGGCCCCTTGGAATTCGGTGACCCGTTTGCCTTCGTTCACATGGAGTACCAATTCCGGTATATCGATCCCATTTTTGTTATAGATCGAACCGTATCGATCTCCCACAGCAATCACCTTGATCCCGCGAGCATGGAGTTCTTGGCAGACCACCGACCCGACATTTCCAAATCCTTGAACCACCGCAGTGGCTTCATGTGCTGGGATTTTTAATTCCTGAAGGGCTTCTGTGATGCAGTAGACCACGCCTCGACCGGTCGCTTCCCGACGACCCACACAGCCCCCTAATTCGATTGGCTTTCCGGTCACAATTTCGGGACAGGCATAGCCTATCTTCATCGAATAAGTGTCCATGATCCAAGCCATCGTTTGTTCGTCGGTGCCCATATCGGGAGCCATCACATCGACACGCGGACCGATGATGTTCAACACTTCCTCGGTATAGCGACGGGTCAAGCGCTCCAATTCCCCCCGAGACAATTTCGCAGGGTCACAGGCAATTCCTCCCTTCGCGCCAGAGAAGGGAAGATTCATAATGCCACATTTCCAGCTCATCCACATGGCCAAGGCAGCCACTTCGCCCAAATCGACACTCGGGGCATAGCGAAGCCCCCCTTTCGAGGCGCCAGAAGTAAGGGAATGCTGAACACGATAACCCACAAAACAATGAACGCTGCCATCATCCATACGGATAGGAACCGAGACGATTAACGACCGTTTCGGTATCGAAAGTCGTTCGATGATTCCAGGATCGGTGTTCATGACTTCTGCAACCGAACGAAGTTGCTCACAAGCCATTCGGTACACAGGGGAATTCGCAAAAACCGGTGATTGCGATGCCTGTTGCACACTGCTACTGCTACTCATGATTAAAAAACTCCATCGAGAGAGGTGACGGGTAAGAAATTATATACAAGTGCCAATATGACCGATTGAAGAAACAAGCCAGACAAACTTTTCTGGTTAAATATGTCAAAGAATATGGGATATTTACCACTATTTTTGAATGTAACGGGAGTCTGGTCCCTAGTCGTTGGTGGCGGAGGTGTTGGCCGGCGGCGAATCGAAAAAATTCACTCCTGCGGAGGTCGGGTGCGGGTGGTTGATCCGCAGCCACAACCATCGTGGTTTCAACCGGAATGGGGAACGTGGTTAGCGGAACCGTTTCACACAGGCCATCTCGAAGGGGTTCAACTCGTCTTTGCCTGTGCCACACCGGAAGTGAACGAAAGGGTCTGCGATGCGGCGTTAGCTAGGGGTTTATGGATTGGAAATAGCAGCCAACCCGAAGCAGGTAACCTGATTGTTCCCGCGAGTGGGGAACGGGGCTTAATGGCTGTCGCGGTTCATACTCATGGGGCTTCACCGCGTTATGCGGCCAAAACTTTAGAAACGATTCTGAATTCTTTAAGTGATGAGGAACTAACCAAGCTCGAGGTTCTCAAGGAACTGCGGACACGGTTTAAGAAAATCGCTGATCCCACCCGTAAAGCCAAAATGTTAGCATTACTCGATGACTTTGCACAATGAGTCTTCTTTTTTCTCTAAACTAAATTAGAACTGTTGATTCCACGATTTCCCCCATGATATGTACGATCAAACGACTGCCGATCTGAGCCAAACGCGATCCCAAATCGGTAACCCCCAGAATCTATTTCCCGAGGGAATACCCAATCATGAAATCCTCGAAGAACTCGGGGCGGGAGGGATGGGAATCGTCTACAAAGCAAGGCAAATCTCATTGGGGCGCATCGTGGCGTTGAAAATGATGCGCCATAGCACCAAGAACCCCACAGAGCTGGAACGCTTCCAATGCGAAGCCGAAGTGATTGCCTCTTTTTCTCATCCGAATATCGTGCAGGTGTATGACATTGGTGAACACAAAGGGCAACCTTTCTTCACATTGGAGTATTGTCCCAATGGCAATCTCGATAAACAATTGCTCAGCAAGCCGATGAAAAATGAGGATGCCGCAAGGCTAGTCGAGACCCTTGCCTTGGCCATAGAAGTGGCGCACCAAGCCGGTATCATTCATCGGGATTTGAAACCCGCAAACGTGCTGATTGGCCTGAGTGGCGAACCTAAAATTACGGATTTCGGTATCGCCAAGATGATTGATGAGGATAGCGGGGCGACTGGAACCGGCGTGATTATGGGGACCCCAAGTTACATGGCCCCTGAGCAAGCGCAAGGGAAATCGCGCGAGGCGGGACCTGCCACCGATGTGTATGCGCTTGGGGCGATTTTGTATCAATGCTTAACGGGGCGACCTCCTTTTTTGGCCGCAACCCCTATGGAGACCATGCGGCAAGTTCTTGAGGATAATCCCGTTCCTCCCAAACTTTTGAATCGTGGCGTCGATCATGATCTGGAACGGATTTGTTTGAAGTGCCTCGAAAAATCTCCCGAAGATCGATACCAAACCTCGAAAGAACTCGCTGAAGATTTGAGAAGGTATCTCGATGGCGAACCCATCCAAGCCAAAAGTATCAACGTTTTTGAACGTCTTCAACGTGAGTTGAAACGAAGCCAACATGAAGGGAAAATTGGTCCTTGGGGAAAAGGGCTATTGTACCTCGGAATCTTTATCATTCTGATGCATGTGGCCACCTCGATCATGTTGCATTTCGAATATCCCGAGTGGCTTTCGTTTTGGATTCCGCGTACCTTTATGATTTTATGTCTGATCCCGTGGTTACGGCGTTATCGTCCTAACGAAGGATTGCTGCCAAACAATGCTTTAGAAAGGCAAATTTGGTCGGTGTGGGTGGCTTACTTAGTGGGGTTCGCTGTGTTGGTTTTGGTAGTGATTATTGAAGGACGCGATCACCTTCATATCTATGGAGCGGGAATGATTATTAG
>JAOAAA010000113.1 GCA_026419115.1 Gemmataceae bacterium
CACCAGAACGGGCCGATGGTGCAGAAAATCTTTACTCTGAATTAATTGGTCCGATTGTTTACCGTCGGGAAATCCGTGAACTTTCCGGTGATTTTCTGGCGGAGTATCGTACCCAAAGATTGTATGTGACCCTTAGTGAAGAAGAACAACAAGCCTACCAATATCATCGCGAGATTTACAAACGCTTCATTCAAGCCAAGAATATCTCCATGGGGGGGCCAAACGGTTGGCAACGATTTATTTTTGAAGCAACCCGATCGAAACAGGGTTGGGAGGCGTTTCGATCGTATCGGGAACAAAAGCGACTCGAAAGGGCTGCCGCTGCCAAGCTAAGGAAATTAGAAGAGTTATTGAAACATCATGCGCAGGATCGCATCATTATCTTCACAGCCGACAACGCCACAGTTTACCAAATCGCCCGCGACTATTTGATTCCCCCGATCACTCATCAAACGAAATCAAAAGAGCGGAAACAGATTTTGGAAAGGTTTCATAGTGGCGATTATATGGCCGTGGTCACCAGTCAGGTCTTAAACGAGGGGGTGGATGTCCCTGCAGCAAATGTGGGTATCGTCCTATCGGGAACGGCAACCGTTCGAGAAAGTGTGCAGAGATTAGGGCGATTGTTACGCAAAGCAAAAGATAAATCGGCCATCTTGTACGAGATAATTGCTCGTGGGACCGCAGAAGAATTTACCAGCGAGCGCCGCCGACAACATGGAGCGTTCCAACAAGGCTAATCACTCCGTCAACAAGAAACGAGCGTTTTCGCGGGGTCAAAAACCCCATCCGCATTCCGCATCCAGATCGTGAAAACTTGCTTTTAGCCGTTCCCGAGCAGCCATTCTAAAACCGCTTTTTGAACATGCATCCGATTGGCCGCTTGCTGGAATACGACCGATGCCGGTGATTCGATCACTCCATCAGTAATCTCTTCATCACGATGAGCGGGAAGGCAATGGAGAATACGGACATCCTTAGGGGCTTTTGCAACCAACGCTTCGTTGACTTGGTATGCGGCAAATTCCCTGAGTCGTTGGGCCTTCTCGTCTTCTTGACCCATACTCGTCCAAACATCTGTATAGATGACACTGGCTCTTTTCACCGCTTGAGCCGGATCGCGAATTTCTTCCGGCAAGGTGGCCGAAACCTTTCGGCTGTACTCTTCGAGAAAATCCTTGGGAAAACTATAACCATTCGGACAAGAAAGAATAAATTTTATGCCCAGTTTCCCACACCCCACCGCCAAGGAACGTGCGACGTTATTCCCATCCCCCACAAAGACCACAGTTTGATTCTTCAAAGTTCCGAAACATTCTTCGATCGTTTGAAGGTCGGCCAGAGCTTGGCAAGGGTGCGCGGTATCGGATAGGCCGTTAATCACGGGGATCGAACTGTATTGAGCAATCCCTTCGACGGTCGATTGTTTGAACACCCGTAAAACAAGGGCATTGACATACTGTGAAATCGTTCGAGCAAAATCTGCAAGCGATTCTCGAACACCTAGCCCGACCTCGTTGCCTGCTTGGAACAGACTCGTGCCACCTAATTGATTGATGCCCGCCTCGAAGCTGACACGGGTCCGGAGAGAGGGTTTCTCGAACACGAGAGCGATAATTTTATTTTTGAGCGATTGACGAAACTCCCCGCGAGCGACCTCGGACTTGAGGCGAGCGGCTTCCTTGAGAATATGACGAATCGTCTCCGTATCTTGATCGATTAAATTGAGTAGGTGACGCATGGATTTCACTCAACAAAAATAAGGTTATAATGAGAGAATAATTTGAATTTATTTTGCAGCTAATAACACCTCGGAAAGAATAGTACAGCCTTGTTCTATTTCGTCATCCGTGAGGTTGATGGCAGGGAGTAATCGAATTACGGTTTGATGGGTGGCATTGATTAACAATCGGCGTTTCAGACACTCCGCAACAATCGGGGCACCATCGGTGGCTAATTGAATCCCGATCATGGCACCGCGAACGCGGACCTCCGTGATAATCGGGCATCGTTCTTTCAGTTGGGTGAAGTGTTGTTGGAATTTTTGACCAATCAGCACGGCCCGTTCTAAAAGACTCTCTTTTTCAATCGTCTCAATGGTTGCCAAAGAAGCTCGACAAGCAATCGGGTTCCCCCCGAAGGTCGCTGCATGGGTTCCCGGCTTGAGATGTTCGGCTACCTCCGTACGCGCGAGCAATCCACCAAGGGCCACGCCCCCTGCTACCGCTTTAGCTAACGTGATAATATCGGGATTGACGTTCCAATGTTGATGGGTGTACCATTTTCCGGTCCGACCCATTCCCGTTTGAACTTCATCACAGATCAACAACAATTTATGTTTGTCACACAGTTCCCGAAGCCCTTCGAGATAACCGGATGGTGGAAGATTGATACCGCCTTCACCTTGAATTGGCTCCAACATCACGGCGATGGTTTCCGCATCAATGGCCTTGCTGACCGCATCGAGATCACCAAAAGGAACATAATTGAAGCCCGGAAGCATCGGGCCAACCCCTTGATGATATTTTGGTTGACCGGTGGCCGTAAGAGACCCCATAGTTCGGCCATGGAAGCTATTGTGCATGGTCACAATCTTGTAGCGATCGCTGCCATTCGGTCCACTACCCCGACCATTCAAACGAGCTAATTTTATCGCGGCTTCGTTCGCTTCGGTCCCACTATTACAAAAGAAGGCCTTAGCAGGAAAGGCGACACGGGTACACAATGCTTTGGCTAATTCTCCTTGGGCTTGGGTGTACCAAGTGTTGGGAACATGGATCAATTCGGCCACTTGTTCTTGAACGGCACGAACAACACGGGGGGGGCAATGACCGAGCAGGCCACATCCCCAGCCTGGAAACAGATCCAGATACTGATTCCCCTCCGCATCCCAAACCTGTGAACCTTGCCCGCGCACCAGACAAACGGGGTAACGGGTGTAGTTGGCGATAACGTATTGTTTGAAAACATCGATTACTTCGGCTGAGGTCATTCTTGTTCTCGCTTCACTAGGTTCACTCAAGGACAATCTCGGTACCGGCAGGGGCATTGGGAATCCATTCCATTAATAAGGAATATTTTTCCCTTCCATCGATAATTTTCGTTGAACCCACCCCTGCTTCAAGAGCTTCTAAACAGGCCTCGACTTTCGGAATCATACCCCCGTCGATCACACCTTGTTGAATGAGACTCAGGGTTTCCGCACGATTCAGTTTCGGAATTAAGCTCGTGGGGTCTTTGTGATCCCGAAGAATTCCAGGGGTATCGGTCATCAGCAAGAGTTTAGGAACCTTCAGGGCAGCGGCCACGGCACAGGCGGCCGTGTCGGCATTGACGTTCAACCAACCTAAACCATCCTGAGCGAGGGAGGGAATCACGGGGATTTTTCCGTTATGGGTTAGATCATTCAACAGCTTGGTTTCGACCCGATTCACATTCCCGACCCGCCCGAGATCGATCGGTTCCAAATCGAGACCGGGCAGCAACAGCCTTTCTCCAAAAAGGGCCTGATTTTCCCCGTAAACAGGAACCGCATCCACACCGAAATTTTGGAGATTACGACACAAATCCGCGTTGATTTCTTGCGTCAAAACCTCAACCACCACCGTGAGGGTTTGTTCGTCCGTATACCGACGGCCTTGAATTTTCTTCGGAATCAAACCGGCTTTGTTCATCGCTCGGTCTATGGCTTTCCCCCCCCCATGAACGAGGATCGGTTTCAATCCGAGATCATGAAGAGCCGCAATCGAGCGCAGCGTGGCTTGGACCGACTCGGCTTGTTCCATGGCCGATCCCCCTAACTTGACAACAATCTGTTGTCCTTTGCGTGGACGAATGGCATCGAGAACCGCCATTAATTCCTCTAGAATTCCCGAAATCTTCATGGATCGAGAAAGGCTCCTAAATGAAACGGAAAAGACAAAGTGTAGACCAACTCGAAATTAAGGCAAGAGTAAAAATTTCCAGAAGGCGAAACATCAGGTGTACCTTGTCCCACGATATTGAATTTCAAAGAAAATAGGCAAATGCCGATCGATCTGAATAAGCCCCTCGCGGTTCAGTTGGACACCCTCGGTCGTGGTGCTGAGAAATCCCATACCTTTGAGTTCTTGAAATTGTGGGGCAAATTCAACCATAATATCTTTCCCATATTTTTTCAGGAAATAATCTCTTTTGAGATAGCCTTTTTTGAGTAATAGGATGGTCTCACGAGTGAATAATTCTTGTGCGGAAAGTGTGTAGGCTCGACCTATAGGAATTTCATCACGATTGAGTTTCTCGATGTAGGCCTCCCAAGTATCGACATTCTGCATGTGAACGCCATGAATGTGACCAAATGAAGCGACCCCCGTCCCGAACATGTCTGCCCCGCTCCAAAGAGCATCGCGATAGACGAATTGCGTCTCGCGGTTTTTCATGGCGGTTGTGGCACTGGTAACAATGTAACCGGCCTTCTCGAACTCCTCGAACGCATAGGCTACCCAAGCTCGTTTCGTCGGCCAATCGGCCACGGCCCCTATGGATTCATCTTGGCCAATGATGCGAAATTCCTTGGAAAACACGGTGTTATACGGTAATTCCATTTGGTAAACGGTCACGGTATCAGGCGCCAGCTCCAGCGTTTTTTGCACATTCCTTCGCCAGTTCTCCCAATCTTCACCGACCATTCCTGCAATCAAATCGATATTGATTTGGGGAAATTGAAGCTCGCGTGCCCAGCCATACGCCCGATAAATTTCCTCCTCAAGGTGGGCACGGCCGTTGAACTGCAGGATTTCTTTTTTGAAATTCTCGACCCCCAAACTCAATCGCGTGATGCCCATCTCGCGGAGCGTTTCTAACTTGTGTTTCTGCAATGTTCCGGGTTCACATTCAAAGGTCACTTCTTTTGCTTGATCCCAAGGAAAAATCTCCCGCAAGCGAGTCATAAGATCACGCAATTGCTGGGCACTCAAATACGAAGGAGTCCCCCCCCCGAAATAAACGTAATGCAAAGGCCGATTGTCGATCACAGCTGATCGGCTAAGTAATTGCACTTCTTTCACCAAGGCATCGAGATAAGTTTCGATCTCTTTGGCGTTTTTGTCGGTATAAACCCGAAAATAACAGAATTTGCAACGCTTCCGACAAAACGGGATATGTAGATACAACCCCAAGGGAGTATCGGGTTTTGGCTTGGCATTCAGGGCTTGCAGTGCATTTGGTATTTGTGAGGAACTCCATGCCGAAAATGGAGGATAGTTGGCAATGAAATAATTTCCTAAACCGGTTTTTTCTTGGTCAACGGTCGCACTCATGGGAAATTCCTCACTTCTCAAACTCATACATCAAAAGTTATTGTATGGCATCCCTAATAATCCATTTTGAGAGATACGATTCACTCCCCATGAATCTTGCAGAAAATGTTGTTCTGCCACGAACTCCAAAACCACCAAAAATGCGGCTTGGAATA
Organism: Gemmataceae bacterium; assembly: GCA_026419115.1. Lineage (GTDB taxonomy): Bacteria > Planctomycetota > Planctomycetia > Gemmatales > Gemmataceae > SKW135. The sequence goes on from JAOAAA010000113.1 coordinate 5,453, forward strand.
AATCCGACCGAATCGTTACTCAACGAATTGGACATCGGTTGGATTGGGGATCACCCCCGCTTTATACCCTTCTTCAAGAAGTTTTCTGACCGCTTCGCGGCCCCGAGGACCATAATCTAAGGTCCAATCGTTCACATACATCCCAACAAATCGATCTGCCAATGCCGTATCCATATCGCGGGCATATTTCAGGGCATATTGCAATGCCTCTTGGCGGTGATCCAAAGCATATTGAATACTTTGCTTAATCAGTTTCGAGACTTGTTGAATGGTATGTTCACCCAAATCACGCCGCACGACGTTTCCGCCTAGGGGCAGCGGTAAACCGGTTTTATCTTGCCACCAAACACCCAAATCTTGAATCAGATGCAAACCATTATTTTGGAAGGTGAGTTGTCCTTCGTGAATAATCAGGCCCGCTTCGTATTGACCGGATTCGACTGCGGGAATAATTCGGTCGAACGGAATCACTTCAAAACGAAATTCTTTCGGTAGCAGCAGCCGCAAGGTGAGAAAGGCCGTGGTCATCGTTCCGGGAACCGCAATGGTGTGTTGATAGAGTTCGTCCACCGACATCGGTTTTCGAGCAATTATCATCGGTCCGTAACGATCCCCCATGCTACAACCAGTGGGCAACAAGGCGTATTTGTCGAGGATGTAAGAATAAGCATGGATGCTTACGGCCGAGACTTCGAGTTCCCCCTTCATAGCACGGCGATTAAGTGTTTCAATATCTTGAAGTTCATGAATAAAATGCAGCTCACCCGTATCGATTTTATCGTTAGCTAGGGCATGGAACATAAAGGCATCATCAGGGTCGGGGCTGTGACCAACACGGATAACCTTTTTCGCATTCGTGGTTGACATAATCCTCTCAATTTACGCTTTGGGAATATATTCGTGGGGCACCTCGCTGGGTGGGCCGCTGAAAGCAATTTTCCCCGCGACCATCACATGTAAGGTGTTCGCCATGCGTGCCAATTCGGGGGAGTGCGTGACAACAACCATCGTTTGACCTTGTTTGGCCAACTCCATGATGACGGCCGTGACCTCTTTGGCCATTTGCGGATCGAGGGCGCTCGTTGGCTCATCGAACAGAATCGCCAAAGGGTTAACCGCAAGCGCACGCGCAATAGCAACACGTTGTTGCTGCCCACCGGAAAGTTGTTCGGGTTTCGCATCGGCCTTGTGCTTCAATCCCACACGCTCTAATAATGATAGCGCCTTGGTGGTAGCGATTTCCTCTTTTTCTCCTAAAACGTGGACTAACCCCATTTTGACATTTTCTAGGGCGCTCAAATGAGGGAAAAGATGAAATTGTTGAAAGACCATCCCGACGGTTTTTCGAACGGCAAGGATTTCTGCCTTGGGGGTCGCACCATTGGGCAATAACCGATGGGAGGCAATTTGAATCGATCCCGAGGAAAATTCTTCTAAACCATTCAGACACCGTAAAAGAGTGCTTTTGCCCCCCCCCGATGGACCCACTAAGGCGGTTAATTCTCCTTGAGCAAACTGAAGGGTGACCTCATTCAACACTCGATTTGTCCCACGATATTTTGAAACATTTTGGATCGAAATCATACCCATTTCCCTGCCTATTCCCCTACGAGGCACAGAATTAACCTACATTTTGATACCTGAAAAGCCAGAGGGATTTTCGATGTGAAAAGTAAGAGAAAGTTGGAATGATATTCCCATGAAAATTGTCACTGCACACTTCACGATTCAACATTTAGTCCAATATCTCACCTCGATTCGCCGTCGTGGCTCCCCAAAAAATTTTAGCATCGGTTTGCTTACTCAGAGAACGCACACTGCCATCGACGTAACCAACAAGCAATACTGAATAGGGAGATTGAGGTATCGTCGGATCACAATCCTTTAATTTCGGTTTGATTTGAAAGGTTTTATTTGGAACAGAACCAATCGAATACGAAAAACCTTGTTCGTAGAATGTTACGGGATAGACATCATCAAGAGTATTATGATAACTTCCGGGAAACATACCCACTAACTCACGATACCCTTCAAATTCCGGCTCGTTATCTGCATAGGTAGGCCTTCTTGGACTCACTCGCGAACCAGATGAGAACATCATTGTCCAACACCAATCATAATAAATATCTTGGCATGAAATGTAATGTTGTGATAACATAATTGTATTCGATGTTCCATCAGGAAAATCTGTATCAATTTTTGGTTCACACAATTTGGCAGCATAATAATTTACCGCATAACTTGTGATACGATTTCTCTTATTTGCTGTCATTATTGAATAACTCGGGTCATTACGATCTAAATAAAGTTTCGGCGTAAATCCTTTGAATGGACTATATTGGTAGATGTCTCCGTAACCGAGATCATCTAAAATGGCTACGAATAAAAATGTTTCAGCTGAACAACCTGCCACAGCAGAAGGCATTTGTCCCCCCCTATTGGTTGACCAATTGTGAACAGCTAAGCTGATTTGTTTAATATTGTTTTGACTCTCGAACCGATAAGCTGTTTCACGGACCTTCTGAATGGCTGGTAACAGCAATCCCAACAACGTGGCAATCACTCCAATAACCACCAACAACTCTAATAGGGTAAACCCATTAGGTCGAAGTTCTGCATCCTTGCGGTACATACTGATTCTCCTTTCTCGAATAATTGTCTTCTAAAAAATTGTCTGAATCTTATTTTGGGGGGGGATCCATTAGGAAATCAATTTCCTCAGATACTGCTTTCATTTTCCCATCTTTTTTTGTATATAAAAAGATGCGAAATTCATGTTTTCCGGGATCGATATTTTTATCAGTCTGCCATTTATCTGGAAGCAATGGAGGACCAAATAGTATTTTCGCCTCTTTTGCTTTTTAATGATCTAATTTACCGGTTTTAGGATCAAATGGAGTTATTGTTGCAACCCATTTATCGAAGACCTCATCAGGCGCGATGAAATAGTCCCCACTTGCGTGATAGTTTCCGGTTTTTGGATCGGGTAGACTCTTCTTAATCAAAATCTTTGTTACTACTGGGGGAGCTTGTGTAAATGACAAACTTGTCATGATGAATAACAGTGAGAAAGCTCCGAGCAATTTGAGCCGCATCTGAGGCACCTCCTTTATCTGAGGCACCTCCTTTATTTAGATAGAAATTTAAAAGATAGAATTTTTTTGTCAATCCCTATTTCAACAAATTTAGTATGGAGTCAAAAAAAATTGTTGGGGTGGGAGTTGATGATGACATCTCCTGTTCTCCACTTGAGTCTATGTTAATTTCCAAACCCCCACACCAAAAGGACATCAATCCATCGACTTTTCACACTGTGTGTGTGCGTGTACCGATAATTTGTAAGGGATTAAGTTCGGGCAGGTAGATTTGCTACAATAAAATAAGTCGGTTTATTTCGGTACTTACTCCGATTCCCAATAGCTATCCTAACTGACATGATTGATCTCCAAAACGAATTTCAGAATGAAACGATTCCCTTGCACGGCGATCGGGGGCAAGAGCAACCTGCCCCTTATCGGCCGAAGGAATGGTCTATTGCCATTAGTCGAGAGGCAGGCTCTCAAGGAGGAAGTATCGGCAAGCGTCTCGGTAAGCGTTTCAACTGGCGGGTTTATGACCGAGAATTGTTGGAATACTTGTGTGGGAACCCAGTCGCCCGAGAAGAAGTTTTGGCCGATATTCCCACCGAAGCGAATCACTGGATCGAAGAACGTTTACACCAACTCAAGCATAATCAACTTCTGGCACCTGAAGCCGATCAAGGTGAAATGCCCCGCTTAGTTTTAGCACTCGCAGCGCGTGGAGGGGTCATATTCGTTGGGGCCGGTGCGGGATTTTACCTACCCCGCGACACTTCGTTGCATGTTCGCATTTGTGCTCCATTAGAGGAACGAATCACCTATATGGGTCAACTTCTTCGCCAATCCCCTGAAGAAGCACTACAATCGTTGCGACAACGCGACCAACGCCGAACTCAGTATCTGCAACAGCAATTCGGTGCTCGGGCTTTGGACCCCTCTGAGTTCGATTTAACCATAAACAGCAACCAATTCGGCGAAGAAGGAACCACAGAATTGATTATCGTGGCCTTTCATCAAAAACAGGCGCAGTGGGAAGAAGATTCCTCCGATACAGATTGATCCCTTCACGCAATTCATCATCTCTAGGATGAGTGCTAAAGAATTGAGTTCGAGTCCATTTTCAATTCCATCGCTATTCTCTATCTTCGACTTTTCACTCTTTGATTATTACTTCTTACTTCTTACTTCTTGCATCTCAATTATCAATTCTAAATCTCTCAATTCTCCCGATTCAGACACTTGAGACATTACCAGTCTGATTCGATAAAATCCCCTTTATGATGAATGAAGAACATTTGAATTATGACAATCCCCTGATCGGTCGATATGCCTCGCGGGCCATGTCGGAGCGTTGGGGTCCGCAAAGAAAATTCTCCACATGGCGACGCTTATGGTTAGCCCTTGCAGAAGCGCAGGCTGAATTAGGATTACTTGCCGAGGATGGGGTTTCCCCTCGCATTCGTCCCGAACAGCTCGAAGAACTCAAGGCCCATTTGGATGACATCGATTTTTCGGCAGCGGCCCATCACGAAAAAATTTTGCGGCACGATGTGATGGCTCACATTCACACTTTGGGAGAGGTTGCTCCAAAAGCCCGAGACATCATCCACCTCGGGGCGACCAGTTGTTTTGTCACCGATAACACCGACCTGATTTTGATCCGAGAATCGCTCGATGATCTGTGTGGTGCTTTGGCTTCGGTGATTGATGCGTTAGGGAAATTCGCTGAACAATGGAAAGATGAACCGACGTTGGGCTTCACCCATTTTCAGCCCGCACAATTAACCACGGTTGGGAAAAGAGCCTGTTTGTGGCTGTATGAATTGGTTCTGGACCTAGACGAGTTAGAACATCGCCGATCGAATCTGAAATTTCGTGGCGTCAAAGGAACGACAGGGACACAAGCGAGCTTTTTGGCTTTATTTCGAGGCGATCATGAAAAGGTCAAGGCGCTCGATCGATTAGTCGCCCAAAAAATGGGGTTCGATCAGGTCGTTCCCGTCTGCGGTCAGACATACACACGCAAATTTGATACGCAAGTTCTGGATGCCCTTGCGGGGTTGGGAGACAGCCTGCACAAATGGGGTACCGACTTACGTTTGTTGGCACATCGGCAGGAGATCGATGAACCTTTTGAAGCCAATCAAGTTGGTTCCAGTGCGATGGCGTACAAGCGGAACCCAATGCGAGCCGAGAGAATGTGCGGCCTAGCCCGATTTTTAACCGGTTTAACGAACATGGCACATCAAACTAGTGCCACACAATGGTTCGAGAGAACCTTAGATGATAGCGCCCCACGACGGCTTTATCTTCCTCAAGCGTTTTTAGCAGCCGATGCTTGTTTGAAGATCGCTCAGAATCTTGCCAGTGGCCTCATTGTGAATCGAGAGATCATCGCCAAAGAAGTGCAGGGACAGCTCCCTTACATGGCCACAGAAAACCTCATTATGGCGGCAGTCACCCGAGGAGCCGATCGACAAGAAGCACACGAGGTAATCCGTGCCCGAAGCCATCAAGTCACGGCCAACATCAAGGCAGGTCGATCGACCGCGTCAGAGTTGATTCAGTTACTGGAAAAAGAGCCTCTCTTTCAGGGGATTGATTTTCGAGCGGAACTCGACGCCAAACGCTACATTGGCCGAAGCCCGCAACAGGTAGAAGAATTTTTACAAGCCGAAGTCGAACCGATCCGGCAACGCTACTACAATCGGTTAGGACAAAAGGCTGAACTTCGGGTTTAGTTTTCGCAGCGGAGTCAACAGAGTGGCAGAAGCACATCTCACTGGTTTTTTAGGCTATCGAGAAGATACCAGTCGCCGTTCGGGTTCTTGGCGGGGCATTGTGGCAGTGGCCCGTGCCTCGTTGCGAATGGTGTTTCGGCGTAAAATGTTTTGGGCGTTGTATGCTTTTAGCTTGCTGATCTTTCTGTTCTACTTGTTTGGCCAATATCTCACGGTTTACATCGAAAATCGAGTCAGCGAAGCCATGGTTCGCCAAGGAGGCGTCTTCGGACGGATGTTTAACCCTCAGGAGCTGAGCAAAGTTTTGACTTCCTCGCTGCACATGAATGGATCGGCTGATACCTATGGCGATTTTATTTGGACCGAAGGATATATTGTAATTGTTATCATGGCCCTTGTGGGTTCGTTACTGATCGGCAACGATTTTCAGCACAATAGCTTGCCGTTTTATTTGTCCAAGCCAATTGGTAAATTTCATTATCTTCTGGGCAAAGCGCTGGCCGCCGGCGGTATCACGGCCATTATGACCTTGATACCGTGTTTATGCCTTTTTCTTGAGTACGGGTTTATTGAAGATTGGTCTTATTATTGGACCGAATGGCGCTTGTTCCTTGGTGTCGTCGGTTATGGTTCGTTAGTCGTGGTCACCCTATCTAGTATGATTTTGGCTGTGAGCGCCTGGCTGAGGCGAACAGGGCCGGTCATTCTGGTTTGGATTTCGCTGTTTGTGCTTTCTCGATTTATCCAACGCTGGTTGGTCGATGGCTTGGGGCTTTCCCCCTCGTGGCGACTAATCGATACTTGGAACAATCTCTATCTTACGGCCATGTGGCTATTTGATTACGATCATGCGAAGATTAGGCCCACGAATCAGGCTCAACCTCCTTACGGGCAAGCGGTTGTTGTGGTCAGTCTGACGATTTTAGTATGCATTCTGAGTTTGCGAAATCGGGTTCGAGCCGTAGAGGTTGTTCGATGAGCACCACCAAGGTACAAAAGATTTTGGAATTTCGGAATGTCTCCAAGTTCTACGGCGCTGTCATCGGCCTAAACTCCGTGTCGGTGGCCCTGCCACGTGGAATTATTGGCTTGGTAGGACCCAACGGAGCGGGAAAAAGTACCTTCCTCAAACTCGCGGCCGGTCAACTCAAACCTAGCCTTGGGGAAGTGACGATTCTCGATCAACCAGCGTGGGAATGGAAAGCGAAAACCAAAATCGGTTTCTGTCCCGAAGTCGATAGTTTTTATGAAGACATGACCGGCCGTGACTTTGTCCGAAGCATGGCTCGACTGGTCGGCTATCCGAAAGAGCTTGCCTACGAAAAGGCCGATGCCGCCTTGGAACGGGTCGGGATGGCCTCCCGAGCCGATCGGGTTGTTCGCGGTTATTCCAAAGGGATGCGACAACGAACTAAGCTCGCGCAAGCCCTATTGCACTCTCCGGAATTATTGATTCTCGATGAGCCACTTTCGGGAATCGATCCGGTAGGTCGGCAGGAGATGCTCGATTTGTTCCGCTCGTTAGCAGCCGAGGGCAAATGCCTTTTGATTTCCAGCCACGAACTCGAAGAACTCGAAAAACTCACCGAACAGGTGATTATCCTTGCCAAAGGTCGGATTGCCGATCAGGGGTCGATCTTCGAGATACGCGAACGAATCGAGAATCTTCCTCTGTCGATCAGGATTGATAGTTCCGAGCGAAAACGGTTGGCGCAAACTCTTTTGCAATGCGATGAGATTGCCACACTCGATCTTCCCGCAAATCTGCCTCAAAGCCTCATCGTTCGCGTCAATACGCCCAAGAAATTTTATGAATCGCTGGCTCAGTTTGTTCTCAGGGAGAACCTCCCCATTTCGCGATTAGAGCCATTGGATGAATCGGCCCATGCCATTTTGGGTTACCTGTTAGGTGGAAGTGGTAAGACTTAACGAATTAGACGTGTCGCAATGCTTCGATGGGATCGAGTCGAGCGGCCCGATACGCGGGATAAAGACCCGAAAGAACTCCCACAATCACCGAAGCACTAAACGACAATACGACCGGCTCCCAACTCAGCGCCGAAGGCAGAGGGACGCCGCGTATCCATTCGGAGATCGGGGGTAAACCTAAGGCAAGCGTTAGGCCCAAGAGAATCCCCAGAACCCCACCGATCGAAGTTTGCACAACAGCTTCGACCAAAAATTGCATGATAATATCTTTCTTCTTTGCCCCTAACGCACGGCGGATACCGATCTCCCGTGTTCGTTCGGTCACGGTTGCCAACATGATATTCATGATGCCGATCCCTCCGACCAACAGTGAGATCGAGGCGATCATCCCCAATAATTGCCGGAAATTCCGTTCGGTTTCTTCGGCTTGTTCAAGTCGATCCAAAGGAACCGTGACCGAGTAATCTTTGCGGAAATGATTCTTCGCCAGAATATCCTCCACAATTTTACCGGCTGCTTTAACCTTTTCACGGCCTTCTTTGGTATCCACATCGGCATCGACCGTCATAGTGATTTGGTTGAGTTTGACCCGTTCCCCCCCCCGCTGACCCGAAGTGCGAATAAAAACTGTTTCGCCCAACCGGCGACGGCTGGTGGAAAGGGGAATATAAATGTCGTTGTTAAAATCTTCTGCTGCTTGGCTCCCCCCCCCTCCGGCCGTCGGGATACGACTTTTCAATATGCCGATCACTTGAAAATTATGGCCCGACATCGCGATCGTCTTGCCTTCAGCTTCTCCAAAAGGAAAAAGGACCTCGGCTGTGTTGCTCCCCAGAACGGCAACATTACGAATCTGCTCTTCATCTTCGTCGTTCAGAAATCTTCCCACTGCCATCTCAAGCCGATTCACCGAGGCATACCCCGCAGTGGTACCCACCAACCGAGCATTGTGCATGATGGCGCCCCGACGAGCTTCTTGATTGAATACTCGCATAGGGACCAATTGGGTAAAGGCCGAGATGGTCTGAAATTGCTCATAATCATCGGTCGTGAGACCATAAACGGCGATGAAAGTGCGTCGAGCGGTTGAAGAATCGTCGGGGGGTTTGGTCGAACGAGCAATGACATTGGTGGCGCCTTGCTGCTTGATCGCAATCAGCGCTTCTCGCATCGAACCCGAGCCGAACGCCATCAAAGCGATAATGCTCGCCGTCCCGATAATAATCCCTAACACCGACAAGAACGAGCGGAGTTTATGCA
>JAOAAA010000114.1 GCA_026419115.1 Gemmataceae bacterium
ATAACGTCCCAAAAGAGAGTGAGAATTCGCATTCATTGAGGTATCCATTCTGGGACAAAACCCAAAAGACTCCTGCCGTTCGTCTCCATTTCTTATCATAGGAAACAAGCCAACTGAACTCATAAAAGAGCCTCAAAGAAGATATCAATAATAAGTAGCTATCGATTAATCGACCTTTGTGTTCGGTCGTTGCTGGATCAGGCCTTGTGCCTAATAGAAAAGGTGAAGCACCGCAACGAACGTCGAAATCGAAATCGTGCTGAAGGATCGAGAGCCAAGGGGAATTTACGAAACAGGGAGATTGACTTGTGAAAAAGGTGATTTTTGTTTGTGTTGAGAATTCAAACCGAAGCCAAATGGCCGAAGCCTTCGCTCGGATTCATGGTCAAGGAAAGATCGAGGCGTTTAGTGCGGGTTCCCGTCCTTCAGGGCGAGTGAATCCCAAGGCCATCGAAGCCATGCGGGAACTCGGCTACGATCTGACAACCCACACCTCGAAAGGATTGGCCGACTTCAACGGGAAAGAAGTTGAGGTCGCCGTCACCATGGGTTGCGGAGATGAGTGCCCCTTGGTGTTGGCCAAACAGCGGGTGGATTGGCAAATCCCCGACCCCAAAGACATGACTCCCGAAGAGTTTCGGGCTGTGCGAAATTTGATTGAAGCGAAAGTCAAAGAGCTAATCGCATCGCTATAGGCGACGGAAGCTAGTTCGACCAAAACCCACATTGAATGGGGCGGAAAGTGGTTTTTAAGTGTTTCATCCAAACTGGGTCGAATGGCTGTTATTTACAATACCCTTGAAAACTGACCTACCTGCATGAAGACCACGAAAATTGGCTCATTCGGCAATGAACATCAAATGACCGTCAAATAAGATCAGAAAGTTGATTAATCTCTAAATATATAATTATCAATGACTTACGGGCAACACTTTTTTTTCGATCTTGCTTTTCACTGGCTGAACTATCAAATAACCATCAAATAAGATGCCCGCAAAGGTTCGAGCCCAAAACGGCAAATAGCTAGCATATTTCTTTCCCTGTTCTGGATTGTGAGGCTTGATCAAGTGAGCGTCGAGAGTCTCTGCAATAATTCGAGAGGCCTTGGCGGCGTTACGTTCCTCGATCCCGAACCTTTTCCGGAGAGAAGTGTTCGTCATCCGACTTCCCGTCACGAAGCACAAACAAGCGTGCTAGTGGCAAGCTCTTATCCGCTGGTTCAAATCCATATCGTTGAGTCGTCGAGGAGCGAATCGCGTAGCCTTCGTGAACTCCGGTCGAGTTGTGGTGATCTTCGTGAAGTCTGGGGCGGGGAGTTGAAATGCCTCAATCGCTTCGATGACTTTATCGATGCCAGTCCCTGCCTCTTCGCAAATCTTTATTCGCCGCATCAGTGCTGCCCAGGTCTCGTTACGAGACTTTGGGGTGTGTCGATGAAACGAAGCGTATCTACTAACGGCTCACTGGGGTTCGTGATTTCCATTCGGCTATCGAAAATTTCCACCAGCGGCCCCATGCCAGTCACCAAGAAATCTTGGTGACTCAAGCAGTTCGCCACTAACTCTCGGATTGCTTTCTCGGGATAAACTCGAACCTCTTGGCGGAAGGCTTGGCCGATCGGGGTTGGCATTGTTTTGCTTCCACTCAACCCACTCTGTCTCCGTGGCGAGCGAAAGCCAATCGACTCACAGAGTCGAGAGTTGTGTGGGGGGCATGGTACCCTATCACTTGAAATAGAATATTCAATCTTTTATCAGGAAATTCCATCACACTTATAACCCTTCGCATAAAAAAATACGATGCAAGTCCGGTGTGGCAATTTTCTCTAAAGCATCACCCTGTGTATCTCCCGTTCCGCGTTGGGAGCATCCCGAAGGATGCTGCGTGGCAATTTTCTCTAAAGCATCACCCTGTGTATCCCCCTATCACTTGAAATAGATATTCAATCTATTTATCAGGAAATTCCATCACACTTATAACCCTTGGCACAAAAAAATACGATGCAAGGGGTTACTGTGATGAGCTGACGATTCCACAAAATCAAGCTATTTCGAGACTCTTACCTAATGTGAGAGACATTTGACGATACATTTTTCACAAATTTAGAGTATATCTCCTATTGCTCTAGAGCTGATTCGGTAATACGGGATCGCCAACAATACGCAGGTAGTCAGCGGATCATAGCACTGGCAACGATTGCAACCGCTACACTCAATGGGAACTGGATTTATTATCTGGAAGATACCCAAATTTTTTTCTCATCGATCGATCTCGCCCATTACGATGTCTGTCGAACCAATGATGGCAGGTAAATCACCGATTAGACAACCCCGACAAATTTCCCCGATCACACTTAGATTAGAAAAACTCGATGACCTCGCTCGGACTCGCAACGGCACATTCTCTTTGTTCGGTCGGCCGACGACATAAAAACCCATTTGGCCGCGTGGGCATTCTGTTTCCACATAGCATTCCCCAGGTGTGATCGCTCGCGGCGGTTCGATCCGATGACCCAAACGAGTTTTGAACAGATCATTCAACTTGGCATCTTCCACCTTGAGTTCTGCTGCAGTGAGGCTCTTCTTTTTCGATTCGTAATCGCGGAGCACTTGTCGAGTTTCTTCTTGAAGCGGCTTATAGCGATCGATAGCTTGTTCGATAATTTTAATGCTTTCCACTACCTCACGCATCCGCACATAAAAGCGATGCCAGCAATCCCCTATCACGGCATCGGGTGGGGCATTCTCAAAGGGAGGAATCGGAACCTCGAATTGGTAATTCTCGTAACCACAATAAGGTTCCAGCTTGCGTAGGTCCCAATCAGGGTCCCCCTGTAAGCGATTCAAAGAACCGCGAAGCATCGGGCCAGTACAACCATAGGCCAAGGCCTTTTCCTTTGAGAGTACCCCGATCCCTGCAGTTCGTTTCACAAAAATATGGTTGGTGGTCAATAGGGCATGATATTCGGGAATGCGTGGCTTAAAATATTCCAAAAAGTTACTCACCCGTTGCAGCCAGCCTTCGGGCAAATCATCGTGGGCCCCGCCAATTGTCAAGTAACTGTATGTGAGCCGAGCGCCGCAAACCTCTTCAAATAAATCGAGAATGTGTTCCCGTTCGCGGAAGGCGTACAAAAAGGGGCTAAACGAACCAAGGTCCAAACCATAAGCGCCCATCCCCACGAGGTGACTGGCAATGCGATTAAGCTCGCTGATGATGACCCGAATGACGTTTGCTTTTTCAGGTAGTTTCATCCCGCAAAGTTTTTCGATCGCCAATGAGTAGCCGAGATTCATATTCATCCCTGCCAGATAATCCATGCGATCGGTGTAGGGGATAAATTGAATGGGGGTCAGATTTTCGCCAATCTTCTCGGCACAACGATGCAAATATCCCAAATGGGGAACGACTTCAGAAACGACTTCGCCATCGGTGCGCAAAACCAAGCGTAATACCCCGTGCGTCGAGGGGTGCTGAGGCCCCATGTTCACGAGCATTTCATCGGTGCGAACATCGAATTCAATGATGGTTTCCGAAGATGGGTTATTCAACGTGCTGACCATGAAATCCCCACGGGTGAGAGGCGGGAACAAAAAAAGCCCCGAGAAAATCGCAGGATTTCTCAAGGCTTTCTCGAATGCCGGAGGAGGGACTTGAACCCACACATCCGTTAAGGATAACGGATTTTGAATCCGTCGCGTCTGCCATTCCGCCACTCCGGCACGAAGATAGAGTATAGCAAATTTCTCAAAAGGGACAACCAGAAAACTCACAGGTTCGCCAGAACCCGCCAGAACGATTCTGTCTCACAGGAATGAATCGCCCTTTCAAGGATTGTGATGCTCAAAGATATTCCATTTCGATTGGATAAGTTTCAGGCCATCGGTGTCAACCTGTTTGGACCAAGACTTATTTCCATTTCGATTGGATAAGTTTCAGGCCATCGGTGTAAACCTGTTTTGCCGAGGGGAAAAGGTCACGCCAAACTCGGGTTGCCGCCGCTAAATCGGGAAGTGCCCGACCAAACGCTTCGATGACCATCCAACCATCGTATTGGACCTCTTTCAAAGTCGCAAAGGCTTCGTCCCAACGAACTTGACCAGTTCCAGGGGTACCGCGATCGTTCTCACTGATATGCACATGTCCCAACACCGGTGCCACTGTGCGAATGGGGCCTGCCTGCGATTTCTCTTCAATATGGGCATGGAACGTATCGAACATGGTTTTGAAATTCGGATGATCGACTGCCCTCACCAAGGCCAAGGCATCTTGGGCGGTTGTCAGGAAGTAGCATTCAAAACGATTGAGGTATTCGATGCACAATTGCAGTTTGACTTGCGCAGCATATTCCGCAGCCTGACGAAGAACCTCGGCAGCACGTTTCTTTTCATCTTCCGTGGGGGGAACTCCCGAGAAGACCGCCAAGGGAGAATGAAACGGCCCCACCATGTTTTCGGCTCCCAAGGCAGCATTGCAGTCGATGGCCCATTTCAGACGTTCCACCGCGGCCTTGCGGATCGCAGCATCGGGACTAATCGGGTTATGTTCCGGACCCACCACGGTGACCGTAGTGCATTTCAAACCTAGCCGATCGAGTTCTTTTTTGATTTTCGCGTAATGGTCCGGATCGCCCCCAAAAATCGGGATTTCGACACCATCGAAACCGGTTGCTTTAATATCGGCCAAAATCGGGTAATGCTCTTCGGTCACATGACCGGTCCATAAGAGCAGATTCATTCCAGTTTTCATGTCGGCTTCTCCCAGTCCGAGTAGCTTGGTGAGATCACAAGACTCGGTGAGGTCACAAGATGGTAGTGAAATTAACTTATTCGGATTTCGGAAAGAGAAAAGAGAAAAGCGAAGTGAGAATAGAGGAAAGAAGGAGGAGGGAGGAGGGATGAAGCGGGGAAGAATGGAGAATGGAAGAATGGGGGTTGGAGAATGGAGAATGGGTGAGGGATGAAGGATAGGAGACGAGGGATCAAGGCTGAGGGCTGAGGGATGAGGGTGAAAGGAGGAAGGGAAAATGCCAGAGTGTTACGCTGAAATCGCAGGCGCAACGCAAGGCACATTTCATCGGGATTGGTTCAGGAAATCGCCATTGTGAGATGAAAGCAATGCTTCATTCCCAGCGAGCGAACAGAAAGAATTGTTTTCAGGACGATTTTGCTTGTTCCTCCGGCTTGACCACCAGTTTTTGCATAACACCACGAATTTGTTCGGTCAAAAGATAAAAGACGGGTACTAAATATAGTGTAATCAACGTAGAAACAAGAATCCCCCCGATGATGGCCCTTGCCATCGGCGAGCGAGTTTCCGCGCCCGGACCTAAACCAACGGCAGCAGGAACCGCAGCCATGATGGTCGCGGCCGAGGTCATGAGAATAGGGCGTAATCGCACCGGACCCGATTCTTTCACGGCCTCGTAAACACTTTTGCCTTCCTTGCGGAGTTGATTGGCGTAATCGACTAGAATGATCGAATTCTTTTTCACCAAACCCATCAACAAAATCAAACCAATCAAGCTCATCATGTTCAGGGTATCCCCAGTGAGCCATAAGGTGACGAGCGCACCGGTCACGGCAAAGGGTAAGGCCAATAACACCGTAAAGGGGTGAACAAACGAGGCAAATTGAATCCCCAAAATTCCGTAGGCAATCACAATCCCCATCACCAACGCAAAGATCAAACTGTTGATGGTCGAGCGCATGGCCTCGGCATTGCCGAGTTCGACCATCTCAAAATCTTGCCCTACTTGCTGCCGCGATTCCAAAACCGTGTTGACGATCTCTTGAGCCTTAGCGATGGCCTGACCTTGGGAAACCCCCTCAGCCGGATTCGCCGTGATTCGGATGGCCCTTTGATGTTTGAAACGATTCACCACTGGAAGAGTCGAAACGGTAACCCGTGTGGTTAACTCCGAAAGCGGAATGAGCTTGTCGGCCCCAACACGAACCCGCACATCGTCGAGATCGCCCGGCGCGGAACGCTGATTTTCGACCAAGCGCAGTCGCACATCGTATCGACGTCCCCGATCCGTAAATTTCGCGACCCTTTGCCCGCCGACGAGTGAACTGACCCCTTCGGCCATGCGTTGTGTCGAAACCCCGAGCAGATTGGCCTTATCCGTCGGTATGACTTGTTCTTCGGTCTTTCCAGGCCGATAGTCGCTATCCACATCTTGCATCAAGCCCGATTGCTGCATCTTCTCCATGATCTCGGCAGCGATTTCGGGGAGGTCTTCCCATTTTCCTCGCAGGACAAAATCAATCGGGTCCCCTCGTTGAGCGGTGAATCCCTCTAGGGATTGATCGCGAATCACAATTTTGACATCCGGAACCACCTGTTCTAATTCTTTGCGGACCTCGGCCATGATTTCGGATTGGGTCAATTTGCGTTGTTCGCGGGGAACCAAGCCAATGTACAAATCGGCTTCGGTGACCACTTGCCCTGTTTCTCCGCCGACGGTTGTCAGCACGGTTGCCACATCGGGGCGATCCACCAAGGCAATTTCACAGGCTTGCAACAAGCGATCCACTTGGGCCACATTCGAGTTTACGGGGCAAACCACATGGATGACGAATCGGCTTTGGTCTTCGCTGGGGATTAATTCCTTGCCGATCACCCCCGACATGAGAAACCAACCGGTCAAACCAATCAAGGTCATCCCCAGCAGAACGACCAACCAACGGACCTTCAGGGCAAACGCTAAGCTCAACGCATAAATCCGCGTCAGGAATTTCATCAGCAGGTCCACCGGAACGACAAAAACAGGCCGCAAGACCCATCGTTCGAGGTGCTGATACAGGAAGGTTCCATATTTGAAGAGCAACAGCCCCACCACCGCTTCCAGAAGGAGATGCCCCCCCCACCAGAGGGGTTTGCGAACGACGGGAACTTCACACATGTTTAGATACCAACCATAGCCTTGCAGAATTGGGAACGAATCGCCCGCTAAGCGAAGGGCCGTCCCACAGGCGATGACAAAAACGCTTCCAAAGCCGGCCAACTGCCAAGTGTTCGGGAGAATTTTGGCTTTCTTATGCGGGTCGATCCCTAATACGGTGGCGCACAGCATGGGGGTCAAGGTCAAGGCACATATCAACGACAAGAAAACGGCCACGCCCACGGTCACACCAAATTGGAAAAAGAATCGCCCAATCGTGCCAGACATAAACGCCACAGGAAGGAAAATCGCCATGATCGAGAAGGTGGCCGCAATGGCAGCAAAGCTAATTTCGGAAGAACCTTCGAGAGCGGCTTCGACCTTCGATTTGCCCATCTCACGATGACGGGCGATATTTTCGAGTACCAAAATGGCATCATCCACCACCACACCCACCGAAAGCGACAACGCTAATAAGGTCATCAGGTTAATGGTGAACGGAGGGAGTCGGAGCAACTCCATTCCGTAGTTCACAATAAAAAAGGTCCCAATCAACGAAGTCGGGATCGATAAACAGATGTTGACGGTTAAGCCCATCGAGCCAAGAAACACGAAACACACAATCGCCGTGAGAATCACCCCGAGAATTAGGGTCAGTTTCATCTCTGCGATATTCTCACGAACGTAAGTGGATGAATCGACCGAGATATTCAGTTCGACCCCTTCGGGTAAGGTGCGGCGGATTTTCGGCAGTTCATTTTTGACATGTTCGCACACAGCCACCAAATTTCCCCCGATGGCTTTTCGCACCCCCACCGCCACCGCAGGGAGACGATTGAATCGGGCAATCGTGCGAATATCCTCGCTGCCATCTTCTACTTTGGCAATATCTCCAAGGTAGATATTCTGACCATTGATATTTTTGATTAGCAATTTCTCAAACTCGCTGGCCGAACCAAACTCCCCCATCGTGCGGACATTCAATTCCACCTGTGCCGAATTAATGTAACCGGCAGGCAATTCGATATGTTGAGCCGTGATCGCTTGACGAATATCAGCCGGATCGAGATTGTACGTTTCGAGCTTTTTGGAATCGAGCCAAATCCGAAGATTTCGCGGTCGCAAGCCCGAGAATTGGATCCCCCCCACATCGGGAAGACTGGTCAATTGGGGTTTCAACTCCCGCTCGGCATAATCACTAATCCGGTTGGGGGGCACATTCGCACTGGAAAGAGTCAACCACATCACCGGCAAATTATTCGGGTTAACTTTGGTGATTACCGGCGGATCAATCTCGCGGGGCAATCGCCGACGAATCGCAGCCACGGCGTTTTGCACATCTTGCATGGCCACGTCAATCTTGCGATCTAATCGAAAATAGACATTGACAATGCTCACCCCTTGGTAACTCTGCGAGGTGATATAGTCCACCCCTTCCACGCCGGAAACCGCATCCTCAATGATGTCGGTCACATCTCCATCCATCACTTCCGGAGACGCTTGCTCTAAGGTCACCGCCACCGAAACAACAGGGAAATCGATCTCGGGAAATTGCGAGACCCCCATTTCCCTATAGCCTAGGTAACCAAAAAAGATCATTGCCGCCGATACCATGACGGCAAAAACAGGGTTTTTGATACTTAACGCAGGGAGATTCATAAAAAGGATAATACTCTGGAACTTTGCTATTCTATCAGGAAATTCACAAGTTCAGTAAGAAAACGCAACCCCTCACAACCATTATTATTGCTAGGAAATTCAACCTATGGCCAAAGATTTTGACGCCGATTTCGATCGCGAGGAACCCGAAGGGCGATCGTCACGACGGTACCGGCCCGATGATCGCGAAGACTATCACGAGGGGCACGAGGGACCCGCACCGAAAAAAGAAAAATCTCCCGTGCTGTTGATTTTGGGAATTGTTGCAGGCGTGCTGCTCCTCTGTGGAGGCGGGCTGATTGCCACCTTGGCACTGCTGCTTTTCCCCGCAATTCAAAAGGTTCGTGAAGCGGCCTCCCGTTTGGAAATGGCCAACAACATGAAACAAATCGGTTTGGCTGGGGGCAATTACCACCATACCTTTGACGAATGGGTTCATAATCATTGGGATCGAACCAATCAAAAGATGCTTTACAGTTGGCGGGGGGAATTACTTCCTTATGTCGAGCAAGATGCCCTCTATATGAGATTGAATCAGGATAAACCTTGGGATGATCCCGCCAATGCCAGTGTGAAAGATGCCGTTGTCAGAACCTATCTTCGGAACTCGAAATCTCAAGATGGCAATCAGACCTATTTTCAAGCATTCATGGGAACCGGTGCCGTGATGGACCCGCGTAGTCCCCGCAAAGGTCGACTGAATGGGCAGAAAAGCCCTCTAAGTCTCCAGAGTATGACGGACGGGGCATCGAACACCATTTTCTTTGTCGAAAGTGGCAGCTCGGTCCCCTATCTGCAACCCAAAGATATTGCTTTTCCGGCGGATTCGGTTCCCGCTTTGGGAAGTAATCCCAAAGACGATCGATTCCAAATCTGCACTTGCGATGCGGCCGTGAAAACACTTCGCAAACAATCCGCTACGGCGCAAGCCCTCAAGGCCTGGGCTTGCCCAAACGATGGTATGGTGTTACCCATCGAATAAATCCCTGAATGATGAATCATCAGCGAACCATCAATCATCCCTGAACGATGAATCATCAACGAACGATGAATAATAATCGGCAGGCACTTTTGCCGATTCGGTAAAGTTTTTTCAAGAGGGGGGGGGATTACCCAAACCGTTTCGGATCATACGGGCGCACATCGAGAAAAGGTGTTTGTTGATTGGCGAACTCGGCAATCAGTTGCCCCGTTGCCGGTGCCATCGACAAGCCCAACATATTATGACCGGCAGCAATCAGCACATTTTTCAACGCCGGCGCCGGACCAATCAAAGGTTTGGAATCGGTCGTCATGGGACGCCAGCCGTACCAAGTTTCCAAAACGGGTCCCGTACCGGCATCATGGAGATACCGAGCTGCGGTTTGCTTGAGGTACTGCAAACGTTTTTCAGGAATCGAGGAATCGTAGCCGATGAACTCCATCATCGAACCTAGGCGATACCCCGTCTGCATCGGGGTGACGGCCACGCGATCCTCCTCGAAGATGAGGGGAATTTTCGGGGCTTTCTCGGGCAAATTCATCGTGAGGGAATAACCTTTTCCGGGTTGAATCGGCAGACGACACCCCAAGTGATCATTGAGAAACGGGGTCAACGCTCCTGCGGCCAAAACAAATAAATCGGCCGATTGTTCGCCTTGGTTGGTCTGCACACCATGAGCGATTTGTTCTCGACGCAGGAACCTTTTCACTTCGGTCTTTTCAAGAATCCGAACCTGATATTTTTCGGTCAGTACCTTACGCCATTGCGTCATCAAAACATCGGGGCGTAAATGAGCATCGTGTTCGTACCACCAACCCCCCGCAATATCGGGTTTCAATGCCGGTTCTAATTCAATCAATTCTTCACGGGGGAATTTCCGAGCAGGGGCCTGAAATTTTTCGGTCAATAAGTGGTTAATTTCCCCGTAATGGTCAAAGGCCTGTGGCGTGCGGAAGACAAACATCAATCTCTTGGTTTGCCATTCACACGAGATATTTTCTTCGGTAAGTAACTGTTCATAAAGCCGGCGAGACGCATTTAATAATGCTTGAATACTCGGGGCCGTTTCGAGCATATCGCGCTCATTGCACCTTTTGGCAAAATCCCATAACCACCGCCAAAGAGAAAAACGCAAACCCGGACGAATTTTGAAAGGCGAATCTCGTTTCAGCAAGGCTTTGAAGGTGGAACGGATGGCATCGGGTGTGGCCAAAGGCAGCACATGGCTGGGACAAACAAAGCCGCAATTCCCATGAGAGCACTGGGAGGCAAAGGTATTTTTCTCCAGAATGGTCACCTTCCAACCTGTTCTCGCAAGTGAATAGGCACAGGCGGTTCCAATCACACCGCTGCCAATGACAATGGCGCTACGGGAATTCATTGCGATTGATTCTCTCTGGTATTTCTTAATCCAAATCGGAAGGGGTCATTTTCTTGGACAATCAAAACCCCTTCTGCAGTAATATAGGCCTCGCCGGTAATCGTCGGGATGATCGCGTGTTGATCGGTATGCCAAACAGCATGCGCTTCAAACACACTCCCCACGATACTTTCTTGCCGCCAAATTTGTAGCGGTTTCAAAGCCCCCTCGGCCATCAGACAAGCCAGTTTGGCGCTCGTGCCGGTGCCGCAAGGAGATCGATCGTATTCTAGACCGGGGCATAACACAAAATTTCGGGCCTGATTGTTCGGGTGTTGCGCAGGGCCGACTAATTCAATATGATCGATCGGCTGACCATTCACGCCGGTGATTTGATAGTGTGATAACGCCCGACGAATTTCCACCGCATATTGCATGAGTTCGGGAAGATGATTCAAACTCAGTTCACATGGGGCAGCGGTGAGAAAAAACCAGTTACCTCCCCAAGCAATATCACCGGTGATGTTCGTTCCACCGGTTGCATTTGCCCCTGCAGGGAGTGTGAAATTCACACCTTTTTGATAACGGTAACTGGGGACATTCTGGATCGAGACCCGTGCCCCACCGTGATAATTGATTTCGATCATTCCAACGGGTGTTTCAATTTTGTGTGGGCCAAGTCCAATTTTCCCCAATCGTGCTAAGGTCACGGCCAAGCCAATCGCACCATGACCACACATTCCCAAGGTCCCGACGTTATTGAAGAAAATGACTCCCGCACAGCAAGTAGGGTCCAGCGGCTCAAGCAACAAGGCCCCCACCAGAACCTCGGAACCGCGCGGTTCGGTCACCACGGCCGAGCGAAACCAATCGTACTTGTCTTGGAAAATTGCCCGTTTCTCGGCCAAGGAGCCGTGCCCTAAATCCAAGGGGTTTTCAATCACCACACGAGTGGGTTCGCCGCCGGTATGGGAATCGATAAAAGGAATTTTCAATTCGTTGGACATAGCTTAGACTTTGGGACGATTCCGGTCGGCATCGCGAATGATTTTGAGGATTTGGGCTCGCTCGTTCCCTGCCAAAGGTAATCGGGGAGCGCGCGTCATTTCGGTACCGCGTCCCATTTCTGCGGCTGCGAGCTTGATGTATTGAACCAGTTTCGGGAAGGTATCCAAATGAAGTAATGGGGTATACCAACGATAAACTACCCGTGCCTTTTCCCAATCGCCGGCTTCAAGAAGGTCCCATAAAAGACGATTCTCTTTGGGAAAGGCATTCACTAATCCCGAAACCCAACCGGTGGCCCCCAAAGCGAAACTTTCCATAACCAAATCATCGACCCCACAAAACAGAATGTAACGATCGCCACACAGGTTTTTGATGTCGGTGATTCGACGCGGATTTTCCGAAGATTCTTTGATGCAAACAAACAACGGTTCGTTGGCCATTTCGGCAAAGGCTTCTGGGGTAATATCGACACCATAAGCGGGCGGGTTGTTGTAACACATAATGGGGAGTTGTCCCGCTTGGGCGACCTTCCGGAAATGGTGGATCGTCTCGTCGGTATCGGATTTGTACACCATGCCCGGTAACACCATCAGGCCATCCAAACCGATGGTCTTCGCATCTTTGGCAAACCGGCAGGCCTCGGCTGTGGTGGTTTCTGCAACCCCTGCCAACAAGGGGACTCGCCCCGCCACGGTGGATTTTGCAACCCGCATCACTTCCCGTTTCTCTTCTGCAGAAAGGGAACAATTTTCTCCCACGGTGCCCAAAACCACCATGCCATGAACGCCATCGTTGATGAGACGATCAATTAACTGAGCGGTTGAATCGTAGTTCACGGATTCATCTGCATTAAATTGGGTGGTTGCTGCGGGAAAAACCCCGTGCCAGTTCACATTCATGTTACCGATTTCCTAAAGAATCCAAGGAATAGAGATTATCGTTCTGTCGGGTAGAAAGGTCACGCCCCCGATGCGATTTTTTTCTAAAATCATAGGGGCTTGCGGATGCCTGATTATCGAAGAGTCAAAGTTGTAGCATTCCCTAAGGACTGGTTGATAGACGAAACATTTTTTATTGAGGGGGAGGGGCTAAAGTACCGCCAAGAGGGGGCGATTTATGGGGACTGGGCAGATAAATTTGAAAGGTCGTTCCCCGATTCGGTTGGCTGTGAACATTGATGGCCCCGTTCATGCTGCGGACAATCCCTTGCACTGCAGCTAATCCCAAGCCTCGACCCATCTCTTTGGTGGTGTAATAGGGTTCAAAAATCAGGGGGATTTTGTCTTCCTCAATGCCACAACCTTGGTCGCTCAATTCGAGTAAAAGATATTTCCCAGCCGAGCAAAATTCCTGTACGAGCATTTTGCGGAAATCTTCTTCCTGTTGTTCAACGAGTGAGGTCTTGATTTGAATGACCCCTTCTCGTCCTTGGTAACTTTCGGAGGAATTAGTTAACAGATTGACCAGAAGTTGATCAATGAGCGTGGGGTCGGCAATGATCGGAGGCAAATCGGGTTGCAGGTCTAATTCCACAGTAATTTGATTCGAGACGATCGAACCGAGGGTGGCTTTCAATTCGATAATCGCTTGGTTGAGATCGATCCATGTTTTTCGACCCATTTTTCGACCAGCAAAGGTTAAAATCTTTTGGCATAACCCCGCCGCTTTTTCCGAGGATTGAATAATGTCTGCGAGATATTCATTTAGCTCCGAATCGGGTTCGATTTGCATTTGCCCCAATTGGGCGTTGCCAATAATCGAGGTCAACAAGTTGTTGAAGTCGTGGGCAATTCCGCCGGCTAAAATGCCAATCATCTGATATTTCTGTGCCCGTTCAATTTGCGATTGAATTTGTCGTCGTTCGGTAATATCGAGAATGATTCCGTTAAAGATGACTCGCTGGTTTGATTCCCGATGCACCAAAGCGCGGAACAACCAAACACGCTTTCTTCCGGTAACATCTTCGGCTTCGCCTTCAAAATCGACTTGGCCTTCTCGTTGAGAGGATTCCACAATCAAGTCCGCGAGCCGTTTTTGATCTTTTTCCGAAAGTAGGTCTCGTAATTTTTGCTGCCCCGAAAGCAGGTCTGCCGCAGAAACCCCACTAATTTCGTGGATATTCTCAGTGATATAAGAATAATAGCCATGCGATCCTTCGAGGATGTATTGAAAGATCGCGACTCCGGGTATTTGTCTGGTGATACCGGCCAAAATCGACTCTTTCTCTCGCAGTTCCTGACGAACCTGACGGTTCGCAGTGACATCCACCCCCATTGCCCAAATGTGTTGTTTGGATATAGGGATGCGGGGCGAGAGATTCGTCCACGATATGGTTTTGAGGGAACCATCCTTGGCTGTTAGTGTCAGCTCCCAGTCCTGAACTCTCCCTTCATGTTTTTGGAACTCCTCAAACATTTGACGGCGTTGTTCCGGATCGGGATAAAGCACCGCAAAGGGGTCGTCCATGGCGTGGACTTCTTCAAAGGCTGTCTCTTATACACATCT
>JAOAAA010000115.1 GCA_026419115.1 Gemmataceae bacterium
CCAGATACCGGGCCTAGCAACGGACCTGAAACCACCAGGAGGGATACCCCTTTATTCTTGGGGTCGGTTCCTTTATTCTTGGGTCGCTTCTTCGACTTTCCCGACCAATTTGGTTCGCAGTGTATCTGGAGTTAACGGGAGACCCCGTGCCGATAATTCTACCAGATACCGTCCCCAAGGAACCGGTCGCGTCGGAATCCCTGCCGAACGCCGATTTATTCCCAAATCCAACAGAAACATCGTTTCGAGATGGCGGGTACTTTTCCCTTCGGCCCGATGTTCACTAATCAACTTTTGTTCCTTTTGCCAACGGTTTGCCAGCTCCATCAATGTTAACAAGCGGACCGCATCGGTGGATCGTTCCGTTTGAATTCGTTCCACAATCGGCCAAGAAAGGAACATTTCTAAATCTTTCTTCGAGATCAAAATCACGCTCAACGATTTGTAATGCGACAATTGATGCGGATCACGGCAGGGGATCATCACATAAAGATCATGATCCAGCGGCGAATTCCCCAAGCGATCGCCCACAAAACCCGCTAAACATTCCAGTAAGTAGGTTCCTTTGGCCCCTTCCATCGAAATGAACCAACCACTCCGACTAGCTTCTTGGGCCCGCTTGCGAAATTCCATCAATAAATGGGGATTCTGAATGACATTGGCCACGGGACTCATCCCCAAGTAACGCCGACGGAGACAAAATCCCCCTTCAGCAAGTGGTTCGACCATCTGGAGTTCAATCACTAAGGTATCGCCTGCATCCCCTGCTAATAGCCGACGTTTCGCCCGAGACAATCGCCAGCGACCCGTTAACCATGCCACGATTGTACCGACGGTTAAACCGAGCAGAACCCCGAACAATCGGCCTTCGAGATCGAGATTCATTGCAAATACTATCATGGCACATTTTCGTTTTGGCACAAGACCGTTCGTTCTGGCATGGAACCTTTGGGGCACTTTATCTTTACCACAGAAGGTTGAGGGTCTTTCGTTAGTTTCCGGATTCTCCTCCAAAATCACCCAATCATCCTACACGGCCCTAGTTTAGAAACTCTTTTGCTTGTGACCAACCGATAGGTTTCTTAAAAATTCTGGTCCATCATCACATATCAATTAGATTGATCCCATTTTATGAATAGATCGATCCCACTCTATGAACAACTTGGCAACTCATCGATGCAAACCTCGATGGAAACTTTCTGATACCTCAACCCGATTGGTGCTGAGATCGATCCTAAAAATGTCCACGTGTACTGTGATTGTCTCTCAATGCAACGAAATTGGTCCTCGAAATCCGGATAGGGGATTCCCACTGCGTCGAGTGATTGGATTCCGTCTGACAAATCAGAATATCTACAAACGAATAAGAATATGTTGATTCTCTTATTTCAACCTATTAGGGCTTCCAATCAATCCATCCATTTGTAATGCTCCGGACCTCAACATCTTGGCGTGAATCCCGAGATTGTGATGAATTTTGAAAAATTTTGTTGATACTCGGCGCAAGTGAGGGTGATTTTTTGCATTTCCAAGAAAAATCTCAAGAAAAAGTGAGATCACACCACAATTCTTGAGGCCTCACCCCTTAAAAGTGGGCAAAATAGAGGGATTATAAGAAGGATTTTCTGACAAATGAAGGAATTGTGAATAGCGAAAGGGAAGTCGAATCGATCCAAAATCGATACCTAGATTTCCTAATCATTACATTTTGTAGACAAAAGGTTTACGCACCTTCGATAGATTTCCCAGATGGTAAATCTTATCGACATACATTTCTATTGGCATAACGGTTGCGAAAGAAATTTTCGCCAATCGGGTATTATACCCTAGTCAAAAAAATTGCGTGCCCAAGCAATATCGTCATCAACATATCTCCAGAGGAGTTCACGATGGGTTGGAGTCAAGAACGCCTTGAACAGGTTGCCCAAACACGTCTGAACGGTGCGAAACTGATTGTCGTTGCAAACCGCGAGCCTTACATTCACCGCTATAAAAATGGTCAGATCGAGTGGATTCGACCGGCGGGAGGATTAACCACCGCCTTGGATCCCGTGATGAGGGCCTGCGGTGGAACTTGGGTCGCTCATGGTTCTGGAGATGCAGATAAAGCCACTGCAGATGCGAACTCTCGTCTGCGGGTGCCCCCTGATGATCCGAGCTACACGCTGCGCCGAGTTTGGCTCACCCCTGAACAAGAAGAAGGTTACTACTACGGCTTTGCTAATAGCACCTTGTGGCCCTTGTGTCATCAGGTTTATTGCAAACCAACTTTTGACCCCAGCCATTGGGAAGTATACAAACAGGTGAACCAACTATTTGCCCAAGCGGTTTTGGAAGAAGCCGAAGGGGGGCCTGCGTTAATCTTCGTGCAGGATTATCATTTTGCCTTGCTCCCCCGAATGCTCAAACAAGTTCGCCCCGATTTAGTGATTGCTCAATTTTGGCATATCCCTTGGCCGAGCAGCGAAATTTTCCGCGTTTGTCCTTGGGCCAGCGAACTCCTTGAAGGGATGCTCGGGAACGATCTGATGTCGTTCCATATTCAGAACCACTGCAATAACTTTTTGGAAACAGTCGATCGAACGTTAGAATGTCGCATCAATCGGGAGAATTTCTCGGTTGAACGAAATTCGCAAGTCACACGGGTTCGCCCTCATCCGATCAGTGTCGATCCGAATTTAGCCAAAGAATATCTCGGTGACGATTGGGAAGCTCGCGCACAAGAACTCCGGAAACAATGGAATCTTGAGAATCGCCCTCTGATTGTTGGGGTCGATCGGGTCGATTACACCAAGGGGATTCCTGAAAGGCTCAATGCGGTTGAACGATTTTTGGAGAATCATCCGGAATGGATCGGCCAGTTCCATTTTCTGCAACTCGGTGCCCCCAGTCGGACGAATCTCCCTGCGTATCGGGACTTGACCCTCGAGGTGCAGAACATTGCCAACCGCGTCAATGAACGATTCGGAACCGAAGACTGGAAACCGATTATTTTCCTGAACGAACATCACGGCCCCGAGGACATCTTCTTGCTGTATCGAATGTCGGCAGGGTGTGTGGTCAGCTCACTGCACGACGGGATGAATCTGGTCGCCAAAGAATTCGTCACCGCCCGTGAGGATGAGCAAGGGGTTCTAGTTCTCTCCGAGTTCACAGGGGCAGCCCGCGAATTGACCGAAGCGAATCTCGTCAACCCGTTCGACATCGAGCAAATGGCCTCGGGCTTGCACGCTTGCTTGACCATGCCCCCAGAGGAACAACGTCGCAGAATGCGAAAGATGCGCACCCAAGTGAACGACAATAACATCTTCCGTTGGGCAGGCAAACTCCTTTCGGAAGTCGGGAAAATGGTGGAACCCTCTCCCGAGGATGATTCGGACATCGTTTTAGAAGAAGAACCCGAAGAGGAAATCAAAGCGATGTTAGAGCAACATAATTCGATTTATTTGTTTCGGTCGGGCCGTTTTTAGGTCTTGAATGTGAATCTCTCAATCCAAAATACCGAAACATCATTTAAGGAGACTCGACCATTTCTGTAAAGGATATTACCTCTATGCCAACCCGTCGTGAGCCTTCGGTACTCGGAAGCAATTGGTTCGAGGCGGTTGCTTTTTCCCATGATCTGGGAAGACCCTTAGCGTTATTCTTTGATTACGACGGGACACTCAGTCCGATTGTGGCCCACCCGAGCCTTGCCATTTTTCCCGAACCGTTTCGCCGCTTGTTTTACCAATTTCAACAATTCGATACGGTGGAACTTGGCTTTGCCAGCGGCCGAGCGTTGGCGGATTTGCAAAAGATGGTGAACGTGAAACCCGCCTATTATTCTGGCTCGGGGGGATTAGAGATCGATTTGCAAGATCGTATCCTCCAGCATGAAAGTATCACCTTGCTCAAACCGACTTTGGACCGAATTCAACACCAATTGCAACCGATTCTGGAAAGAAATCCCTACACATGGATTGAAACCAAACCGGGTGCCTTAACGATTCACTATCGCGGGTTACCCCCTTTGACGGCCCTTTGTTTTCGCCAAGATGTCGAACGGGTTCTCGCTCAACAAACGCAAATCCGTTGGCGTGTGGTCTCGGAAGCGGTGGAAATTTCCCCCATGCAGGGGTGGCACAAAGGGGATGCGGTCGAGTTGATTTTGCAGCACATTCAAGAGCGACACCCTGCTGATTGGCTCCCGATCTATTTCGGCAATGCCAGCAACGATGAAGAAGGAATGCAAGCCGTTCTCGATAAAGGGGGGATCACCGTGGGGATTGGTCCCGAATCGCCCGATAATTCTCAGTATCGATTGCCCAATCCCGAAACTCTGAAACTGCACTTGGAAGAACTTCTCAAACGATTAACCTGATCAAGCCAGCATCCAAGACAATCCCGCATTGAATCCGCTCAATCGATAAGCAATCCGTCATAACAATCCGACATCGAATTCGCTCAATCGATTCGTCTCAGGTCGCCTCCCTCGTCCAGATGATTTCGTCTCAAGTTTATCCTCGACTAGGTCATTCCCACATCATTTCATACACCGATAGGATGAAGCAACCTATTCGTGTGATCTTCAATAATCTTGCCACGCTGGGAGCGAAAACCGGTGTTGGGCATTACACAGCGGAGCTAATCCAAGCCCTTTCCGAACGTCCCGAAGTCGAGGTCTCGTGTTATTATCCGGCTTGGTTTACTCGGTTTCGTGCCCCTACGGTTGATGAACGCCGGCATCGCAAAATCGCGGACCAAGTGGAAGGGAAACGTTCTTCTTCTCAATTGAAAACGGAATTGTTGATCAAACTCAAGGGGATCGTCCGTCGCTCGATCCGCTTGGTTTCCCGATACAAACTTTCGCCCCGATTTTTCGATCTGTATCATGAACCGAATTTTATCCCACTCCCTTCGTATCTCCCTACGGTGGTAACGATCCACGATCTTTCTCCTTTGCTTTATCCGCAATGGCATCCCCAAGATCGGATTGCTTATTTTCAAAGGTATTTTGAGCATCAGCTTCAAAAGGTGGCTCATTTCGTCACCGTCTCTGAGACAATCCGTCAGGAGATGATCCACAAGCTGGGGATTTCAGCCGAGCGTATTTCCGTGACCTACAACGGGGTTCGGAGACATCTTCGAGAACAATCCCAAGAGGAAACCGAAAGGGTTCTGCAAGGATTAAACTTGCAGCGGGGCTACTATTTGCATGTGGGAACGATCGAGCCGCGCAAGAATCTCATGACCTTACTGCAAGCCTATGTGCAATTGCCGGCCGCCGTGAGAAAGCAAGCCCCCCTAGTACTCGTCGGGGGCTGGGGTTGGCGCACCGAAGAGCTACAAGAGTACTATAAGCACACGGCTTCCCCAGCGGGTGTTCGGCATTTGGGATATGTGAAAGAAGAAGAATTACCGGCGCTATACAACGGTGCCCGAGCTTTGCTGTATCCTTCGCATTATGAGGGGTTCGGCATGCCTGCAGCCGAAATGATGGCCTGCGGTGGAACCGTGCTGGCATCCCAAGCCGAGGCAATCCAAGAAGTGCTGGCAGGCTGTGGAGGAAAAATTTCTGCCGACGATGTCACGAGCTGGACCAAAGCCATGCAACGGGGGGTAGAAGATAACGCTTGGTTAGAGAGTTTGCGAGTCGGGGCCAAGGAACGGGCCAAGCTGTTCACTTGGGAAAATTGTGCCCTTGCTACCATTGCTGCCTATCAAAAGACCCTAGCTCGAAAATAAAGCGGCTTGGAGTACCTTTCTCTTTTTAAGGCTGGGAGAACTTTTTTCCTGTTGCGGCTTGAAGCACCTTTGGCCTTTCTGTCTTGAGGCACCTTTTTCCTTCCGAGCTATTGCTTTTCTTCCATAGTTTCAGAGAATGCCAAAATCCTATTCCTCAAAACACGGAGTTGCAATGTCCGATACCTACCTCTTCCATCGGCGTAGTTTCCTTCAAACCTCGGTCGCGGGTGTGGCTGGTTTGTCCCTTGGCTCGATCCTTTCTGCACAAGAATCGAAACCGGTGAAATTGGGCGAAGGGAAAATGACCTTCACGCTCAATCCGAACTTTGGCAAACTGCCGGCTGGCATGCAATATGGTTTTGGTTGCGCCGTGGTGGTCGATTCCAAAGACCGCGTTTATGTCACCAGCCGTTCAAGTAACGCCTGTGTGGCTGTGTTCGATACCGAAGGCAAATTGCTGGAAACATGGACCAAGGATTTCACTGCGAAAATTGGTCTCGACCCACAAAAATACGCTGCCACGGCGCATGGCCTGTACTACAGCAAAGAAGGGGGACAAGAATACTTTTACTGGACCGAGAATGTTGCAGGGAAAGGGGACGATCGGCTGGGCGCCCGAGTATACAAGACCGACCTTACCGGCAAAGTGCTTTACACCTTGGGCCTTGTGGCCAAGGAAGATGCCACCTCCCAAAAATTCGATTTCACCAACCCAACCGATGTGGCCGTGGCACCGAATGGGGATATTTACATTGTCGATGGATATGGCAGCCAAAAGGTTCACCGCTTCGACAACAAGTTTAAGTTGATCAAGACCATTGGGAAACCGGGCAAGGGGAAAGGGGAATTTAATACCTGCCACGGGATTTGGATTAGCACACTCAAAAAAGAACCCGAAGTCTACATTGCCGACCGTGCTAACGGACGGATCGAAGTTTATTCGCTCGATTTAGAATACAAGCGCACCTTACCGGGTTTCCGTGCCCCCTGTTGTTTCTATCAACATGACGGGCATTTGTATATTCCCGAACTCAATGCTCGAGTGACGGTCCTTGATGCAGATGATAAGATCGTGACCCATTTAGGCGATGGCGAAAAGGTCAAAGCACCCGATCGGGTCAAAACCCCCGAAACCTTTGCCAGCCCGCACGCTTTATGTACCGATTCTCAGGGGAATCTGTATGTGATCGAATGGGTTCCCGATGCTCGCATCCGTCAATTTAAGAAGACCCCCGCCTAAGCGATCCTCGAACCTTCGACGATCGACAATCGACAATCGACAATCGCCGATCACCAATCGCCCGACCAAAAACCCCCGAAGATGATAGCTAACCCTCCTACCTGATAATAATCTCACATGCGCACCATCATTTTAACCTTAGTACTTTCGGCTCCGTTACTCTCTGCGGAAGGGGATTGGCCGATGTGGCGTGGCCCTATGGGAGATGGAACCACCACCGAGAAGGGTTTCCCCACGCGATGGAGTCCCAAAGAAAATATCGTTTGGAAAACCGAAGTTCCCGGAAAGGGGCATTCCAGCCCGATTATTTGGGGCGATCGGGTCTTTCTCACCACCTGCCTTGAGAATGAGGGTGAAAAGAACGAACCCAAAGAGCGTTTACTGCTGTGTTATGATCGTAAAACGGGGAAAGAGCTGTGGCGTGTGACTGTGTTGAAAGCGAAACTCGAATCGATCCACAAACTAAATAGTTTCGCTAGCTCTACCCCAGCAACGGATGGGCAACGGGTTTATGTGACCTTTTTGGATGATCCGCAAGTGGTGGTAGCAGCGTATGATTTCGAGGGGAAAGAAGTTTGGCGGAAAACACCCGGAAAATTCGAGTCGAAGCATGGATTTTGCAGCCCACCGATTTTGTACAAGGACCTTGTGATTGTGAATTGCGATCAGGATGCCTTTGGTAAAAAGGAACCGGCCTATATCGTTGCATTTGAAGGAAAAACCGGCGAAGAAAAGTGGCGCATCGATCGCAAGAATCGCATCCGATCTTATTGCCCGCCGTTATGTCGGGAAATCAACGGCCAATCCCATATGGTTCTCACGGGTTGTTGGACCACGGCTAGTTACGACCCCAACACGGGGAAGCTCCATTGGCAAAATCGGGGACCGACCGAGCAATTCGTTGCCAGTTTGATCTATCAAAAGGGCCTATTTATTCTCACGGCAGGGTTTCCTACTTATCATGTGGTGGCGGTTCGGCCGGAAGATGGCAAAATCGTTTGGGAAGATACCAAAGGGGCAGGCTACGTTCCTTCACCGGTGGGTTATGCCGATGAGGTTTATTTGGTCCATGATAATGGTCGGGCCAGTTGTCGCGATGCTTTGACGGGAAAACTGCATTGGTTTGAACCGCTCGGCAAGCATCATAGTGCTTCTCCTGTTGCTGTCGAGGGGAAAATCTACTTTTGCGATGATGATGGAGTTACTTGGGTCGTCAAGGCCGATAAGACCTTCGAGATATTGGAGAAAAATCCCCTCGGCGAGAACATCTTTGCATCTCCTGCCCTTTCGCGGGGCCAGATTTTCATTCGTGGTTCCAAACACCTGTTTTGCATCGGTGAAACGAAATAACGCCTCACCCCGTTCGAAGAGGTTGCCTGTTCGTTGAGGTGTTCCCGTTTTGATTTGCGAGATAAAAGAAGTCAAAGCATCGTTGGTGGAATGGTTGCCTGTTCGTTTAGGTGTTTCCGTTTTGATTTCCGCTCATCGTCGATAGGCCCGGTGATTTGGGCATCGCCCGTTCGAGAGCATCCATCAAATGGGTACAACTCGGCCAACGACTGGTGGGATCCTGATCGAGTGAGCGTTTGAGGATGTTCGCTTCTTCTACCGAGATGCCAGAAAGGTCCGGAACGGGGGGTCTATAGTTGCGATCGAATTGAGAAGGGATCGTGGGGAAGGGGAATTTCGCCGTTCGTAAATAGAAATAGGTGATGGCGAGGGCATATTGATCCGAGCGATCGTGAAGCAAACCCCGATGAATTTCCGGAGCGGCATACTCCATAGTGCCCCAACGCTCACATTTCACCTGAGGAATCGTCAACGGGACACATAAGCCAAAATCGGCCAATTGTAAGCGGTCGCCCCTGAGCAAGAAATTACTCGGTTTCACATCACAATGTTGAAAGCCAACGAGCCGCCCTTCATGCAAATGCCGCCGACTATTGAGAAAATCCAAAGCCGAGGCTGCTTGTTTCAGGTAAGGCAAGACCATTTCTGCCGACATGGGGCAGTGATAATGTTGCAGACAGGCTTGAAAGAGTTCCAGTAGGCTTCCATCGGCCAAATCCATTTCCACCACGATATAGCCCGGAATGCTCCAGACATTTCGGGTTTTCATTAAATGGTCGTGCTGGAGTTTTTGAACCGCTTGGATGGCCCGTAACTCTTTGGCAGAACTGGTGGCATTGCGGCTGGGCATAAACTTCACGGCCACCGCTTGCCCCTCTTTGTTTATTGCTTCCCAAACCTCGGCAAATCCACCTTTTCCCCGTGGACGAACGAGTTTCAACCCCAGTACAGGGGATGCCCCGACTTCCAGGCGAATTGTGGACACGTTTAGGCTCCTTCAAGAATACCCTGTGATTCTAGCACAAATTTCAGGGCTTTACCCCGAGTTTTTCAGTTAAGAGCAAAGAATCGAGTGAGCGGGAGAAAAATCGATCACGCTTTTGATATTGGAAGTGGAGATTACGGCTCAGCGTATCTGGCCGAGATCGGAAACCTTTTCCGAGGTGCCTCCCAACCGAAATCATTTCAAGGTGATTACTTCTTTTTGGGTTCGGCGGGTGGGGTGGGGGGAACATAACCCGGCGAGGCATTAAAACTTTTCACAAGGGTTCCATCGATCTTCCACACAGCAACCATACCATCGTATCCACCGGCAGCGACCAAGGTCGCATCTTGATTAAAACAAGAAGCAAAAACGTGGTCGGTCAACCCAGTGAGTGTTTTGGTGTTGGTTCCTGCGTCTAAATCCCAGAGTTTGACGGTTTTATCAGCTGAGGCCGTGATGAATAGGGGCTTGTTGTTGTGGGCAATCAGCTTGAGAATTTCGTCGTTATGTGCGCCAAGAACTTTGATTTGTTTGGCTTCCCCGCTCGAGTTCCAAGTTCGGACTTGTCGATCGGCCCCGGCAGAGATTCCGGCTTTGCCATCGGTTTTACAGGCCACACCGTAAACGACGTTTTGATGATCGGCAAAGGTCAAAACCGATTCTTTGGCTTGAATGTTCCAAACCTTGGCGGTTTTGTCTCGTCCTGCCGAGAAGAGGAATTTTCCATCCCGCGAGAAAGCCAGCCCCATCACCCAATCGGCATGGTTTTCGATGGTTTGTTCTAGCTTGTCAGCGGCCCAATCCCATAGCCGTATGGTGCGGTCGCAGCCCCCCGAAGCCAGATATTTTCCATCGGCGGATAAGGCTAAACACAGGACCGAATCATCGGTTTCGATGAGTTGTTTCAGCATCACTTTAGGATCATTGATACCGTCAAGCCTTTGGACGCCGTTTTGTTCCTTGCCCGAAACGCTCACATCATAAATCCGCACATCTCCTTCTTGGCCGGGACGTCCCCCCGCAACGACGAGTTTCCCGTTCGGCAGAAAGAGCATGGCATAGGCTCGTTCAGCACGGGTCGCGATCCGTTTCAGGAGTTTGGCATTTTCGTAATCCCAAACGGTTAATTCATGATGTCCCCCAACGACTAACGATTTGCCATCCGGAGTAAAGGCCAAGGCATTCACCACCGCAGGGAAGGGATAGCTTTCCGGTGCATTGGGGGCTTTCCAACGCTTACGGAGTTCTTTGATTAGGTCGGCTTTTGGATCAATACCCGCATCGAGTTTGGCACCTTGGTCGATCCACTTTTTGATGATTTCGGTTTGAGGTTTTGGAACCGGCGAAAGATTATCCTTGCGGGGGGGCATGCGGCGTTCTTTGTCNGTGACCATCAGGGTATACACTTCGCTCTCGGCGTGTTTACCGGCAGTGATCCCTTCACCGGCGGCGCCCCCTGCCATGATTTTTTCGTAGGTGGTCATATCGTACTTGCCCGACTTTTTCTTGGAATCGTGACAGGCAAAACAATTTTCTTTTAAGATGGGTGCCACATCGTTGATAAACGAGATGGGTTTGTCGGCTTGTGCCAAAACAGAGCTACCCCAGCTACCGAGTAGGGTGAAACAGAAAAGCCAACGCATGGTTGATGCTCCGAAAAAAAGGGGCAAAAAGGAAGGTGCTGTTAGTTTAGCGAAGGAAGCAAAATTTACTAGCGGGAACCACCTCAAGTAATAATCGGGTTAATCCCGAAGCACTGCCACAAGACCCCGCCCCCCGTCGATTCTCAGACGTTGACCGGTTTGTATCTTTTTGTGGAAATCGGGTAACCCCGCGACGGCAGGGAGATGAAATTCTCGGGCCACAATCGCCCCATGCGAGAGGGTTCCCCCGTTATCCATCACTAACCCCTTAGCGTGCAAGAACAGCGGCACCCAAGCGGGATCGGTTGAGGGGCATACCAGAATGTAGCCTGGTTCGATTTCGATCTGGGTCTTCGGTTCCGTCAGAACCAGAGCCGGCCCCTCGGCCACACCAGCCGAAAGCGGGATTCCCGTGAGAGATTCCGCCCCAAGCGGCACCGGTTGGCTTTGCCCAATCACCTCCAAGGCATCGCTAAAAATCAC
The DNA here is from genome assembly GCA_026419115.1 of Gemmataceae bacterium. Lineage (GTDB taxonomy): Bacteria > Planctomycetota > Planctomycetia > Gemmatales > Gemmataceae > SKW135. The sequence goes on from JAOAAA010000115.1 coordinate 11,429, forward strand.
GGCAGGGATTTCTAGCGAAAGTTCAATCAAGCGTTGGGATTTTCTTTGCGAAATCAAACCACCGAGGTTTTCGTTCTCCAATCGGGTGAGTTCTTGACGACTCAAAAAGAAGACTCCACCGTTTAACTGGGCCGCGTGATCGATCGCAAGAGCCATTCGTCTCAACAGGGCGTAACCTTTCATCAAGATGTGTTTACCGAACTCACGCAGGCTAATCATGGTATGAAGTTGCAACGCATGTTTGCCCAATGGAGTCATCAGGTAACTGGGAATTTGGGCTTCTTGTGCTAATTCTTGCCAACGAGTTTGCGGATCGACCGAAGTTTCCTCGGTGGGATTTTGGGGTTGAATCAATCGACGTAATTGGGACGGGTCTTCGTTCCATCGGGGAGAAGAAAGTTCCATCTCGTTGGCTGCCCGATGGCCAAAATGTTTCAGAAATTCCGTTTCCGTCATTTGTCCCGAAAAGAGTTTTCTCAGCCCCAAGGCTAAATCGGCATCGCTAGGGGGTTTGGCCCCCTGACTGAACTGAGCCAAAAGAGCCATACTCTTTTCCGCACCCACCGAACGGTTCAATTGTGCTTCGAGAACTTTCCACGAATACTGGGCCAACAACGTGGGTTTCAAACTTTCGCCAGCAAAATCCACGAGGACTTTTTGAGACCATTGATGAAACAGGGAAACCAATTCTTTCAAGGGCATTGCCGAATAATTTTGCGCTAGGGCCGATTCCACTTGTTGCACGAATTGCGGCAGAATCCTCTCGCGAAATTCCTCGGCAAAGGTTTTGCTCAGGTTCCCAATCCGTTTCGCAATCTTCGCTTGTCCGAGCAAAAAACTGGGGAGTCGAAACCACCCCCAAGCCCCCGATAAAGGTCGGCTCGTATCGACTTCCGGATTCAAAGCACGGTTGGGTTCGGCCTTATATTTTTCAATCGGATACCCAAACAGAGGTTTGGCCGATTGCAAACGGGGTTCCCGTTCTAAGTTCATGTAGGGACGGCCACCAATCAGATCGTAAGCCGATTGTTCCTGAAGGCGAGGATCGGGGATATAGCCGACATCGCGATACATCTTGCCGGTCCCCCCCCCCGCACTTAAAAGCAATTCCGAAACAAGGCTCCACGTCAGCGGGGTCGGCTCCGCAAGAATCTCGATGAGGTTGCACTTGGCCCAGCAGACCAGTTTACCATCTGCGATCTGCTTCAGTCGGTTGATGAGTGTGGTACGAATTTGTTCCCGTTCGCTGGCAGAGGTCGTGGTGATCGGACGAGCTTGTAAGAGCCAACATTGCCCCTCGGCCCAACCCCATTCAATATCTCGGGGAGCTTGATAGAAATTTTGAACTTTCAGGCCCAGCTCTGCAATCACCTTCACTTGGGCTTCGCTTAAACACAGGGTATTTTGAAGTTCCGGCGGAACGGGTTTCTCTTCCTGTCGGGTGCGCAGGATTTCTTTACGGGCGATTTGTTGTGACAGAATGGCCAAAGTTTCCCGATGAATTTGGAAACGATCCGGCGTCACCCGTCCCGACACCACCGTTTCGCCTAACCCCCAAGAAGCCTCGATCCTCATGGCCTGACCGGTTGCATCTAAAGGATCGGTGGTGAACATCACGCCGGCCACTTCGGCATCGATCAACTTTTGAACCACAACGGCCATGCTCACCGATTCATCCGCAATACCCTGTCGTTGGCGATAGGCCTTGGCTCGTTCACTCCCCAGCGATTTCCAACAACGGCTAATGGCACTCAGAAGGTCTGCCTCCCCTTCTACCCCCAAGATGGTTTCTTGTTGGCCAGCAAAACTCGTTTCGGCCCCATCCTCACCCGTAGCCGAGGAACGCACTGCGACTGCCCCCCCCCCCAATTTCTGATAGGCCTCGATAATGACTTTTTCCAACGACGGTTTCATCATCAATTGAGGGGAATTTCGGTACGCCTGTGTGGTGACCACAAAACCCGCTGGGACGGGTAAACCCGCTTGGGTCATTAACCCCAGCGATAAACCTTTGCCACCAACCAAGGCTTCTTGATCGGCCTGTATTTCGGAGAAGTGAACAATATCCATAATGATTTCCACAATCCTTAACCCAGAACCTATTGTAGGCATCGGGGATGGGTTGGAAGTGACCCCTTGGGGAAAATCGAGCAACCGAGATTCGTCTCCCAGAGATTCCGATGATCGATTGCTCGATTTTTCTGCCTTCGTCTCTCAGAGGCTCCAACGATCGATGAACGACTGAGAAGAAAGTCCGATTCTCAGTCATCGTCGTCATCATCGTCTTCTTTTTTCTTCGGAAGGAAGAAGGCGGCTCGAACGGGAGCGGGCATCCGCGAATGGGCACCCTTGACCGATTTCCAAATCACTTCGTTAAACAAAATATCGTCGGCTGCATCCTCTTTTTCGAGGTTGGCCATTTCGGACCATTGAGCGCCCCAAGCTCCTGCCACGTTCAGGGCTTTCAGATCGGTCTTGGGTACCTCGTGTTTATACTCCATCACGTCGGGTTTGCCTTGGAAC
>JAOAAA010000116.1 GCA_026419115.1 Gemmataceae bacterium
TGTTTGTGCTCTCGCTCATTTTGGGGTTCTTTGGTACGGTCGTGCAGACCTATTACGGAATCGATCGCGTGATGCGAGAGTATTTCCATAGTTGGATTGTTCATATCGAGTTTCGACTGATTGACACCTTCTTCGAGCGATTCTTTATCGAGTTTGGTTGGCCAAAATCCAAGCCAATCGATAACAGCGTGACCCATAATTTCTCGACCTTCCCCTTTCCCGCAGGGTTTACCCTCGGTTGGGCTATGGTGCTGAATTTAACCGCAGCCCATGTGGTGATGTTCATCAAACTGTATCGCCAATATCAAACCGCGCAACGCCAAGCGGACCGTCAACGAGAACTGAATCCTACTTTGGAGAACGAACCTCTCTCTGGGGGATCGTTGTTCACTAAATTGCTTCTTGCTCGATCTGGGATTTACATCTTACATATCGGGGTGACCCTGTTGCTTTTCGGTGAATATGTTCGAGCGACGCAAGCCCATGAATCGCGCATGATGATATACGAAGGGCGGAAAGTGGGTTTCACCGAAGATTTTCATAAGACCGAGTTGGCTTTCATCGATGTGACCGACCCGAACGCCACGACCGAGAAAGTGGTTGTCATTCCACATCAACTGTTGATGGAAGCAGCGCGGGACCAAAACCCGAATGCAGCACCGATTACCCACCCAGAAATTCCGTTTTCGATCGAAGTGCTGAGTTGGTATCGCAATACCACACCCCTGAAAACCGCTGGGCCGGATGACCCCTCCTTCCTCTACTCGGGGCAACGGGTGACCTTAAAACCTGCGAAAGAAGTGAGCGGGACCGAGGGGGGGCAGATCGATCTCCCTGCGGTGGTGGTGAAACTGACCGATACCCAAACCGGCCAAGACTTGGGGCAAAAATTGTATCCTACCCGAGTCACAACCAAAGAAATTATCACCTCGGGAGACCGGAAATTTGCAGTGCAACTCCGGTTTGAACGAACCTACAAAGATTACACGATCTTCTTAAATCGGATCGATACGATTTATTATCCCGGAACAGAAACTCCGAAATCTTACGAAAGTCATGTGACCTTAGAGGACCCCAGTGCGAACGAAAAACGAGAGGTCCGAATTTGGATGAATAATCCGCTTCGATACAAGGGCGATACCCTGTATCAATCGGGTGCTCCTCCGAAGGATCATGAAGGGACTCGATACACCGTTTTGCAAGTCGTCAAAAATCCGGGCTCGACGCTGCCCTATTGGTCGTGTGCGATCATCACGCTTGGGATGTTAGTACACTTCCTCATTAAATTGTTTGGTTTCAGCATGAAGGAACTCAACCGAAACCAAACCCAAACCACACAACCGACGTCCTCGGCTAACCCCAATACTCGATCTGTTGCTGTCAAAGGAAAATGGCTCGTTTGGGGGATGCCAACCGTGCTGTTTGTGTTGTGTGCACTCATGGTCGGAGGCAAATGGTTTTCGTCGGGCAAACCCAAAGAGGGGCAATTCGATTTCACCACACTAGGGAAAATCCCTGTGCAGCATAACGGGCGGGTGCAACCGCTCGATACTCTCGCCCGATCGAGTTTGATGGTGTGGTCGGAAGGTAAGCAAGAATTTATCGAAGATTATCGCACGAAATCATCGAACGGGAAAGCGCGAACCGGTGGGGAACCCGAAGGGATTGCTCGTCCTGCAGTGCAACTCTTTTTTGATCTCGCTGCGGGGATTGACCGCATCGAAGATCAAGAAATCTTCCGAGTGAATAATCTGGATTTACTCCAAATGCTCGAATTGCCGCCGCGGCCAGGATGGTTCCGTTACTCGCTTGCGGATTTGTCTCCAAGACTTCAAAAGGTATTTGAAGTTGCCGCGAAAGCGAAGAAAAAAACGAAGGAAGAACGAACGGAACTGGATGTGAAATGTACCGAGTTGGTGCGGAATATCAATGCCCTCGAATCCTTACGCAGACAGTTCGATCCGGGAATCATTCCCGTGTATACCGATGATGGCAAATGGCTTTCTGTGATGGACCTTCAGAAAAAATATGCCCCTGATGTTCGAGAACAAGCAGAAAAAGAAGCCCAAATCGAAATGGCCACCATCACCGAGGAGGAATTGGAAAATCGCCTGCTGAGAATTTTCAAACTTCCCAAAGAAACGCTCATCCAAAGACTTGGGGAAGCCAAGCTGAGAGATTTCCGAGACAAACAGATTGAGGAAGAGGCGAATTCTCTGGTCGAGCGAACGAAAATATCGAAAGCGGCCGCTCTTCAAAAGGCGACGCTGCTCGTTGATGAACAAATGAAGAAAGTGAACAACGAGCAATTGGTCCAAGTGATCGGCCGCGATGATTACAAGAAACGCCTTGAGGAGATTCGCGAACAATTATTTGAGGATCGATTCACAGCAAAGTTGATTGAGAAAACCAATCAGAAAGCGGGGGAAGAATCGCCACAGGCGGCGGCTTATTTCCAGCTTTTGAAGAATTATAAAGCGGCACGGGAAAAACAAATTGAGTTTGAGACCCTCAAAACGCTAGCGAAAAATCGCGAAACATCCGGCGGGGTCGATACCAATCAACTGAATCAACTGCAAACCGAGTCGTATCAGGCGATTGCCGAATTCAACGCTCGGGCACAAGATTATTTGCGGCAATTTGGTTCAGCTGAATCGGGATTATTCGATGCGGACACCGTCAAGAAAGTCCTCATGGAAGCCAATCTGAATCGGTTCGATCCGTTCCTACAGTGTTTGGTTTTGTACATCGTCATGTTCCTGTTGGCGGTCACATCTTGGGTGTTTTTCTGGAATCCAACGCTCTCGAAAGCATTTGTGCTTTCTGCCGTGGCCGTGGGATTGGTGACCTTCACGGTTCACACTTGGGGCGGAGTCATGCGAATGATGATTGCCGGTCGCCCCCCCGTCACGAATCTGTATTCCTCTGCCATCTTTATTGGTTGGGGATCGATTCTCGTGTGCTTCATTCTCGAATTGTTCACCCGAAGAGGATTTGCTTCGGCAGCAGGGGCCGCTTTAGGTTTCGGGACGATGATTATCTCGCGGCATCTCGCCGTCACGGGAGATACCCTCGAACAAATGCAAGCCGTGCTCGATACCAACTTTTGGCTCGCGACCCATGTGGTGATTGTCACGATTGGATATGTGGCCTCGCTGTTGGCTGGTACGCTGGGGCTGATCTACCTCTGCTTGGGGATGTGTACGCCGATCCTGCGAGATCGTGAGGTCAACCGTTTGTTCAATGCCGTGATCTATGGGGTCGTCTGCTTCGGGATGTTGACCAGCTTTGTGGGAACCGTACTGGGTGGCATTTGGGCGGATCAATCTTGGGGAAGATTCTGGGGTTGGGACCCCAAAGAGAACGGGGCGGTTCTGGTGGTCATTTGGAACGCGTTGATCCTTCATGCACGATGGGGAGGCATGATTAAACAACGTGGGGTTGCAGTGATGTCGATCTTCGGAGCAGCCGTGACCGTTTGGAGTTGGTTCGGTACCAACCAACTCGGTATCGGCCTACATGCTTACGGCTTCAATGCCACTCTTGCCACCGGATGTGCTGTCGCTTGGGTATTCTGTACCATGTTTTGTTTGGTGGGTATGCTGATCCCGACCCGATATTGGTACTCGTTTGCTCCTCAGGTTCCTGTGATTAAGAAATAATCGCATCACGGAATCTCCGTTTGATGATCCAACTCCGAAATTCTTGATAAGAATTCAGTCGGAAGGTCGTTTATCGATAGCTAGATTCGACAGGAGATAAAATTGTCTTCGTTATGAAACGCGATGCACTTTCTTGGGCTTCAACTCGTCTTTAGTCAAACCGAGGACTTGAACGAGGGGTTGATAAACTTCGGTAAAGTAAATCGATTCATCAAAAATTTTCAAAGCACGAATGTTGGCCATGCGTTGTCTTCCCTGTGCGAGTAACGAATCGGCGGGCATGTGGAAGGTTCGCACAACGTGTCGGAAATGCTCGATGGTTCGCTCTCGATCATACTCTAAATAAAGCTGTACGAGACTTCGGAAAAAGTGGGCATGGGCTGCCTCATCTTGCATGACCAACTCAAGAATTTTATCCAGTGCAGGGTCTCTTCCGGCAGCAATCGCTCGAAGGTTGCGGTAATGTAGTCGCGTGGCGAGTTCTTGAAACATGGTATAAATCACTGCACTGCGTGAATTACCATAATGAACGTTCCACTCACGGGAGAAAAGATCATCCCCCATCTCGCGCACTTGCTTTTCGGTCCGATGCCCAGACCGAATGAGCCAATCTTCCAAAACCATAGAGTGTTTCGATTCTTCATACCCCCAATTGGCGAGCATCCAAGCACGACCTCGATTGGCACGCACCGCAGGGAGCTGCTTGGCCAAATAGTCGGGCAGGTAGAGTTCCACCATGCAGAAGGTTTCGATGACGTCGGCAACCACCGGATCGACATCTTTATTGACCTGATCCCAAGGAATATCCGTGTCGATGTTCCAACGGCGTTTCTTTTCGGCTTTCTTGAAGTAGTCGCGAAACACCTTATAGATTTTCTCACGCAATTCGGGGTCTTCGATCACTTCGGGAGGGGGTTCTGGGGGATTGGCTTGGATCACCATTGCTTGGCTCCTTTGCGGGTTCCGTTCAATTCCTTTTTACCCATCTTAACAGATCGTACCCAAATTCCACCATCAAAAACTCGACCCACACGACAAACCTAGTAATAATCGGAACACCTTCAGGGATTTTGCAGAACAGGGATAAGGGTAGGGATTATTCTTCGATTCGGACCTATTGAGAATCGATCGATTCGTTTAGGCAGATGGGAATCGGAGAGAGTCAGTATTATTCTTCGATTCGGACCTTGAGATTAGGTTGATTGAGTTTTTCGCTAAAGAGTTTTTGGATGTTGACACTCAGGGTTTTGGGATCACCGCCACGTAGACGGAAACGATTGCCTTGCACCGTGGTGACGTAGGGATAAATCGATTTGAATTCGGCACTCGGTGGATTATCCGAGGGTTGACATAATTCACTCCAAGCATGGATGAGATTGCCGTTTTCGACCCCTTCGACGACGATCTCGAATCGTTTCCCGCCGGGCGGAACTTTCGCGGCTTTGGGTTCCGTGCGAACACCAGTAGGGACGCTATCCAAGGCAAGGCCGAGATCGAAGCCAACTTCTCCATGTTCGGTGCGATCTAATCCCTCTTGTTCATGCTCTAAACTGGTGGTGAAGTTTTTACCCGTGGCCACATGTACTAAAGCCACCAGACCAACCGAAAGAATCCCCGCGAAGAATACTGAAAACAGCGAGGCCTTGAGTTGAATCCAGAACTGGGTCAAGGGGCCTCGTTTTTTCTCTTCATAGTCCTTGAGTTTGTCGTTCACTTGTTCGAGTTCCGCTTCAAGAGCTTTGAGGGTGTTCGTGTTGGAATCGAGTTGGTATTGGGCAATGGCAAGGGCTTTCTTGTCATCGGCTTTTTTCGCCTCGGCGAGTTGTTTCTCAAGGACTTCGTTCTGCGCTTTCAGTTTCGTTTGTTCTGCCGTTATCGAGTTGGGGCGATTCTTTGTCCAAAGGTAGCCCAAAGTACCATCGGCACTGGCAGATTGAACCGAGGCATAGCAGAAAATACCGGTGAGCAAAGCACCCACAAAGCCACCAACACCGTGTACGCCAAAGGCATCGAGGCTATCGTCGTAACCAAAAATTGTTTTGAGGTGAATGGCAGCGAAGCAAATCACACCGGAGAATAGGCCGATGATTGCCCCCCCCCACGCATAGACGAATCCCGAAGCTGGGGTCACAGCGACTAATCCTGCCACCACACCGGATGCTAAACCTAAAGCGGTCGGTTTTCCCTTCACGAGCCATTCTGCGAGAATCCAACTCAGGCCGGCTGCCGCTGCCGCAGCTTGCGTGGCGGCAAAGCCCGAGGAACTGAGTTCCGAGCTGTTCAGTCCCGAACCGCCATTAAAGCCAAACCAACCAAACCACAATAAACCGGCCCCCAACAAGGTTAACACCATGCTATTAGGGTGCATTGCATGTTCTGGGTATCCCGAGCGCTTACGCAAAATTAGGCACCCCACTAATCCAGCGATACCGGCTGCGATATGGACGACAGTTCCCCCTGCAAAATCGAGGGCTCCCATTTTGCCAAGTAAGCCAATCGCCGTCGCTCCGAGATCAGGGAGATTGCCGTTGGCATCGACGTCACCTTGCGGGAAAGGGGCAAACCAATCGAAGGCCCAAACCATATGAGCCAAGGGGCAATAGACGATCGTGACCCAAAGGATCATGAAGATACACCAAGGCCAAAAACGAATTCGTTCGGCAAAGGCCCCAGAAATTAGAGCTGGTGTGATGATGGCAAACATTCCTTGGAACATCACATGAGTGTAAACCGGAATGTTGGTTCCCGGTAAGAAGGAATTGGCATCGATACCCTTGAGGAAAAACAGACGCCAATCCCAACCGACAATCCCCCCTTGTTCTACGCCGAGAATTGAAACTCGCAAAATCGAGTTTCCAAAGGCGAGACTGTAACCGGCAATGACCCAGTACAAGCCAACAACAGAGAGCGCCGCAAAAGAGTGCATCATCGTACCGAGGACGTTTTTTCTTCGCACCATCCCGCCATAAAACAAGGCCAACCCTGGAACCATCAGAAAAACGAAAGCGCTTGAGGTGAGCATCCAAGAGTTGTCACCCCGAGCTTGACCCTTGACGGCTTCCTTCTTGACTTCCTCAGTGGATTTTTTTAACTCCGCAATCGAATCCGCTTGAGGTGGATTCTCTGCCCAGAGATTCGACGGAACAACAAATGACAATCCTGCCAACAGCAGGAAAGCAAATAAGGTGTCGGTAACGCGCTTCACTCGCACGCCTCCAAAGAAGATGAGTCAAATGGCGATTCATGTAGCAAGCAACAATAATGCCGACCTAGATTTTCTCTAATCTCGGCACATTAACCCTTTCTTCGAGAAACAAAAATCATAATTTGCACGGATTGCTAGCAGAAATTGCAACGGATTTGGGCATTTTTCTCGTTCGGTCACAGGATGTGACCCCAATTTTCTTCCTAAGATTGTATGTACAGGAACTTGAAACCAGTGGAGTCATCTAAACCTCAACCGAATTTCAAACCAAGATTTTCTTGAGGAGCCATTTCTTGTAGCGTGGATACTCCCTGCGATCCTTACGTTGCTGAATGAGGTTCGCCTTGACCAATTCTGCTCTCTCGGATAAAGGCCCTACTTGAGCGGAAAATTTTTGACGGCATAGCCTGTGCCGAACAATTGACAAGGAATGAACAAATGAAACGAGTCTTTTTTCTGTTCGCGATCTCGATGGTTCTAGTGGGATGCAGTTCCAAAACCGAACCACAACCTTCCGCCACGGTGACCTCGGGTATGAAGACCGGTAAACCCGATGCGGATGAAGCTCGGCAATGTGTGGCCTCATTCCTTGCCGATTGTGGCTATTCCCACGTGGAAATTCGGAATCTCCAAGATCAACCGAATCTCCCCAGTGAAAGTAAGGTGGAAGGGGAAGCGTGGGCCTATCAAGTCTCGATGGAATGCACCGATATTCTAGGAGGCCGACGACAGAACGACGGTTGGACCGTGGTGGTTCAACGCAAAGAAGGCCGACCCGTAGTGCTGAGTTGTTTCGATCGCGACATGAAAAAAGTCAGCGGCGAGTCAGCTCAATTGACTAGCAACACCAATCCCGAACCCGACACTACACCGACATTAGTCATTCCCAATCCATAAGAGATGATTCGAGACTCTGCTGCTGCGTAAATATCGAACAAAGTTGGATTTAAAAAGTAACGTTCAAATCGGAACGAAAAAGAATCTGCGCGAGAATGATCAAGAACATTCCAACACTAATCACGATATTGACTTGAAAGAATGCCTGATTCACTTTGGATAAATCATCGGCTTTGACCAAAGAATGCTCGTAAACCAGCAATAAAACAACGGCGGTCACTCCTATGAGGTAAATCCACCCGTTGAGCTGGGGCACCAACCAATACAGAGAAAGAAAAAAAATCAGGGAAAAGGCATGGGATAGAGCAGCGAGTTGTAACGCTCCGCGAATCCCGAATCGTGCAGGGATACTGTGAAGCCCCTTCTTGCGATCGAAATCCGCATCCTGACAAGCGTATAAAATGTCGAAACCAGCAACCCAAAATAAAACCCCAGCACCTAACAAAACGGGGGGGAGCAATTCCCGCAGACCCACAATCGCAATCCAAGCCGAAATCGGCGCCAACATTAAAGAGACCCCCAACCAAAAGTGAGCCAAACTCGTAAACCGCTTGGTATACGAGTAGAGAAGTAAGAAAATCAGTACCGGTACCGAAAGAATCAGGGGCCAAAAATTGGGTGGCTCACGGAGTAAAAAGAGCGTGGTGCTAGCAATGAAGCCAATACTGGTGAGTAGTGTAAACGCCCGCACGCGACGTGTCGAGAGAAGCCCTGTTGGCAAATGTCTCGTGGCCGTGCGGGGGTTTTGAGCATCGATATGCCGATCCACCAGCCGATTAAAGGCCATGGCCGCGGATCGAGCAAAGATCATGCACAACAGTATCCCAATCAAATCCACAAAACGAAAAGATTCGATACTCCATGCGATCGTCGCACTACTTAAAGCAAAGGGCAGGGCAAACAAGGTGTGAGAGAAACGAACAAGTCCGAGATAATGGGAGAGGGATTTCGACACAACGACTCACACACTCAGGAGATCGAAAGAGTACACCAACCCAAGTCAAGGGTTTTGTGGTTTCCATTCACCTTAACAACATCCGGCGAAAGGGTATACCAAACGAACCGACCTTCTTTGATGTTCTTAACCAAACGAGCCGATTTTAGAACACTTAGGTGATGCGAGACGTTCACCACAGCTAAGCCCAGAGTATCCGAGAGTTGGGTGACGTTTTTCTTGCCATTCCACAGGGCATCGATGATCCGGAGCCGGTTAGCTTCACCAATAGCGGACAGGAGTTCCGCTGCTTTTAAGGCCGATTCCTTGTTGAGTTTCTTTGACATACTCACAACTTCCTTTAGATAGGTACTATACCTTGAGGGTCATGGGCAACTTGGGGATAATCATTGAGCGAATTGCATTATCTCTAAATCATCATTTCATTAGACTAATAGGTTAATTAACTTACAACTCTTTTCTTTCATTGACAAGTTCGAAATTTTTTTGTTGCTCAAGACTTTACTGAACAATCGTTTCTTAATCGATCCATTTATTATGAGATTATAGCCATTTTTCTCGGAAAAACCAACGGTTTTCGTTTTTATAAAGGTAATTATATACGTTGTTTTGTTGGGGTTATATTCAAAATCTTATAGATATTAAGTATTTAAATTTTCAATATCGGCCTAAATTTATTACCCTATCATATTCCATTCAATCGATAATTATTCAAATTTATAAATGTAATTATGTAAGGTTATTTCATTGATCGTTAGGCGAACGATCAGGTATTTTCGTTTGGAGTCAAGGGGGAGAGGATTCCCAACCGAATTCGCCAACTTCTTTACCATTTTTTCATCTTTTAACCCAGTTTGGCAATCCTTTCAAGTGAGTTAAAGGAGGTCATCCAGAGAAGTTCAAAGTAGGTCTGTATTCTCTGCTGAATTGGAATATACCCACAAAAAAGATCATTCTTTCAATAATTTAGCCAACAAACTGTTTGAGGAACAAAAGGCTTTGACGCAAGGCTCTTTGACGATCTTCCAGCGATTTTTCATAAGCCCGATCCTCAACTTCAATACAAACCGAACCACTGTAACCAGTGTCCGTCAAAGCCGAGAAAAATTGGCTCCAGTTGACGTCGCCCAAACCGGGTAGCTTCGGCGTGTGCCATCCCAAGCCCATGGAACCTCGCTCATAAAGTGCATCGACATCGATTCGAGTATCCTTGGCATGGACGTGGACGAAGTGCTTGCCAAATTCTCGAATAGCTCGGGGGATGTCGATGTGCTGAAAGACTAAGTGAGAGGGATCAAAATTCAGTCCCAAATGCCCGTTGGGATATTCTGCAAACAACTGCCGCCAGACCTTTGGAGAAACGGCTAGGTTTTTTCCACCGGGCCATTCATCTTTCGAGAAAATCATCGGGCAGTTTTCGATACCAATTTTAATCTGGTTTTCGGTGGCGAATCCCACTAAGGGAGTCCACACTTCCTTCAGGAGAGGCCAGTTGTCCTCGATGGTTTTATGCCAATCACGGCCGATGAAGGTATTCACGATACCCACATGGAGTCTCTTGGCCGCAACGATCACTGCCTTCAAATGGTCCGACACCATTTTTCGATGTTCCGGATCCGGATCGAGAGGATTGGGATAATATCCCAAGCCGGAGATGCTCACACCGGTTCGCCTTACTAATTCTCGTATTTCCCCAACGGCGTTTTCCGTTAGATTGGTCACATCAATATGAGTGACCCCTGCATAACGACGGTTGGCTTTCCCGACGGGCCAGCACATGATCTCGACACAATCAAAACCCGTTTGGGCAGCGAATTCCATGATTTGTGTGAGGTTCCATTCGGGGAGGATGGCGCTGACAAATCCCAGTTTCATGTTTCACCTTGAACAGAAAGAGGAAGGTTCAAAATACTTCCGGTCACGAAGGAGCGGATTCGTTCATCTTGTGATTGATTCAGTTCCTTTACAGAACCGTTGAACACGATTTGCGATTCCCCTTCGGATAATCCCATGAGTGGTTGCAGCATCAATGCTCGCTGAGCGGTCTCGAAAACCGTCTTCATCTCATGAGTCACGATAATGGTGGTCACGCGACGTTGTTCGCTGGTCCGTTTGATCAGCTCGTTGATAATCGCAATGGTAATGGGGTCCAAACCCGTTGTGGGTTCATCGTAACAAAGGATGTCCGGCTCTAGGGCGAGGGCACGGGCCAGACCGACCCTTTTGCGTTGTCCTCCGGAAAGTTCTGCGGGTAATTTATCCCAATTCGATGGGGGTAGGTTAACTTCTTCCAATAGTTTTGCAACACGATCTTGAACTTCCGTTTGAGAAAGGGAAGTATTGGAAACCAACGGGTAAGCCACATTTTCTCGGGCGGTGAGACTATCGAATAGGGCAGCCCCTTGAAATAGGAAGCCGATTCTTTTGCGATATTGACGCAACTCTTTCTCGGAAAGCTCTTGCCAGTTTCGCCCGTAGATTCGGCTTTGTCCGAGTGTGGGTTCGATCAACCCCACGAGGAGTTTGAGTGTCAAGGTTTTCCCACAACCGCTTCCCCCCAGAATAGCGAGAGATTCCCCCGCTCGGATTTGCAAGGAGATATTTTTGAGTTGCCAATGTTGGCCCAGTTTGAGCGAAACATCTTGCAGTTCTAAGATCGGGGTTCCTTGCTGCATGGGGCTTTAGTCCTTAATCAAAGCGGTTGCACTCACAACTTGGCCATTTTTCCATTCGACCCATAAGCGTGCTTGTTCATTCCAAATGAAACCTGTGAAATCGGGTTCCGCAGTGAGGGTCAGTCCTGCGGTCACTCGATCGATCGGGCTGGGATTGAAAGGAGGAGGGGGGTCAGGATCATCTTCAGGCGGACGTTTGAGTGATTCAAAAAATCGTTCCCGATTGAGTTCCTCTTGGCCTGAAAGGAACAGGGCAATGGCAGCGAAGCCCATGATGGGGGTTTTCAAAAAATAACTGGCGATGAGCATGACGAGTGAAAAAACAGCCGACAAGCTAATGCTCAGCTCCGTGGCGCGAAGCCGAGTTTGCGTCATCGCCAAGGCAGCACGGAAAATTCTTCCGCCGTCGGTGGGATAGGCAGGAAGGATGTCGAGTGCAGTGAGGAATAAGTTGGCCCAAAAAAGTTGATTCAGGTAAACACTCATGGAGTAGGGCTTGGTTTCGTCGAATTGAGGGCTTAACGATTCCCCGAATAATGCTAACCCCCCCCCCAAACAGGTCGAGATCAATGCTTGGGCTAAAATGCCTGCCAAAGCCAAGGTGAATTCCTCACGCGGTTTTTCACCAATTCGGCCATAGCCTTCGATGGTCCAAAGCGGATGAATCACAATCCCTCGGGTGGGTATCCCCAAGCGACGGGCAGCGAGTTTGTGAGCAATGCCATGAATAATGAGGCAGAGGATTACCCCAAGGCACAGGGTAAGGTTCATCAGCCCCGTTTGAAAATCGAAGAAATACCAACCATGAGCCAAGGCCAGTACGGCTAAAGTGGGTGTGGTCCAATGAAGTCGAAAATCTGTTCCGGAAAAAATACCGACACGAAGTGCATAACTGGTCACAGGAGAAACACCCAAGCGATACCAAAAAGAATCACAATACCCAGCACGTCGATTAAAGTAGCCACAGCCGGCCCCGAGGCCAAGGCAGGGTCTGCCTTAAATACTCTTTTGAGTATAAGAGGGAATGTCGCACCCGTTAACGTCCCTGCCATGCAAATAAGCATGACGATGATCCCCAGCATAATCGAGAAATAAAAACGATCCACTGGTTGACCGGCCCGTTCTCCTTCGTAAACGAGCATATCGGAACTCACCAGTTGTGCCCGACCGATGCCGATGATCCCAAGGGCCAACCCCATGGCCATCCCCATCAATAATTCAAAGCGCAGGATGCGTATCCAATCCTTCGGGGAGATTTGTCCTAACGCCATGGCCCGCAGGACCAAAGTCGCTGCTTGGGTACCGGAATTCCCTCCTGTGGCGATACACAACGGGATAAAGTATTTGAGAACTTTGACGTTTTCGATTGGCTCCTCAAAAATGGTGGTGACGTTATAGGTGAGCATCTCGGCCACGAAAAGCATCGAAAGCCAGCCCGTTCTTTTTCGCCAAACATTGACGAAACCGGCATCCAAATAGCTCCCTTCGATGTGGCCGACGGCCGCTTGCCTTTGTAAATCTTCGGTGGCCTCGGCATCGATTAAATCCAACACGTCATCATGCGTGACTATCCCGAGTAGTCGCCCTTCATCATCGACCACAGGAAGAGCAAGGAAGTCGTATTTTCGCAGCAGTTCGGCAGCCCGAATTGGTTCATCTTGGGGGCGTAATGTTACCAATCCGCCCGATTCCATGATCTCGTTGACTTTCACATTCGGAGAAGCCAGAATCATCTCTTGAAGTGTGAACACTCCCTTGAGGCGTCGAGTTTGTTCATCCAGTGTGTAGATGTAGTAAATGGTTTCCCGATCTGCTGCTTGTTGCCTCAATCGTTCTATCGCCTGATTGATTGTAATATCGCTGGGGACCCAAGCATAATCGGTCGTCATCAACGATCCGACGGTTCCTTCCTCGTAACCGGCCAATGCTCTGATGTCGCGTTGACTGGCTTCATCAACGAACTTTAATACCCGTTCGGATGTTTCGCTCGATAATCTGCGCAGCAGGTCCACACGCTCATCGTGGGCCATGTGCTCGATGATTTTGGCCACTTGTTGGGGATCGCCCTTGTCGGCTAGGGTCACCTGCCACGCGGGGGGGAAATACTCAAAGACGTTGGCTTGCTTGCGATATTCGGCCGTCCCTAAAATTTGCCAAACTTCTGATGGGCTAAATTCATCCTCGGAGAGAATTTCTGCGACGGTTGAAGGGTGTAAATTCTCAACGACTGTTTTCAGTCCTTCGGTATCATTGGTTTTCAGCGCCAATCGGACTTCGGGACCAAAGAGGGGATGAGCCATAAATTCGTTCGGGTAAGAGCTAGATTCACCGTGCAATCGTTTTATGAACCTGCTGCAGAAATGGAACCGCTGCAGATTTTATCTTTGCCCTAGGAACCATCTCATGAGCTGCCAGCCCGGATCGAATTGTCTGCTCGAACGACTGGCGGTCGGCTCATCATAAGTCTGAAATTCATCTGGAGCGATGCCCGTTCCCGCAATCGTAAACGGAACCGCTCCATAAGCATGGGCACGGGTGCGGATCGTGGTGCGA